>NZ_JBYSYW010000018.1:0-109397 GCF_058783825.1 Pseudomonas sp. FW305-96
CACCCTGCCCGCCCAGGGCCTGGTGCTCGGCGCCAGCCTCGGCAAGTTGCTGGTACTGGGCCTGGCCTGCCTGATTGGCCAGCGCTACAGCGGTGAACACGGCTTCTGGCTGGCCGGCCTTGGCGCCAGTTTCACCCTCCTGGTGCTCGCCGACTATCTGCCGCGCCGCCTGGCACGCCGCAACCCGCAAGCCTTCCTGGACCTGGGCGGCAACCTGCTGAAATTGCCGCTGACGTTGCTGCAGCCGCTGGGCTGCCTGCTCGACGGCTGCGCCAAAGTGATCCTGCGCCCGTTCCGCGTGCAACCCACTGCGGTGGCACTGCACCCGCAGCAGGGCGAAGCATTCGACGAAGACGAACCTGCCGAGACCAGCCAGCACGGCCTGCTGGAGGGCCTGCAGGCGCTGGACAAGATCACCGTCAACGACATCCTGGTACCGCGCAACGAAGTAGACGGCATCAACCTCGACGATCCCATCGAGCAGATCATCGAGCAACTGATCATCAGCCGCCACACGCGCCTGCCGGTCTATCACAACGACATCAACCAGGTAGAAGCCGTCCTCAACACCAAGCTGATCAGCCACCTGCTGCCGCGGGCAGAGCTCACCCAGGAGAAGCTCCAGGCCGCCTGCTACGAGCCCTACTTCGTGCCCGAGAGCACACCGCTGCAGATGCAGTTGCTGAACTTCCACAAGCAGCAGCGGCGCATGGGCGTGGTGGTGGACGAGTATGGCGAAGTACTGGGTATCGTCACTTTGGAAGACATTCTCGAAGAGATCGTTGGCGAGTTCGAGGACGAGCAGAACCTGGACAACCCGCATGTCCACCCTCAGCCTGATGGCCGCTTCGTCATCGAAGGGACGGCTTCGCTGCGCGAGATCAACCGTACCCTGGGCTGGCACCTGCCCTGCGACGGCGGGCCGAAAACCCTGAACGGTCTGGTCACCGAAGCACTTGAAAGCATTCCAGAAAGCGCTGTCTGCCTGAAAATTGGCAGATATCGGCTGGAAATCCTCGAAACCGAGGACAATTGCGCGAGCAAGGTACTGGTCTGGACACTGGCCCGATAGCTATACTCGGGTCACGCTTACCCAGCCCTGCCGTCCCGCCCGCTACCCGCACCCGGCGTCCGACGGCCAGTCCGCCCCACTGACACGCCCCGCGGTCCTGCTCAGCACCCCGATCAGCCACCGCTCACCGCCTATCCCCTGGGCTATCGTCAGTCGGCGACCAACAACAATACGCTCCGGCTCCCGTGTGCCCGCCACATGGGCCGTGCCCCATGGAGCATGACTGTCAGGGACCTTCGCATGACTACCAGCACCACCTACGCCGAACCTGCCTCGGCGGCCCCGGTCAACTCGCCTGCCCGGGTGGCCACCGCCAGCTTCATCGGCACCGCCATCGAGTTCTACGATTTCTACGTCTACGCCACCGCCGCCGCGCTGGTGATCGGGCCGGTGTTCTTCCCGTCCGGTTCCGGCACCGCGCAAATGCTGGCGGCCTTCCTTACCTTCGGTATCGCCTTCCTCGCCCGGCCACTGGGATCGGCGCTGTTCGGCCACTTCGGCGACCGCATCGGGCGCAAGTCGACGCTGGTCGCCTCGCTGCTGCTGATGGGCGTCTCGACTACCCTGATCGGCGTGCTGCCCGGGTATGACAGCATCGGCGTATGGGCACCGATCATGCTCTGTGTGCTGCGCTTCGGCCAAGGCCTGGGGCTGGGCGGCGAATGGGGCGGCGCGGCATTGCTGGCCACTGAAAACGCCCCTGAGGGCAAACGCGCGTGGTTCGGCATGTTCCCGCAGTTGGGCCCGTCGATCGGCTTCCTCGCCGCCAACGGCCTGTTCCTTACCCTGGCCCTGGTGCTCAGCGACGAGCAGTTCCGCGAATGGGGCTGGCGCATTCCGTTCCTGCTCAGCGCCGCATTGGTGCTGGTCGGTCTCTATGTGCGCCTGAAACTCGAGGAAAGCCCGGTGTTCGCCAAGGCCGTGGCCCGCCAGGAGCGGGTCAAGATGCCTGTGCTCGAGCTGTTTTCCCAGTACTGGCTGCCGACCCTGCTGGGGGCTGCGGCGATGGTGGTGTGCTACGCGCTGTTCTACATCTCCACGGTGTTCTCGTTGAGCTATGGCGTGTCCACACTGGGCTACAGCCGTGAAACCTTCCTCGGCCTGCTGTGCTTCGCCGTGGTGTTCATGGCCCTGGCCACGCCCCTGTCGGCCTGGTTGAGCGACCGTCATGGGCGCAAGCCGGTGCTGATCGCCGGCGCGCTGCTGGCCATTGCCTCGGGCTTTGCCATGGAACCGCTGCTGACCTCGGGCTCGACCGCAGGCGTGGCGCTGTTCCTGGCCATCGAACTGTTCCTGATGGGTGTGACCTTTGCCCCGATGGGCGCGCTGCTGCCGGAGCTGTTCCCGACCCATGTGCGCTACACCGGCGCTTCGGCGGCCTACAACCTGGGCGGCATCGTCGGCGCCTCGGCGGCACCGTTCTTTGCCCAGAAACTGGTGAGCATGGGGGGATTGAGCTGGGTGGGAGGCTATGTGTCGGCGGCGGCGCTGATCAGTCTGATTGCCGTGCTGTGCCTGAAAGAGACGCGCAATACCGAGCTTTGAATCAATCGCGGGGCAAGCCCGCTACCACGCCAGACTGATACTGGCGTGGTAGCGCGCTCGCCCCGCGATCGTTTCAGATCAGAACTCGACCTTGACCGCCTGCGAAGCCCGGGTCGCCTTGGCCCGCGCCGCCTCGACCGATTCGTCACGCGCCAGGCACACGCCCATGCGCCGAGTACCATTGATCTCTGGCTTGCCGAACAGGCGGATGGCGGTATCCGGCTCGCTCAGCGCCGCGCCCAGGTTGGCGAAGCTGGTCTGCTGCGACTGACCTTCAGGCAGGATCACCGCCGACGCCGACGGGCCGACCTGGCGCACCACCGGGATGGGCAGGCCGAGGATGGCCCGCGCGTGCAGGGCGAACTGCGACAGGTCCTGGGAAATCAGGGTCACAAGGCCCGTGTCGTGCGGGCGTGGCGACACTTCGCTGAACCACACCTGGTCGCCCTTGACGAACAGTTCCACACCGAACAGGCCACGGCCGCCCAGCGCGTCGGTGACCGCCTGGGCCACGCGCTGCGACTCGGCCAATGCCTTCGGGCTCATGGCCTGGGGCTGCCAGGACTCCTGATAGTCGCCTTTTTCCTGTCGGTGGCCGACCGGCGCGAGGAAGGTCGTGCCACCGACATGGCGCACAGTGAGCAGGGTGATCTCGTATTCGAAGTCGATGAAGCCTTCGATGATCACCCGCCCCTTGCCGGCACGGCCGCCTTCCTGGGCATAGTCCCAGGCTTTCTGCAGGTCATCGGCGCTACGCAGCAGGCTCTGGCCCTTGCCGGACGAGCTCATCACCGGCTTGACCACGCACGGGTAGCCCAGGTCGGCCACCGCCTTGCTGTAATCCTCGAAGGTGTCGGCGAAATGGTACGGCGAGGTCGGCAGGTCCAGCTCTTCGGCAGCCAGGCGACGAATGCCTTCGCGGTTCATGGTCAGCTGGGTGGCGCGGGCGGTGGGGACGACGTTGAAGCCTTCGCTCTCGAGCTCGACCAGCGTGGCGGTGGCAATGGCTTCGATCTCGGGGACGATGTAATGCGGTTTTTCCGCCTCGATCACTGCGCGCAGGGCCACGCCATCGAGCATGTTGATCACATGGCTGCGGTGCGCGACCTGCATCGCCGGCGCATTGGCGTAGCGGTCCACGGCGATCACTTCGACGCCCAGGCGCTGCAGCTCGATCACCACTTCCTTGCCCAGCTCGCCGCAGCCGCACAGCAATACACGGGTCGCGGTGGGCGACAGTGGGGTTCCGATACGGGTCATTTCAGGTCCTCGAAGGCGTCCGGGGCCGCGCCACGCTGGCTGCCGCCCGCTGAAAAATGGACCGGTATTCTACATCAGGATGTGGCCACCGCGCGCCGTGCCCGCCAGGCCATGATCAACCACACCGCGGTGACCCCGGCGAACTTCGAGGCCATCGCCGTGCCGATCACTGCAGGCGTCAAGGCACCGATCATGCCGAAGAAGATGAAGGTGTCCACCGGGATGCTCAGCGCCGAGCTCAGCCACAGGCGGTCGCGCAGGGGGCGCCGGGTAACGCTGAACACCAGCCAGTCGATCAGTTCGGAGACGAAGAACGCGGTCGCGCTGGCCAGGGCGATGGCAGGCTCGGAGGTGATATAGGACAGCACCAGCGCCACCAGCATGGCCAGCAACGCGCCATGGCCGTAGCGGGTCTGCACCATGTCGCGCAGGATGAACACCAACCCGCCCCAGGCGGACCAGATCACGTCCAGATGCGGCGCACTGGAGAAGGCAAAGTTGATCAGCACCACGCTGCTGATATAGGCGATGAGATAGAACATGATGGGTGTTCGGATTGGGCAAGCCGGACAGATTAGCGTCGCCCCCTTCGCGGGGCAAGCCCGCTCCCACGGCTGTCCGACAGGTGCTACAGACCGATGATCAACCCGGCCGCCAGCGCCCGCTCATGGCAGCGCTGCAACACCACGCGCCGCTCGGCATTGTCCATGCGCCCCCAACGAGTGATCTCGCTCACCGTACGCTGGCACCCGGTGCAGATATCCTGCTCGTCCAGCGCGCAGACATTGACACAGGGCGAGGCCACGGGCCGCTCGTCACTCATCGTCGCTCACCAGGTCACGGGCATAGCGCTGGGCATTGTGCACATAATGGGCGGCGCTGGCCTCGAGCATGCGTTTCTGCTGCTCGGTCAACTCGCGCACCACCTTGCCCGGCGACCCCATCACCAGCGAGCCGTCGGGAATCTCCTTGCCCTCGGGGATCAGGGCGTTGGCGCCGATGATGCAGTGCTTGCCGATACGCGCCCCGTTGAGGATCACCGCATTGATGCCGACCAGGCTGTAGTCGCCGACCGAGCAGCCATGCAACATGGCGTTGTGGCCGATGGTTACGCCGCGACCGAGGGTCAGCGGCGAGCCCATGTCGGTGTGCATCACCGTGCCGTCCTGGACGTTGCTGTCCTCGCCGATGTCGATCAACTCGTTGTCGCCGCGCAGCACCGCGCCGAACCACACGCTGGCCCGGGCCTGCAGGCGCACCTTGCCGATCAGCGTGGCAGTGGGCGCGGCCCAGCTCTCGGGATGGGCTTCGACGCGCAGGTCGCCCAGGCGGTATTTCATGTGTCGCTCCTCACGGTTGAACGCCAGTGGCGGGGTGTGCCCCGCTCAGTTCTCGATGAAACGCTCGGGGGGCTGGTGCAAGCTGATGCCCGCGTCGAACAGCAGGTTGACCAGTTCGACGATCATGATCGCCGAGAGCCCCCAGATCTTGTAGTCGCCGTAGCGGTAGCTGGGCACGTACCAGCTGCGGCCCTGGTAGTCGATGCGGTGGGTGTGCTCGCGGGGGTCCTGGCGGAAAAACGCCAGCGGCACACTGAACACGGCGGCAATTTCCGCGTCGTTGGCGCGGTACTCGACATAGTCCGGGATCAAACCGACGAACGGCGTCACCTTCAGGCCGTGCAGCGAGATCAGCGGGCTGAGCGGGCCGATGACCTCGACCAGCCCCGGCGGCAGGCCGATTTCCTCCTCGGCTTCGCGCAGGGCCGTGAACACCAGGTCTGGGTCCTCAGGGTCGCGCCGCCCGCCCGGGAAGGCGACTTCACCACCATGGGTGGACAAGCCCTTGGCGCGCAGGGTCAGCACCAGCTCCGGCTCCTCGCTGCGGGTAATGGGCAGCAACACCGCCGCTTCGGGGAAACGGCGGTCCGTCTCCGGTGATGCGGGGGTATGTTTGCTCATTCGGCGAAGAAGCTCGTCCAGCATTACGCACTCTCGTGTCCAAGGCCTGCCCTGCATGATGCACCAAAGCCGCAAGGCACCCAAGCCCCGCCCGCAGGCCGCTTGCGATAAGCGGGCCGGGCGCGCCAAGATAGTCCGACCCCACTGGAATGAATGAAAGCATGAAATTCTGCAGCGCGTGCGGCCAACCGGTCACCCAGCGGATCCCCGAAGGCGACAGCCGCCTGCGGTATGTCTGCGATCATTGCCAGACGATCCACTACCAGAACCCCAATATCGTCGCAGGGGTCTTGCCTACCTGGGGCTCCCAGGTACTGCTGTGCCGCCGGGCGATAGAACCGCGCCGAGGGTTCTGGACGCTGCCCGCCGGCTTCATGGAAAACGGCGAGACCCTCGATGCCGCCGCGCGTCGCGAAACCGTCGAGGAAGCGTGCGCGCGGGTCGGCGAAACCTGCCTGTACCAGTTGTTCGACCTGCCGCACATCAACCAGGTGCACGTGTTTTTCCGCGCCGAACTGGCCGACCTGGACTTTGCAGTGGGCATCGAGAGCCTTGAAGTACGCTTGTTCGAAGAGCACGAGATCCCCTGGCGCGAGCTGGCTTTCCGCACCGTCACACGCACACTAGAATGCTATTATCGCGACCGCGTCAGGCAGCACTATCCGATTGGCCATGAATACCTGCCGCCGATGAACGTCACGTCGTCCACCACCTAAGTTTTCAGGGATATGGTTTCATGCGCTGGCTGCTTGCCCTCTTCTGCCTCAGTGTCGCCTCGGTGTCGCAAGCCGCCTTCACCGAGACTATCATCCGCAAGACGCCGTCGGCCGCGCCGTCGCCGGTCCAACCCGCCACCACTGGCACCCAGCAAGAGCGGCTGATCGACAAGGTGCTGGTGATCAAGTCCGAGCGCCGCCTGCAACTGATCAGCCGTGGCGAGCCGCTCAAGACCTACCGCATCTCCCTGGGCAAGCAACCCAAGGGGGCCAAGGCCCGCGAAGGCGACAAGAAAACCCCGGAAGGCCTGTACTGGCTCGACTGGCGCAAGGTCAGCGACCGCTACAACCTGGCCATGCACATCTCCTACCCGAATATCACCGATGCCGCCAAGGCGCGCAGCGAAGGTGTTGCCGCTGGCAGCATGATCATGATCCACGGCACGCCGATCAACGAGGAGTACCCCGAGTGGTATTTCCATACCCTCGACTGGACCGAGGGCTGCATCGCCATGCGCAATGACGACATGCGCGAAGTATGGAGCATGGTCAAGGACGGCACGCTGATCGAAATCCGCCCCTGAGCGCTCACCGGTGGCACCAAAGGCCTGTCCTGCTCACGCGTGACAGGCCTTTCTTTTTTAGTGCCCGCCCCCTTTCGCTACACCACCGCTCACTTTTCCTACAGTTAGAATCGCCTCATTCCCCGCGACATAGTGGCGTTGAGCCACATAAATGCCATCACTGACATTCTTAGAATTCCCGCAGCTGATTTCACGATTTCGTACATCACTTGCGAGGTTTTCATGCAAAATCCTGTCTCCAAGACCAGACCCGACCCCCTGCGCTGGGCTGTCTTCCTTGCCCTGCTGGGCAGCACCCAGGTTCAGGCGCAAGGCGCCCTGACACCGACACCGGGCCCTGGCGGCACCCCGATCATCGACAACAGCCATGGCGTCCCGGTCATCGACATCGTCGCGCCCAATACCAGCGGCCTGTCACACAACCAGTTCCTCGACTACAACGTCGGCAAGCCAGGCCTGGTGCTGAACAATGCCCTGCAGGCCGGGCAGTCGCAGCTGGCCGGCCAGTTGGGCGCCAACTCGCAATTCCAGGGCCACGCCGCCTCGACCATCCTCAACGAGGTAGTCGGCCAGAACGCCTCGCGGATCGAAGGGGCTCAGGAGATCTTCGGCCAGAAAGCCGATTACCTGCTCGCCAACCCCAACGGCATCACCCTCAACGGCGGCAGCTTCATCAATACCACCCGCGCCGGCTTCCTGGTCGGCAAGGCGGACATTCACGACGGGCAGATCAGACACCTCGACAGCCGTGACGCCAGCGGCACGCTGAATGTGTTGGGCCGCGGCCAGAGCAACGGCGCAGGCGCCCTGGACCTCATCGCGCCGCGTATCGACACCACTGGGCACCTGTTCGCCAAAGGGCAGCTGAACATGACCATCGGCCACAACCTTGTCGACGCCAGCAGTCGCGAGGTGCTCGAACACCTCCCCGCCGCCACCTCCATCGATGCCAACCTGCTTGGCGCCATGCAGGCCGGGCGCATCCGCATCGTCAGCACCGCCGAAGGCGCCGGCGTGCAGGTCGGCGACAAGGAGCTGCGCGCGGATCGCGATTTGATCATCCATTCCGCGGGCGACCTTAAGGTACAGGGCAATGACAAACGCCAGGCCAGCCTCGTAAGCAAGACCGGCAAGCTGGACCTGAAGGCCGATGGCGACCTGCAACTTACCCATGCTCATGGCAAGGCCAGGCAGATCGAGGTACACGCCGGTAAAAAACTGACCCTGGACACCGCCACCCGCGAAAAGGTGACGGACGATCCGGTCAACTGGGCGAAGCAATGGCTGTTCATCCCCACCGAAAGCCATGACGGCAAGACCACGCAAACCAGTCGCCAGCAACTGGGTAGCCGCCTGGTGGCCGAGGACAGCCTGAACCTGACGGCCGGCAGCGACCTGCACCTGACGGCCGCGCATCTGGAAGCGGACAACGCCCTGCAATTGCGCAGCAGTGGCCAGATGACGATCGGCGCTGGCGTGGACACGCTCGATATCGCCGAGCAATCCACCTACAGTCGCTACCTGGACCGTACCGATACCGACAGCCAGACACACACCGAGCAAGTCAGGGCCAGCACCCTCAAGGGCGGTACCCTCATCGCCAGCGCCGAGGGCGACATGCAGATTTCCGGCGCCCGCCTCGAGGCGCGCAAGCAGGTCGAACTCGACGCCAAGGGCGATCTGCGGATCGAAAGCGCCGTGGAAAACGACCATGCCCAGCGCACCACAGGCAAGCGTGAATTCGTGGCCAGCGCCGGCAAGAACGCCCCTGACTCGGAGCAGTACACGGCCAAGATCGGCTACGAAAAACTTCACAGCGACGAGCAGACCACCGCGACACGCCAGATCGCCAGCAGCATCAGCGCGGATTCCGTCTCGCTGCGCAGTGATCGGAAACTGACACTCAGTGCTTCGAACGTGCAGGCAAGGAAAGACCTCATGCTGACCGCCAGCGAAGTCGAACTGGCGGCAGCCTACGACACCCAGGCCAGGCATACCCTCGATACCCGTACAGGTGCCGCGCTGAGCGTCACCGGCGGTTCCGACCGCGTAGGCCTTGGCATCGACGGCTATCATGGCCCGGCTGCCGTGCTCGAACGCGAAGCCACGACTCGACGAAGCCATCTGTCAGCAAGCGGCGATCTGCACATCGACACCGCGCAACTCACCACCACCGCTGCTCAGCTGAATGCGGGACGCACCTTGAAAGTGGACGCCGAGCGCATCGACAACCGTGCGGCAGCCGACACCAAGGTCCGTGAAACCACACTCACCAACTGGGACGGCGGCCTGAGCGTAGGCATCGACTACAAGTACCTCAGCGATCACGTCAAGCGCTTGTTCACTGGCAAGAAAGCCGAAGACGAAGCGGCCTCACCAAACGCTGGCGCTCAACTCTCGCTCCAGCACACCTCGCGCGTGCACAAGGACACCAACAGCACCGCGCAGGTCACGAACTTCGACGGTGGCAACATCTCCATGCGGGCCGATCAGCTCATGGATGAAGGTAGCGCCTACAAAGCCAGGGCTGGGAGTCTGCGCATCGAGGCTGGAGAACACCAGATGCTGGCTGCCCGGGATCAGAGCAGCAGCGAAATACGCGACACCACGGGTGGCGGCAGCCTGCGTGTGAGCACGACCACAGGAACGGATGTCAACGCAAGACTTGAAGGTCATGGCAACACGTTGAACCAGCTAAAGCAGGCAGCCACAGCTCGAGTCGGCAGCTTGCAGGGCAGCCAGGGGGTCCAGGTAGAACTCGAACGTAGTGGTCACTATGAGGGTGCCCGCTTCGACGGCGGCAACGGCGCGGTCAGCCTGCGCAGTGGCGGCGACCTGACACTCGCAGCAGCCCATGATCACAACACTGAACACACCACCACGCTGGACGCCGGATTGGCGGTCAAGGCCGGCACCGGCCTGCTCGGCCCCAACGGCGGCCTGGACGGTAATCTCAAGCGCCACAGCCTGGACACGCAGCACAGCCAGGCACGGGTCGCACAGATTGATGGCAAAGGTGCCGTGGAACTGACCAGTGGCGGTGATATGCGCCTTGAAGGCACGCGCATCGGCAGCCGTGCGGGCACCGGCGACATTACCCTGCACAGCGAAGGCAGGCTGAGCGTGACAGCCGCCAGCGATACCCGCCAGAGCCTGGGCAAGACCTGGGGCGGCAAGCTGAATGTCGACGGCAGCACTACCGGTGGTGGCTTGGGTGGCAAAGGCACCTTCGGCTGGGTCGATGAGCAGGCCAGAACAGCCATTGGTGCGCAGTTCGACAGCAAGGGGTCGGTGCAGATTACCAGCTTCGCCCATGACGATACCGCGCTGCAGGTACAAGGGCTGCAAGCCAACGCCAAACGGATAGGCCTGGACGCCCGCAATGGCGGCCTGCTGGTCGAGGCAGCCAGCAACACCGAGCGCCACGACAACCTCGACGTTACCATTGGTGGCGGCCTGAAGGTCGATGCCATGGACATTGGGGGCATCAACGCCCAGGTCAAGGTCGGCCTGGATAAACGCGACAACACCACCTGGCATGACAGCAAGCTGCGCGCCGACCTGATCGACTTGCGCAGCCAGGGCGATACCCGCATCGAAGGCGCACAGCTTGAGGCGCAGGCAATCGAAGGCAAGATCGACGGCAACCTGCGGGTGGCCAGCCGTCAGGACCAGGTCGACAGCCTAAAGCTAGAGGTCGACGCCAGTCTCGCCCAGAAGCAACCGGCAGCATCCGAGACTGAAGCCCCGGCCTCGCTGGCGAGCGTTTTCGAGGGCGGCAACATCACGGAAATCGCCGGGGCGCTGTGGAACAAAGTCACCGCGAAATTTACCCCGTCGGTCAAGATGGACTATGCCAAGCGCAACAACGACACCGTCAGCCAGCAGACGCTCCTGTCCGGCACGCAAGGCATCGATCTGCAGGTAGCTGGCGACACCCGCCTGGTCGGCGCCACGCTGCAGGCGGCCGATGGCCAGGTCGAACTCGGTGGCGGCGCGGTCTCCCGCGACAACCTGAGCGGTCGGGACTACGCCAAGGATGTGAAGGTCAACGTCGATTTGTCCACGGCTGGCCTTGCCAGTACCGCCTATTCGTACCTCTCGAACCTGTTCACCGGCAGCACCGACAAGGCTGACGAACACAAGGCGTACAGCAACACCGGTCACGACCGCACTAGCGAGTATGTCTCGCAGATAAAGGAGAGCCGCCAGCGCTGACGCTTGCCAGGCAGCGGCCTGTGGGTCGCTGCGCCTCCCACACGGATTCTGCGGGAGCGGGCACACCCGTTCCCACAGGGGCATCGGACCGAACCCCATGAACGCACCGATCTTTTCCTCCCATACTTTCCGCCCATCAAGCGCAGGCATACGCCACATCGCCACAGTCCTGCTGGCTTGCCTCATCATGACGCTATCGGCCAACGCCATCGCCACGGTCGACCCGGCCAGCCAGCAGTTGCGGGATCAGCAACAAGCCGTGCGGCAACTGGAGCAGCAGCAGCGGCTCGAACGCTGGCAGCGCAGGCAACCCGCCAACGCCACTGAAGACAGCGATACTGCAATGCTCGACCCCGACCAGCACTGCTGGGCGATCAGCGGGGTACGCCTGGCCGGCAACCGCATGCTCGATACCCGGCAACTGCAGCCGATCGTGCGTGCGCTGTCGTCCACTTGCATGGGTGTCGCCGAAATTGACCAGCTACTCAAACAACTGACCCGGCACTACGTGCAAGCCGGATATCCCACCAGCCGCCCCTATGTGGCCCGCGCCCCTGAGCACGGCGCCCCGCTGGACATCGTCATCGTCGAAGGCTTCATCGAATCGATCGAACTGGCTGGCGCCGACCTGCCCCTGTCGCTGCAAGGCGCATTTCCGGGCACGCTCGGCCTTCCCCTGCACCTGCCGGATCTCGAGCAAGGCCTGGACCAACTCAACCGGCTGCGTGCCTATGACCTGCAAATGGCCTTGCTGCCGGGCGAGATGCAAGGCGGCACCCGCGTCGTGCTCGAACCGCGGCGCGTCGCTTCACGCGCCCACCTGGACGCCCTGCTCGACAACCGCGGCGGGGAACTGACCGGCCGCCACCGCCTCAACCTGGGGCTTGGCCTGGACAGCCCGCTGGGCCTGAACGACGACCTGCGCCTGTCGCTGAGTTCGGTGGTGTTCGACGCGCCTGGCCAAAGCGAAGGCGTCAGCCTGTACTACAGCATTCCCCATGGCCGCTGGACCTTCACCCTGAATGCCAGCCAGATGCGCTACCGAGCGCCGATCCCAAACACCCGCTACGCCAGCAGTGGCCGCAGCGAGTTCTACGGCGTCGGCGCCGAGCGCGTGCTGTGGCGCAACCAGCAAGGCATGCTCAGCGCCAGCGCCCGGCTGGACCGCAAGCAATTGCTCAACCGCTTCGGCCCCGCCGTACTGGCGCTGCAGAGCCCGACCCTGGCCACCCTCGAAGCTGGCCTGAACCTGCTGTGGCTCGAAGGTGGACTGTGGAACGCTTACCTGGGCGTAAGCCAAGGGGTACGCTGGTTCGGCGCCGACCGACCGTTCGCCCACAAGCAGGCGCCACGTCCGGACTTCACCAAGTACCGCGCCAACCTGCTGCACCTGCGCCAGGGCCCGGCTCAATGGCCCTGGCGCTGGCAGAGCGAACTGGCCCTGCAATACAGCACCCATGTGCTGCCCGCCGTCGAACAGATGCAACTGAGCGATCATTCAGCGGTGCGCGGATTCCGCAAGCACAATGTCGCGGGCGCCAGCGCCGGGGCATGGCGCAACACCCTCAGCCAGCCGCTACCCCTGCCGGTACCGTTACGCCCGTCCTTCGGCGTGGACCTGGGCTGGGCCCGCTATGCGCGCACCAGCCCGTCGCAGCGCCTGGTCGGAGCCTCGGCAGGGGTCGAACTGAACCTGCCGCACAGCACGTTGCGCCTGGACTACCAACGCGCACTGCACGCCAGCGATCGCCCGCGCAAATCACTGGAGCAAGGCTTCTGGGTCGCGCAATGGTCCCTCGCCCTCTGACCGGCATGTGGGCTACCACCTGAGCCGGCGCTGCCCGACCGTGTCCTCGGGCCCCAGCCATTGCACGCCGCGCAGCACGGGCGTCAAACCGGCATCGGCCTGCAACACGAAATCGACCTGCGCTTGCCGGGCCGCGAGGTCGGCCTCCAGGCTCATCTGGTGCTGGCCCTGGCGAACCAGGCCTGCGCTCAACCGCCAGCCCTGACGGCAGTCCATCGCCAGCGAGCCCTGTCCCAGCACCAGCGACCAGGGCGTGTTCAAAGCCAGGTCGGCCACGGTGATGCTGCCTGCGGCCGCCCGGCAACCCTGCCCCGAACCTTGCAGCTTGATACTGCCCTGCCATTGCCCGGCCAGGCGATAGTCGCCGCCGACGCTTGGCTGTGCGCCCAGAGCCTGGAGGTCGGCCTGCCAACGCCACGGCCAACCGCTCAGGCGGCCTTGCCAGCCCTGCCCCTGGAAGCCCAGGCGCACCTGCAGGTCGCGCTGCCATGGACGCCATGTCCATTGCACGGGCCCCACCGGTCCCAGCCGGGCAAACTGCCCTTGCCACAGGCTGCCGTCCACCCCCTCCGCCGGTAACCCGAACCCCGCCACCAACCAACGCGCCGGCAGTTCGGCCATCAGGGTCAGGCAGAACACCAGGCCCAGCCAAAGGTACGCCAGCCGCCTCATGGTCGAAGCCGCACAGTGAAACGCAGCCCCTCAGTATCTCGCTCCAGCCCCCATTGCAACGGCTGCGCGCCGTCATCGCGCAGGGTCTGCAACCAGCCCTGCAGGGTTTGCGCATCGACTACCTTGCCGCGCAACAGCCAGCCCTCGTCCTCGGACTGCACCTCGGCCAATTCGATATGCCGGGCCTGGGCCGATTGGTGCAGCGCCTCAAGGGTCAGCGCAGGCTGGCGTGGCTGTGCCGCCAGCGATTCGGCCAATGCCTGCCATTGCCGCTGTTCCTGCCAGAAGGCCACGCCCTCGCGCAGCGCCAGCAACCCCAGCAACAGCGCGACGACGGCCCAGGCCAGCGATAGCCGATGCTGTCGCACCCATTCACGGCTCATGCGGCGCTCCCCAGGTCGAACACCACGCGGCGCGCCTCGTCTTCTACCTGGACCTGCACGCCGGCTGCCGTGGCCATTTCCTGCCAGGGTGCCACTGCACCCTCTCCGACCAACTCAAGGTGCCAACGCTGGCCATCGAAGCGCACCACTTGCAGACGCCAGCCGGGATGATCGTTCAACCATCCATGGACTTGCGTCTGCAATGCCTCGAGCTGGCGCAGGCGCACCTGGCTTTCACGCGCCTCGTCCTGCAGTTGCGTCAACACCCGCGCAGCCTGGCGAGGCGTCGGCTGGACGCCGGTAACGGCCTGCACCTGGGCGCGATAGAGCTGGGCCTGGCGCCAATGTTGCGCGCTCCACAACCCGCCCCACGCCAACATCAACGCCAGGCAGGCAAATGCCAGGCGCGCCTGCCCCTTTGCCAGGCGCAGAACTTGGCGTGGCCGGCGGGCCTCGAACAAGCCGGGCAAGCCATCGAGCGGGGCCAGCACATCGGGCCAGTCGCCGTCGATGCACTCGACCTCGCCAGGCAGCCAGGCAAGCGCGGGCGGCGTGCCAAGCCCCTGCGGCCAGGCCAGCCAGTGGGCCTGGCCCTTGTACAGGCTCATCGCTCCTCGTCGCCAGTGCCAAGCCGCTTCTGCCGCACAGTCTGGCAGCAGCTGGAACTCAGCCCAGCAACGTTCCACGGTCAGCCCCCAGCTGGCGCACTGCCCCCGCCATTCCTTGAGCCTGCCCCGTGCCACCACCAGCAGACGCAACTGCCCTGCGTGGCGCCCGATACAGGCACACAGCACGTCATCGTCGCCTTGCAGCAAGCGGTCCTCGAGCAGCAAAGGCCATTCCTCGCGTTTCAGCCCAGGCGGCGCGGGCAGCAGGAAATGACTGCAATGTTCACCAGGGACAATCAGGGCAACCCGCGCCCCGAGCCCGGCCGGTGGCTCGCCCTGGCCTTGGCGCAACGGGCAGCCTTGGGTGACCAGCAGCCACTCCCAGACCTCGCCGGGGCGCAGCAGCAACCAGGGTTGTGCCGGCGCCCGCCGGCGCCATTCAAGCTTCATGCGCGCCCCCAGGGCAGAACGAAGGTACAGGTATAAGGTGCTCCATCACGCACTAGCTCCACGCGCACGCCCCTACCGGGGTGCGCCGGTTGATCGGAAGGCCAGGCCAGCCAACGGCCGGTCTGGTGGTAGAGAACATTCATCGCGCTGACCCGCTCCAGCCGTTCGCGTAGCACCCAAACCGGGGCCGCGGCGGCGTACAGGTCGGCCGAGGTTTCCAGCAGCAGCCGTTGTTCACGCGGCTCGAAGCGCAGGCGCTGGCGCTGCAGGCGCGATCCCCCTTCGGCCTGCGGCCAGGCGGCGGCGGCCACCCACAGCAGTTGCTGACGATCGGGCTGCCAGTCGAGCCAGCGCGCCGCCAACGGCAAACGCTGCTCGTACAGGCGGCGCAGCACCGGGCTGTCGAAACGCCGCTCCAGGGCCAGGCAAAAATCCACTACGCCGGTTTCGCTCACCTGTTCATCGAGCCGCTCGCGCACCTTCAGCCAGCCGTTGACCAGCGCCGACAGCATCACCCCGAGCAAGGCCGTGAGGGCCAGGGCCACCAGCAGTTCGATCAGGGTCATGCCCGCCTGGCGCCGTTTCATGGCCGCTCCAGGAACACAGTGAACTGCCCCAGCGGCAGGCGCTGGTCACGATCGGCATGCAATAGCAGTTCGCCACGGCGCAGGTCGCGCACACCGGTGCGGCGCAGTTGCAACTGCCAATGACAGGCCTGCCCGCCCTCCACCAGCACACCGTTGTCCTGGTTGGTCACCGGCCAATACTGCTCGACCACGAAGCGTGCCTGCAGCTCACGGGCGCACAGCAGGCCCAGGCGATGCTGCTGCACGGTGTCCTGCACCGCCAGGCGCTGGCGCAGGACCTGGCTGGTGATCACCGCCAGGACGGCGGCGATGCCCAGGGCCACGCTCACCTCCAACAGGGTGAAGCCGCGTTGCCGGCGCTTCATGGCATCGCGCTCACGCGCAATTGCCCGCCGCGGTCCCAGTCCCAGCGTTGACCGCCCTCGGCCCAGCGCCAGCGCACAGTGCCCGGACGCGACCAGCCATCGGGGGTAAACAGCAGCGCTGGCGCCTGGCTGACTGGCCAGTCCGGGCGCAGGCCTTTGGGCCAATCGCCGAGCGCCACGGTTTCCACCTGCCAGTGCTCGCCTTGCCGACGGACGAACTCGGGGCGTTGACCGTTCCAGCGCAGACCGCGCAACTGCCCGGCATGGCGCGCCAGGTCGGCCTGGGCCACGGTGGCGGCGGCCAGGCGATCGAGCGCCTGGTCGATGCTGCTTCTGCCGCTGTCGAGCCAGGCCACGGCCAGGCTGGTCATCAAGGCGGCAATGGCAAGCACCACCAGCAATTCGAGCAGGCTGAAACCACGCTGGAGGGGGTGGGCCATAGGCTTGATCAACTTAAAGCGCCCAGTTGCCCAGGTCGGCATCCAGCCCTTCGCCGCCCGGCACGCCATCGGCGCCCAGCGAATACACATCGACCCGGCCATGCTCGCCGGGTATGCGGTACTGGTACGGGGTGCCCCACGGGTCTTCCGGCAGGCGGCGGATATAACCGTCACTGCGCCAACTGCGCGGCAGCGGCTCCTGGGTCGGCTTCTTCGCCAGCGCCGCCAGGCCCTGTTCGGTGCTGGGGAAGCGCAGGTTGTCCAGGTGGTACATGTCCAGCGCCTGTTCCAGGGTCGCGAGGTCGGCCATGACTTTCTGCTTCATGGCCTTGTCCTGGTTGCCCAGCACGCTGGGCGCGACCACGGCGATCAGCAGGCCGATGATGAAGATCACCACCATGATTTCCATCAGCGTGAAGCCCCGCTGGCGGTTACGTCGTTGCGGCATCGAAGTTCTCCTTGTCACAGTTGCAATCCCTGGTTGAGCTGCATGATCGGCAGCAGCACCGCCAGCACGATGAACAGCACCACGGCGCCCATTACCAGGATCATCAGCGGTTCGAACAGCGCCATGGCAGTGTCCACCTGGCGGGCGAAGCCGCGCTCCTGGTCATCGGCCACCCGCTCGAGCATGTCGGCCAGGGTGCCGCTGGCCTCGCCGCTGCCGACCATGTTTACCAGCAGCGGCGGAAATTCCCCGGCGTTATCCAGCGCCCGGTGCAGGCTGGTGCCGCCCTGCACCTGCTGGCGTACCTGCTCCATGGCTGCGCGGATGCGCCGGTTGCCGACTGTCTCGGTGGCCACCTGCAGGGCTTCGAGCAGGGCCACGCCGCTGCCGCAGAGGATCGCCAGGCTGCGTGCCAGGCGCGCGCTCTCCAGCACTTGCAGCAGCACACCCATACGCGGCAGGCGCAGCAGCAGATCGTCGCGGCGCAGGCACCAGTGCGGCTTGCGCAGCAGCCAGCCGCCCAACAGCGCGGCCAGGATCGCCAGTGCCAGCAGATAGGGGCCGGCCTGCACCAGCCCCTGGCTCAAGCCGATCAGTAGCGACGTGATGAACGGCAGGCTCTGCCCGGAGTGGGCGAACTGCTCGGTGAGCTTGGGCACCACGAAGGTCATCAGGCCGACCACCACGGCCAGCGACACGCCCATCAGCACCGCCGGGTAGATCAGCGCGGTGCGCGCCTTGTGGCGCTGGCGCTGCACTTGTTCGAGGTGGTCGGCCAGACGGCTCAGCACCTGGCCAAGGCGTCCGGAGCGCTCGCCGGCCTCGACCAGCGCGCAATACAAGCCGGTGAACGGCGCGCCCTGTCGCGCCAGGCTACGCGCCAGCCCCAGGCCCTCGGCGAGGGAGCCGCGCAAGGCCACCAGCACCGCGTGCAAGGCCGGTTGGCGCAGTTGCCGCTCCAGTGTGGCAAGGGCATCGACCAGGGGGATGCCAGCGCCAACCAAGGTCGCCAATTGGCGGGTCAGCTCGCACAGTTGGGCGCGGGTCAGGCGCTGACGACGTGGCTGTGCGCTGTCATGGCGTTGCAAGTGCCGGGTGAACAGCCCCTGCTCGCGCAGCAATTGCCGCGCATGGCGCTCGCTGTCGGCCTGCACGCTGGCCTTGTGCGCCTTGCCGGCAAGATCCACGGCCTGGTAGCGATAGGTCGGCATGGCTAGCCCTGCACCACGCGCAGCACTTCGGCCAGGCTGGTCTCGCCCCGGGCCAGGCAATCGCGGGCCTCAGCCACCAGGCTCTGCCGGCGTCCATCCAGGTAGGCCTGCATGGCCAGTTCGCTCTCGCCGTCGTAGAGCAAGGCAACCAGCCCGGCGTCCAACTCGATGAATTCGTACAGCCCCAGCCGGCCGACATAGCCGCTGCCCTGGCAGTGCTCGCAGCCGACCGGGTGATAGCTTTCGCGCAGGCTGCCCAGCTCCGGCCACAGTTCACGCTCGGCGCTTTGCAGCGGCTGCGCCACCGCGCAGGTGCACAAGCGCCGCACCAGGCGCTGGGCCAGCACGCCACGCAGGCACGAGGCAATCAGGAACGGCTCGATGCCCATGTCACGCAGGCGGGTCACCGCACCGACGGCACTGTTGGTGTGCAGGGTCGACAGCACCAGATGCCCGGTAAGGCTGGCCTGCACGGCGATCTGCGCGGTCTCCTGGTCGCGGATCTCGCCCAGCATGATCACGTCCGGGTCCTGGCGCAGGATGGCGCGCAAGCCACTGGCGAAGGTCAGCCCGGCACGCGGGTTGATGGCGGTCTGGCCGATGCCGGCGATGGCGTATTCCACCGGGTCCTCGACGGTGAGGATATTGCGGCTGCCGTCATTCAGGCTGTTGAGGCTGGCGTACAGCGTGGTGGTCTTGCCCGAACCGGTGGGGCCGGTGGACAGCACGATGCCATTGGGCCGCGCCAGGCAACCACGCAAGCCACGCAGCACCGTGGCAGGCATGCCCAGGTTGTCCAGCGCCAGCAGGCTGACCTGCTTGTCGAGCACGCGCATCACCACCCGCTCGCCATGGATACCGGGCAAGGTCGAGACCCGCACATCCACCTCGCGCCCGGCGGCGCGCAGAGTGATGCGGCCATCCTGGGGCTGGCGCTTCTCGGCGATATCGAGCCGCGCCATGACCTTGATCCGCGACACCAGCATCGCCGACAACGCCCGTGGCGGGCGCAGCACCTCGCGCAGGTGGCCGTCGATGCGCAGGCGCACCACCAGGCTCTGCTCGAAGGTCTCGATATGGATGTCAGAGGCGCGCAGACGCAGGGCCTGGCCGAACAGGCCGTTGATCAGGCGGATCACCGGTGCTTCGTCATCGCTTTCCAGCAGGTCCTCGATGCGCGGCATCTCGCTCATCAGGCTGTCCAGGTCGACCTGCTCGCCGATGCCTTCGATCAAGGCCTGGTTCGCCGCCTCGCCAGCCTGGTAAAGCTGGCCGAGACGCTCGTCGAAGCTCGCACTGTCGAGCTGCTCGACGGCCACCGGCTGGCCATGCACGCGCAGCAGTTCCTGCAATTGGTCACTGTCGGCGTCGCCGCGCAGCCACAACTGCCAGCCGTTTTCAGCTGGTGCCATGGCCACCCCGCTCTGCCGCGCCAGGCGATAGGGCAGTATCACCAGTCACCGCCTTCCAGCCGTGCCCGGCTGGCGGGGAACACTTGCAGCAACGGCAGGCCCTCGGCCAGCGCCGGCAGCTTGAGCGGAGTGTTTTGCTGAAGGCTCTGGTACTTCTGCTGGCTCAGTCCGGCCAGGCTCTCGCCATCGCGCAGGATGCGCGGACGGATGAACACCATCAGGTTCTGCTTGGTGTTCTTGCTGGCGTCGGAGCGGAACAGCCGGCCCAGGTAGGGAATATCGCCGAGCAGCGGCACGCGCTGGTTGCTGGTGGCCATTTCGTCGCTGATCAGCCCGCCGAGGATCACCAGACCGTTGTCCTCGACCATGACCTTGGTCTTGATCTCGCGCTTGTTGGTGATCACGTCACTGGCGGCGCTGGAGTCGGCGATCGACGACACCTCCTGGACGATGTCCAGGCGCACGCTGTCGTCGATGCTGATCTGCGGCTTGATGCGCAGCTTCACCCCGACTTCCTTGCGCTCGATGGTCTGGTAGGGGTTGGCGTTGTTCTGGGTGACGGAGCCGGTGACGAACGGCACCTCCTGGCCCACCAGGATCGACGCCTCGGCATTGTCCAGGGTCAGCAGGGTCGGCGTGGACAGCAGGTTGAAACCGCTCTTGCCCTTGAGTGCGTTGACCAGCATGGCGAAGTTGAAGCCACCACCGATATGGCCGATGCCGGCGGTGGCGCCGGTGGTGGCCGACAGCAGCTTGCCGAGTTTCTCGTTGTCGCCGCTGCTGGCGGCCCCGGCGATGCTGGCGATGTTCACCCCGTTGCCGCCGAAATTGACGATGCCGGCGCCGAACTTCTCGTCGGCGAACAGCCACTGCACGCCCAGTTCCTGGGCGCTGCTGTCGGAGACCTCGGCGATGATCGCCTCGACCACCACCTGCGCCCGGCGAATGTCCAACTTCTCGACGATACTGCGGTAGGCGGCCAGTTCGCTGTCCGGGCCGACCATCACCACGGCGTTGGTGCCCTCCTCGTACTCCAGGCGAATGCCCGAGTCGCTGGCCGCCGGCACCGGCGTATCCTTGCCCTCGCCCTCCGCCGCCGGCACCGTGCCAGCCTGGCTCAGGCCGCGCAGCACCTTGACCACCTCGGCGGCGTTGGCGTGGCGCAGATAGATGACCTGGGTGTTGCTGCTGCGCAGACTGTCGCTGGGCCGGTCGAGCTGCACCAGCAGCGCCCGCACCCGCTCCCGGCTGTCGGCGCTGCCGCGCACCAGCAGCGCATTGCTGCGCGGGTCGGCAACCACCTGGGCGCTGTCGGCGCCCTGCTCGCGGGCCAGCAGGCGGGTCACCAGGCCAGCGGTGTCGGCAGCGCTGGCATGCTTGAGCGGCATCACCTGCAACGGCTCGTCGCTGACCTGGTCGAGCTGGCGCAGCAGGCTGTCGATGCGCTCCAGGTTACTGCGCCAGTCGGTGACCACCAGCAGGTTGGCCGCCGGATACGGGGTGATCACCCCGACCCGTGGGTCGATCAGCGGCTTGAGAATGCCGAGCATCTGCTCACTGGCGGCGTTGCGCACATTGAACACGCGGGTGGCCACGCCGTCGCTGCCTTCGGCCTTCTTGCCCGCGGTTTCCACCGGCACCGGCTCCAGGCGCGCGGCCTGGTCGGGCACGATCTTCACGCTGCCGTTGGGCAGGTCCACGGCCGCGAAGCCCTGGGCGCGCAACTGGGCAAGGAAGATGTCGTAGATGGCGTCGGCGTCGTGGCGATCGACCGTGCGCACGGTGACCTTGCCCTGCACCCGGGGGTCGACGATGAAGGTGGTGCCGGTGATGCGCGACACGCTGTCGATGAACTCACCGAGCTCGGTATCGACGAAGTTCACCTCGTACAGCGGCGTGCCGTCGTCGGCGAAGACTTCCGCCTCTTCGGCCCGGGCCAGGGACATGCCAAGCATCAGCAGCCCGGCCAGACAGTACCTTGCGATCATCATTCATCCTTGGCGCTTGAAGCCGGTCACGGCGGGGCGTGGTGGCCAGGGCAGGCGCTCGCGCCGCCCGTTGTTGTCGAAGATCAGGCCATCGGCGTCGATGTCCTGCAGCACGATGCCCGGTGCCAGGCGCTGGCCACGGCCGAGGGTGCGCACTTGTTGGCCATGGCGCAGTACCACCACGCTGGCCGACAGCGGCTGGGCCTTGAGCCCGCCCAGGTAGGCCAGGGGCAGGCGGGTGAGCGGGATGCGCCCGTCATCGACAGGCGTCTGCCAGTGCTCGGCCAACAAGCCTGGCAACGGTGCCGGCGCCGGCACCGGCGCATTGGCCGGTTGCGGCTGGCGGCTGAGCAGGAGCACGCACTGCGCCGCCAGCCAGCCGGCGAGGGTCAGCAACGCGAAGCTGAAAAGACGCGAGATCACGCGGCCACCTGGTGCGGGTGCCAGCCAGGGTGGCCCTGCACGTAGCGCACGGCCGGCAGTTGCAAGGGAGCCAGGGCCCAGCCCGGCGCCTGGCGGGTCAGCCAGGCTTCGAGGGTCTGCCACAAGGGCGCGCCGGCCTGGGCATCGAAGTGCAGGCCAAAGGTGCGACAGAGGCCCTCGACGGGTTGCAGGCCGATAATGCGCTTGCCGTTGGGGCTGTAGCTGACCTGCCAGTCCTGGCTTTGCCAGCGTGGCAGGTCCTGGCTGTTGTCCAGCAGCAACGGGTCGCCGAACAGCTGCTCGGCGGCGTTCTCCAGCACCTGCTCGACCTGGCGCGCCGGGGCCTCGACCACCGGTGCGGCGTAACCACCGGTCAGGCTTATGAGGTGCTCACGGGTGATCGACTCGCCCGCTGTCAGCGGGTAGTCGTAGCGCAGGCCGGGCAGCAGCACCGGCATGCTCGAATCATCGGCCAGGGCATGGTGCAACAGGCGGTCCCAGCTGCCGCCACGGGTATCGCGGCGCCACAATGCTTCAGGGGCACGCGCCAGCGGCTGGTCAAGCCAGGCGGCATGACCGCTGCGCTGGCGTTGCAGTTCGCTGCGCAATTGGCTGGCACGGGCCAGGGCCTGCGGTGCGAGGCTGTGCTCGAAGGCCGAGAAGAACCGCGCCTCGAACTGCCATTGGCCGCCTGCCTGGCGGCAGCGCAGGCGAAACGCGCCACTGGCCCGGCAACCGGCGAACAGCACCGGTACCCGGCGGCCGCTGGCTTGGGTGGCCAGCACCGGCGCCGGCCACAGGTCCTGGCCACGGGCACACAGCAGCACATCCACCTCGGGTATGCGCTCGGCCAACCACAAGCCCGGGCCGGTGCCGACATCCGCCAGCGCCACCACCAGGTCGGCCTCGCGCCGGGCTTGCTGGAAGCTCGGTTGCAAGGATTGGTACCACTGTTTCAGGGAGGCTTTCTGGTCCTGGGCGTAGGGGTCGGTGACGCCGACCACTGCGATGCGCACACCGCCACGCTGGAACACCTGCAGCCCCTTGACGCCCAGCGCCTTGCCCTGGGCATCGGCCAGCCCGGCGCCGAGGGTAATCGAGGAGGACTGCTGATAGAGCCCGGCACTGCGCTGCGGCCACAGCACACGCTCATCACTGCTGACCCGCACCTCGCTGCCCAGCAGTTGGCTGCCCTGCACACCACTTTCGCCCTGGGTGAGGTAGGCCAGGCCGCTGCCGTTCCAGCATTGGCCGTTCTCCAGGGTCAGGCATTGTTCGCTGCCGGCCTCGCGCCGCAGTTGTTCGAGCAGCGCGGCCAATACTGCATAGCCTCCAGTCTGGGCCTGGCCGGCAAGGCCAGCATCGAGCAACGGCGCCAGCGCCGGCTGCCCGGCGCTGGCATTCGGCCCGCTCATCCAGGGTGCACGGCCCAGGTGGCTGACCGGGCCCAGGCGTGTGGCCGGCACAACGGCCTGGCCCGGTTGGCGGGCGTCGAGGGTGTCGGCGACATACAACAGGTCCAGCGCCCGATCGGCCCCGCCACGCGGCAGGGGCAAAGCCGAGCAGGCGCCGAGCAACGGTGCCAGGGCACCGACACCCATCCAGCTGATCACTTCGCGCCTGCTCGCCATCGATTCCGCCATCCCTGTTCACGTAGGGCTCCGGATATTGCGGCGCTTGCGTGACAGTTTGATGGCAGAAAACCGACGTTAATTCCAAAACAACGCAAGTTAACGCTTTAGTAATAGCGGTGAGTTTTAAAGGCTCTTTAACAAATCTGACAATCAATCATCATACTTGCCCTCTACAGTCGCGGTTTCCTTCAACTCAGCCAAAAAAAGGACACCCTGATGAGTCGAGATACCGGCGATAACCTGGACCGCAACCAGAGCGGCAACCTGCCGATGGCCAGTGTCATGGACACTTACCTGAGCCGTCGCTCCGTGGTGCGCGGCAGCCTCGGCGCGGCCATCGCCATGATCGCCGGTGCCGGCCTGACCGGTTGCTTCGACAGCGGCGGCGGCTCGGATCACGACGATCCAGCGCCGCAGCCGGAGAAACCCAAACTCAAGCTGGGCTTCAACTCCATCGCCGGCTCGCGCACCGACGCCTGCGTGGTCGCCGCCGGCTACAGCGCCTACGTGCTGGCCCCTTGGGGCACGCCGCTGAACGCCACCGCCAACCCATGGAAGGCCGACGGCAGCAACACCTCCACCGACCAGGCCAACGCCATGGGCATGCACCACGACGGCATGCACTTCTTCCCCATCAACGGCAGCTCCAGCGATGGCCTGCTGGCGATCAACTTTGAATACATCGACACCGCCGCCCTGCACCCGGCCGGCCCCACCACCGTCGCCGGCAAGCGCCCGGTCGAAGAGGTGCGCAAGGAAATCAACGCCCATGGCGCCGGCGTGGTGCGCATCAGCAAGGTCGCCGGGCGCTGGCAGGTGGTCGACAACGACCCGCTCAACCGCCGCTTCACCACCGTCTCGCTGATGGATATCGCAGGCCCGATGCGCGGCACCGACCACGTCAAGACCAAGTTCTCGCCCACCGGCACCCAGTGCCGCGGCACCAACAACAACTGCGGCAACGGCTACACCCCGTGGGGCACCTACCTGACCTGCGAGGAGAACTGGCCCGGCATCTTCGTCAACAAGGGTGTGCGCCCGGCCGACCAGGTGCGTATCGGCGTCTCTTCGAGCAGCGGCCAGTACAAGTGGGAAACCGCGGCGGGTGATGCCAGCGAAGTGGCCGGCGAATTCGCCCGCTTCAACATCACCCCCAGCGGCGCCAGCGCCACCGACGACTTCCGCAACGAAGCCAGCACCTATGGCTACATTGTCGAGATCGACCCGTACACCAACAACACCCTGGCGGTGAAGCGCACCGCCCTGGGCCGCTTCCGCCACGAAGGCTGCTGCCCGGGCCTGCCGGTGGCCGGCAAGCCGCTGGTCTGGTACACCGGCGACGACTCCAACAACGAATACCTGTACAAGTTCGTCTCCGACGCGCTGTGGGACCCGGCCGACGCCAATCCGGCCGACCGCCTGGCCACCGGCGCCAAGTACATGGACAAAGGCAAGCTGTATGTCGCCCGCTTCGATGCCAACGGCACCGGCGCCTGGCTGCTGCTCGACGTGGCCACCCCCACCACCGCCGGCAGCACCCTGGGCGCGCAGTTCGGCGACCTGCCGGGCATCATCCTCAACACCCGTGGCGCTGCCGACGCCGTGGGCGCCACGCCCATGGACCGCCCCGAGTGGACCGCCGTCAACCCGCTCAACGGCGATGTCTACCTGACCCTGACCAACAACAGCGCGCGCACCGCGGCCAAGGTCGACGCGGCCAACCCGCGCGGGCCGAACCGCCACGGCCACATCATCCGCTGGCACGACAGCGACGACCACAAGACCTTCACCTGGGACATCTTCGTGTTCGGCGCCAACGCCGCCGGTGCGCCAGACATCAACCGCTCGGGCCTGACCGAACTGAACCAGTTCGCCAGCCCCGACGGCATGAGCTTCGATAGCCGCGGCGTACTGTGGTTCGAGACCGACAACGGCGAAGCCACCCTGACCAGCTACACCAACGACCAGGTGCTGGCAGTGATCCCCACCGACCTGGTGGACGCCAACGGCAAGCAGGTCCCGGTCAACGCCACCAACCAGGTGGACCTGCGCCGCTTCTTCGTCGGGCCGAATGGCTGCGAGGTGACGGGGATTGCCTTCACCCCGGACAACAAGACCATGTTCGTCAACATCCAGCACCCGGACAACTGGCCAAGCACCGACAAGGCCACCGACGTCACGCCGGCCGGCACCTCGGTGCGGCCACGGGCTTCGACGGTGGTGATCCAGCGTAATGATGGCGGGGAGATCGGCACCGTCTGATCGATCAGCTTTCACCTCAATCGCGGGACAAGTCGCATCGGTACGCCGATGCGACTTGCCCCGCGATTTTTTCTACCAGGCCACCGCCTCCCTGCCCCTGACCCGCACCTGCTGCGCCGGCACCCGCGCATGCCATTGCACCACGCCCAGCGCCTCGATCTGGAACTGGCTGCGCAGCGTGCGCCCCTCTTCCTCGAACGACAGCTGCAGGACGAAATGGCCGCTGTTGAGCAGCAACCCTTCGCTTAGCCGGGCGAAGGTCTCGTCATCCACCGCCCCCAGCGCCTGGCGCAAGGCCGCGGCATCGACATACCCGGCCGCCGGGCGGCCACTGATCACACGGCTGAGCATCGAACGGGAAAACCGTCCTTCGTACATCGCCTCCAGCAACGGCAGATGCTCCAACCCCAGGGCATTGGCATTGAGCCGCCAGCCGCTGGTCGACGGCAGCGCGCAGAGCATTCGATAGCGGCCTTGCCGACCACTGTCCGGCTCCAGCAGCAGGTTGAGCTCACTGGTGTCGAGCATCGGCTGGTTGGCCGCCAGTCGCGGTGGTTGCTGGCGCAGGTACTGGGCGCTCTCGGCGCCCTGCAGGCGGGCATCGCTGTCGGCATCCAGCCAGTCGGCCAGGGCATCGACCAGCCGTTCTGCAGCCATGTCATCGCCCAACAGCTGGCGCAACTGGCGCTCGGCCCGTGGGCCATCCTCCCCCAGCAGGGCGTTGACGTTGAAGCAGCTGTGCTGGTCGATCACCCGCAACTGTGCCTTGCCGGCACCAGAATCATAGGCCAGCGGCTGCCCACGCAGGGCCTGCCAGAACAGCGGGCTGGCGCGCCAGGCCGGATCACGCAGGGCCTGGGAGGCGTAGGCCAGCCCCGCCTGCTCCATGGCCCGCACCTGCACCCGCTGGTGCAGCAGCCGCACCGCGTCCACCTGGCGCCGGCCATCCTCCACCAGCCAGGCCAGCCCCGCTGCGAGCATCGCCAGTACCACCAGCACCATCAGCAGTGCCGCGCCCTGTTGTCGCCTGCGCCCCATCCCTGTCTTCCCGTGGCCGCTGAAAAGCGCCAGTCAACACGCCAGTTGTTGCAGGCAGATGGCAGTCATGTGCCCGTCATCTGCGCAGGGCAGGATTGGCCTTCCTTTTTCTTTGACCTGACAGGAGTGGTCTTACATGGGTGGCATTGGAATCTGGCAATTGGTGATCGTGCTGTTGATCGTCTTCCTGCTGTTCGGCACCAAGCGTCTCAAGGGGCTGGGCGGTGATGTCGGCGAGGCGATCCAGGGCTTTCGCAAGTCCATGGGCGGCACTGCCGACAACACTGTCGAGCAAAAGCCGCAGGTGCTGAACAATCAGCCGGTGCAGCAGACGCAAACGGATCGTCAGGCCTGATGTTCGAGATCGGCTTCACCGAACTGCTGTTGGTGGGCATCGTCGCGCTGCTGGTGCTCGGCCCCGAGCGCCTGCCGGTGGCGGCGCGGACCCTGGGCCGTGGGCTGGGCCAGGCCCGTCGGGCACTGAATGCGTTGAAGGCGCAGGTGGAACGGGAGATCGACATGCCCGCCCTGGATGCCGCGCCGTTGCAGCGCCTGGAGCAGGAGCTGCGCCAGGGCATCCAGCTCGACGCGACGCCGGCCAATGACCCGACACCAGTCGCCCATGCCAAGGAGAGCGCTTGATGCCCCTCGCTCTCGACCAGGCGACGCGCATGCCACTGACCGATCACCTGCGCGACCTGCGCAAGCGCCTGGTGCGCTGCCTGCTGGTGATCGCGCTGGTGTTCTGCGGGCTGTTCCCCTTTGCCCAGACGCTGTACACGCACATTTCCGAACCGCTGCGCCGTTACCTCCCCGAAGGCGCCAGCATGATCGCCACCAGCGTCACCTCGCCGTTTCTTGCGCCGTTCAAGCTGACGGCGATGTGCGCGCTGTTCGTCGCCATGCCGCTGCTGCTGCACCAGGCCTGGGGCTTCATCGCCCCGGGGCTGTACCGCCGTGAACGGCGCATCGCCCTGCCCCTGCTGGTGTCGAGCATCGTGCTGTTCTACGGCGGCATGGCGTTCGCGTTCTTCCTGGTGTTCCCGATGATGTTCGGTTTCTTCGCCAGCGTGACCCCGGACGGGGTGGCGATGATGACCGACATCGGCCTGTACCTGGACTTCATCCTGGCGCTGTTTTTGGCGTTCGGCCTGGCCTTCGAGATCCCGGTGGCGACCTTCATCGTGGTCTGGGCGGGGCTGACCGACGTGGCCACGCTGCGACGCAGCCGGCCTTATGTGATCGTCGGCTGCTTCGTGGTGGGGATGATCCTGACGCCGCCGGATGTGTTTTCCCAGACCATGCTGGCGGTGCCGATGTGGGTGCTGTTCGAGGTGGGATTGCTGGCGTGTGGGTTGGTGCGGCGGGCGGAGTAAAAGGCAGGAGCCATTACTTGGTCGGGTGGCAGCCGTACTCGGAGTGAGAACCGGTCACGAAGAAAACCGATCAGGCAAGGCCTGCCCGCCTACGGCTGCCATGGCAGAGCAGCGATCTTCGTTATACGGACTCTCACGCCCGATTAAGGTGGCAGCCATGAACGGGGTGAGAATCCGGGGCACAAGAAACCCGGTCAGACCGAAGTCTGCCCGTGCACGGCTGCCATGAAGGGACTGCCGAAAAACTTGTACTCCAGGATTCTCACGCCCTGGTCACCAAATCTGGCGACCCGGTGAAGTTATCCCCGGGGTCTTTCCCCGACAACGCAGCAGCTTCCGGCAAGCACGTAGGATAGTTCCCAAGCTTTTCTGGCTGAAGCATTTGGTTTCAGGTTCGGAAATATCTGACAGGACGCTGGGGCTGCTAAGCAGCCCTTTCGCCGGCAAGCCGGCTCCCACAAAAAGCAAGCTGGGGTTGACTCTGGGACAGCCGGCTTGTCGTGGCGACGAACCGCGACGAAAGGGTCGTGAAGCGGCCCCAGCCATCTGATCAGGTACACCAATCCAGACCAGTGGTATTGACCTGGTATTAAAGTGGTATTAATTTTCATCCCACAACAATACCGGACACCGCCCATGCGTCCTCTAACCGCCCTGCGCCCCGACGACACCAGCGCCACCCCGCTCTACCTGCAGCTGGCACGCAACCTGGAGCAGGCCATCCATGCCGGCCAGTGGACCGCCGACCAGGCCCTGCCCTCGGAGCGCACCCTCAGCGAAACCCTGGACATCTCCCGGGTCACCGCGCGCAAGGCCCTGGAAGTCCTGCTCGAACAAGGCCTGATCCAGCGCATCCAGGGCTCCGGTACCTTCATCACGCCACGCCTCGAACAACCCCTGTCACGCCTGTCGAGCTTCAGCGAAATGCTGCGCATGAAAGGCTTCGTGCCCAGCTCGCAGTGGCTGGAGCGCAGCATCGGCACGCCGAGCAGCGACGAACTGATCCGCCTCGGCCTGTCGCCCACCGACCAGGTGGCCCACCTCAAGCGCCTGCGCAAGGCCGACGACATCGTCATGGCGGTGGAGGTCAGCACCCTGCCCGCCCGCCTGCTCGGCGACCCGCAGGCCATCGGCGATTCGCTGTACCAGCACCTCGACCAACTCGGCCGCCCGGTGGTCCGCGCCCTGCAACATATCCGCGCGATCAACGCCAGCGACGAACTGGCCGCCCAGGTGGGCATCGCCCCCGGCACCGCCATGCTGCTGATGACCCGCATCGGCTACCTCGACGACAACACCGCCATCGAGCTGACCGACACCTACTGCCGCAACGACTACTACGACTTCGTCGCCGAACTGCGACGCTGACCGGAGCCCCCATGGACATCGCCAACATCCTCACCCCCGACGGCTGGGTGCGCGGACAACTGCACCTCGAAAACGGCCGCATACAGGCCATCGAGGGCACGCCGTGCGACCCGCTGACCAACGACCTGCCCTACCTGTTGCCCGGTTTCATCGACCTGCATGTGCACGGCGGCGGGGGCAGCGACATCATGCAAGGCGGTGAGGCCTTCGCCACCATCGCCCGCACCCATCGGCGCTTCGGCACCACCTCGCTGCTGGCCACTACCATGACCGCACCACGCGAGGAACTGGCCAGCGTGCTGGGCGAACTGGGCGCGCACCTCAAGCAACCGCGCCAGGGCGCGCGCATTCTCGGCGTGCATCTGGAAGGCCCGTACATCAATCCCGGCAAGCTCGGCGCACAGCCGAACTTCGCCCACCAGGCGCTACTCGACGAGGTCGAGGAATACCTGGCCCTGGCACCGATCAAGGTCATCACCATCGCCCCGGAAATCGCCGGGCACCTGCCGCTGATCCAGGCCTTGAGCCAGCGCGGCATCCGCCTGCAGATCGGCCACACCCTGGGCAGCTACGAGGAAGGCGTGGCGGCGCTGGAAGCCGGCGCCAGCAGCTTCACCCACCTGTACAACGCCATGAGCCCGCTGCACCACCGCGAGCCGGGCATCGTCGGCGCGGCCCTGGCCCACGCCCGCTACGCCGAGCTGATCCCCGACCTGCTGCACGTGCACCCCGGGGCGATCAAGGTGGCCCTGCGCGCGATCCCGTGCCTGTACTGCGTCACCGACTCCACTGCCGCCGCCGGCATGCCCGACGGCGAATACCGCCTGGGCAGCCACACCGTGACCAAGTGCCTGGGCGGCGTGCGCCTGCCCGACGGCACCCTGGCCGGCAGCACCCTGACCATGGACCAGGCCCTGCGCAACCTGGTGAAGATCGGCCTGCCCCTGGCCGAGGCCTCCGCGCGCCTGTCCCGCTACCCCGCCGATTACCTCGGTATCGCAGACCGTGGCCGCCTGCAACCAGGCGCCTGGGCCGACGCGGTGCTGCTCGATCGCCAACTGAACCTGACCGCCGTGATGGTCGAAGGAGAAACCGCATGAGCTCAAGGATGCTCGAAGAAGCCCGCAGCTGCGCCGATGTCGTCGAACGACAGAACCAGGCGCTGGACCCGCGCCTGGAAACCCTGAGCGAACAGCTGCGCCGGCTCGACCCGCAAGTGGCGCTGACCGTGGCCCGCGGCAGTTCGGATCACGCCGCCAGTTACTTCGCCTATGTCGCCATGCAGCAACTCGGCCTGCCAGTGGCCTCGCTGCCGATGTCGGTGGTGACCTTGCAGCAGGCGCCGCTGCGGGTGCGCGGCCAGGTGGCGCTGGGCTTCTCGCAGTCGGGGCAGAGCCCGGACCTGGTCGACAGCCTGCGTCGCCTGAACCAGTGCGGCGCGACCACCGTGTCGCTGGTCAATGCCGAGGGCTCGCCGCTGGAGCAGGCCTGCCAGCACCACCTGCCGCTGGGCGCCGGCCCCGAGCTGTCGGTGGCGGCGACCAAGAGCTTCGTCGCCACCCTGAGCGCCAGCGCCCGCCTGGTCGCCCATTGGGGCCAGGACCGCGCCCTGCTGGCAGCCGGCCTTGCCCTGCCCGCGCAATTGCGTGAAGCCGCCGCCCAGGACTGGAGCCCGGCCCTCGCCACCTTGCGCGATGCCGAACGGCTGATGGTGATCGGCCGTGGCGCCGGCTTTGCCATCGCCCAGGAAGCGGCGCTCAAGCTCAAGGAAACCTCGGTGATCCAGGCCGAGGCCTTCAGCAGCGCCGAGGTGCGCCACGGCCCCATGGCGCTGATCGACGCCCAGTACCCGCTGCTGGTGTTCGCCCCGCGCGGCGTCGAGCAGGCCGGCCTGCTGCAACTGGCCGCCGACATGCGCCAGCGCGGCGCTCATGTGCTGCTGGCGGCGCCGGCCGATATCGCCGGGCGCGACCTCACCCTGAGCTGCGCCGAACACCCGGCCCTGGACCCGCTGCTGGCAATCCAGAGCTTCTACGTCATGGCCGCGGCCCTGGCCGAGGCCCGTGGCCTCGACCCCGATCAGCCGCGCCACCTGAGCAAAGTGACCTGCACGCAGTGAAGCCGCGAGGAACAGCGCATGCCCGACAATAACAAGATCATCCTCCATGCCCCGCTCGCCGGGCCGCTGGTGCCGCTGGAGCAAGTGCCAGACCCGGTGTTCAGCAGCGCCACCCTCGGTGACGGCGTCGCCATCGACCCACTCAACGACGTGCTGCACGCCCCGTGTGCCGGCGAGGTGGTGCAACTGGCCCGCACCGGCCACGCGCTGACCCTGCGCGCAACCAACGGCGCGGAAATCCTCCTGCATATCGGTGTCGACACCGTGCAACTGCAGGGCCGTGGTTTCTCGCCGTTGGTGGCGCTGGGCGACCAGGTCAGCCAAGGCCAGCCGCTGGTGCGCTTCGACATGGACCAAGTGGCGCAGCACTGTGTCAGCCTGGTTACGGTGATGCTGATCAGCAATGGCCCTGGCTTTGGCCTGAGGCGACTGGAGGCAGGTAATGCGCAACTTGGCGCGGCGCTGCTGGAGGTCGAGGCCACGGGTCGTGAAGCGAATGCCCGGCCGGTCAGCCATGAAAGCGCGCGCGGTCATGCCCGGGTCGCTCATCACGGCGGCCTGCACGCCCGCCCCGCCGCCTTGCTGCGCCAGACTGCGCAAGGCTTCCAGAGCCGAGCCATGCTGCGCTTCGCCGAGCGCGAGGCCGACCTCGACAGCCTGGTGGCGGTCATGGGCCTGGGTGTTGGCGAAGGTGCCGAAGTCGAACTGATCTGCACCGGGCCGGACAGCCAGGTCGCACTGCAGGCGTTGATCGCCGCCGTGCAGACGGCCTCGGTCGGTGAGCGCCATGCCACGCACGCGCCGACCGGCACCGCCATGCCCAAGCCCGCTGCCGGGCCCGGCATGCTAACCGGTGTCTGCGCCGCCCCCGGCTTGGCCCAAGGGCCACTGGCCCGGCTGGACGGGGTCAGCCTGCCGCCCGACAACGGCGACAACGACCCCGCCGCACAGCACCAGGCGTTGAACACGGCCTTGGCCGAAGTGCGCCATGCCATCGACCGCGACTGGCGTCACCTGCCGCGCGGCCAGGAGGACGCGGCCGCGATCCTCGAGGCCCACCTGGCCTTGCTCGACGATCCGGCCCTGCTCGGCGACGCCCGCCAGCATATCGCCAACGGCGTCGCCGCCAGCCATGCCTGGAGCCGTGCCATCGATACCCAGTGCCAGATCCTGCGCAGCCTGGGCAACCCATTGCTGGCCGAGCGCGCCAACGACCTGTACGACCTGCAGCAGCGTGTTCTGCGGGCCTTGCTTGGTGAAACCCGGCAACTGCGCCTGCCGCCCTCGGCCATTGTCGTCGCCCATGAACTGACGCCCTCCGACCTGCTGCTACTGGCCCGCCATGAGGTCGCCGGGCTGTGCATGGCCGCCGGCGGCGCCACCTCGCACGTCGCCATCCTTGCCCGCGCCCGCGGCCTGCCGTGCCTGGTGGCCGTCGGCGAAGCGCTGCTGGAGTTGCCCGCCGGCACGCCGCTGGTGCTGGACGCCGACCAGGGCCGCCTGGAAACCGAGGCTGATGCGCAGCGCCTGGCCGAGGTGCAGCGTCATGTGCAACAGCGCCGCGAAACCCGCCAGCGCCAGCAGGCCACCGCCCAGCAGAGCGCCCGCACCCGTGATGGCCAAGTGATCGAGGTCGCCGCCAATGTCGCCAGTGCCGAGGAGGCCGCCGAGGCCTTGGCCCAAGGCGCCGACGGCATCGGCCTGCTGCGCAGCGAGTTCCTGTTCATCGACCGCCCCACCGCGCCGGACGAGACGCAGCAGCGCAGCGCCTACCAGGCCGTGCTCGATGCCATGGGCGAGCGTCCGGTGATCATCCGTACCATTGATGTAGGCGGCGACAAGCAGCTCGACTACCTGCCCCTGCCGGCCGAGGCCAACCCGGTACTGGGCCTGCGCGGCATCCGCCTGGGCCAGGTGCGCCCGGAGTTGCTTGACCAGCAGTTGCGCGCGCTGCTGCAAGTCAGCCCGCAACAGCGTTGCCGGATCATGCTGCCGATGGTGACCGAAGTCGACGAGCTGATCGCCATCCGCCAGCGCCTGGACCGGCTGGCCGGCGAGCTGGGCATCGCGCAACGCGCCGAGCTGGGGGTGATGATCGAAGTCCCCGCCGCGGCGCTGCTCGCCGAGCGCCTGGCCGAACATGCCGATTTCTTCTCCATCGGCACCAACGACCTGTCCCAGTACACCTTGGCCATGGACCGCGACCACGCCGGCCTGGCTGCGCGGGTGGATGCCTTGCACCCCGCCTTGCTGCGCCTGATCGAGCTGACCTGCCAGGGCGCGGCGAAGCACGGGCGCTGGGTCGGCGTGTGCGGCGCGCTGGCCTCCGACCCGCTGGCCACGCCGGTGCTGGTCGGGCTTGGGGTGGCCGAGCTGTCGGTCAGCGCGCCGCAGATCGGCGAGATCAAGGCGCAGGTGCGCCAGCTCGATGCCACCGCCTGCCGCCGCTTCAGCCAAGGCCTGCTGGGCTTGTCCAACGCCGCCGCGGTGCGCCAGGCCTGCCGCGACTTCACCGCCCAGTCCCACGCCCAACCGGCCGCCGCCGCGGCCCTACAACAATAATCGGAGCGCACCATGTACCAGCACTTCATCCAGGGCCTGCAACGGCTCGGCCGCGCCTTGATGCTGCCCATCGCCATCCTGCCCATCGCCGGCCTGTTGCTGCGCCTGGGCGACACCGACCTGCTCGACATCGCCCTGGTGCATGACGCAGGGCAAGCGATCTTCGCCAACCTGGCGCTGATCTTCGCCGTCGGCATCGCCGTGGGCTTCGCCCGCGACAACAACGGCACCGCCGGCCTGGCCGGGGCCATCGGCTACCTGGTGCTGGTGGCGACGCTGAAGGTGATCGATGCGAAGATCGACATGGGCATGCTCGCCGGAATCATCTGCGGTCTGCTCGGCGGTGGCCTGTACAACCGCTTCAAGGACATCCAGCTGCCGGACTACCTGGCGTTCTTCGGCGGCCGGCGCTTCGTGCCGATTGCCACCGGGGTGTCGGCGGTGTTCCTCGGGCTGCTGTTCGGACTGATCTGGCCACCGATCCAGCATGGCATCAACGACCTTGGCCAACTGATGCTGGAGAGCGGCAGCATCGGCGCGTTCTTCTTCGGTGTGCTCAACCGCCTGCTGATCATCACCGGCCTGCACCACATCCTCAACAACCTGGTGTGGTTCGTCTTCGGCAGCTTCCAGGCGGCCAGCGGCCAGGTGGTGACCGGCGACCTGGCGCGCTTCTTCGCCGGTGACCCGAACGCCGGGCAGTTCATGGCCGGCATGTTCCCGGTGATGATCTTCGGCCTGCCCGCCGCGTGCCTGGCCATGTACCGCCACGCCCTGCCAGCCCGGCGCAAGCTGATCGGTGGCGTGCTGTTGTCGATGGCACTGACCTCGGCGCTGACCGGGGTGACCGAGCCGATCGAGTTCGCCTTCATGTTCCTCGCGCCGCTGCTGTACCTGATCCACGCGCTGCTCACCGGAGTGTCCATGGCGGTCTGCGACCTGCTGGGCATCCGCCTGGGCTTCACCTTCTCCGGCGGCGCCATCGACATGGCCCTGGGCTGGGGGCGCTCCAGCAACGGTTGGCTGGTGTTCCCTGTAGGCCTGCTGTATGCGGTGGTCTACTACTTCGTGTTCGACTTCTGTATCCGCCGCTTCGACCTCAAGACACCAGGGCGCGAGGAGCAACCCGGCAACGAAGCGGCGGCCGGCGTGGAGGTGCCCAGGGCCCGGCGCTATATCGACGCACTGGGCGGCGCCGCCAACCTGCAAGGGGTGGACGCCTGCACCACGCGCCTGCGCCTGGTACTGGCCGATCGCGGCCTGGCCCAGGACCAGGCCTTGAAAGCCCTCGGCGCCATGGCGGTGGTACGGCCTGGCAGCGGCGGCAGCCTCCAAGTGGTGGTGGGGCCGATGGCTGATGCGCTGGCCGATGAGATCCGTGGTGAGCTACCCCATGCGCGGGTGACGGCACCGGTGGCCGAGAAGACCGCCGTGGTCACCGAGGCGGTCGTCGTGGATGAATGGCTGCAGGCCCTGGGCGGGCGCGACAATCTGCTGGAAGCGCGGTGCGTGGCCTCGAGCCGGGTGCGGGTGCAAGTCAGGGATGAGAGCAAGGTGGCACAGGATCACCTGGCCGCCTTGGGATGCCTGGGAGTGAGTCCGCAGGCGGGTGGCGTGTGGCATCTGCTGGTAGGTGGCAAGGCGCCTGCGCTGGGCGCCGCCTTGCAAGGCTGAAAAGCATCGCGGGGCAAGTCGCATCGGCGCACCGCCGCTCCCACGAATTTGCTTCGTGAGAGCGGCGGTGCGCCGATGCGACTTGCCCCGCGATGTCATTCAACGTTTTCCTAGAAATCGGCCAGCGGCCAGACCTCATAGGCAGGTGTTTCATACGGGTGGCTCTGCTTGAGCGCAGCGACCACCTGGGCGATCAGCGCATCAGCCACCACCAGCTCCACCTTCCACTCCTCGACCACCTCGACCTGACCGGTCTGCCCGAGGTACGGCTGGCTGCCGTGCAACGGGCGGAACTGGCCCTGGCCGAGGGTCTGCCAGGCGCAGTGGTCATAGTCGCCAATGCGCCCGCCTCCAGCGGCGAACACGGCGGCCTTGACCACTTCGACATGGCTGTCGGGGACGAAGAAGGCGAGCTTGTACACGCCTTAGTTCACCCACACACGTGCATTGCGGAACATGCGCATCAGGGCTGCGTCTTCCTGCCACTCATCCGGGCGCCAGGAGTTCTGCACGGCGCGGAACATACGCTCCGGGTGCGGCATCATGATGGTCACGCGGCCGTCGCGGCTGGTCAGGCCGGTGATCCCGCGCGGCGAGCCGTTCGGGTTGGCCGGGTAGGCTTCGGTGACCTTGCCGTGGTTGTCGACGTAGCGCAGGGCCACGCAACCGGACAGGTCGGCTTCCAGCAGTGCCTCTTCGTTGGCGAACTCGGCATGGCCTTCACCGTGGGCGATGGCGATCGGCATGCGCGAACCGGCCATGCCCTGCAGGAAGATCGAGTTGGACTTCTGCACCTCGACCATGGCCACACGGGCTTCGAACTGCTCCGAGCGGTTGCGCACGAAGTGCGGCCAGTACTCGGTGCCCGGGATCAGCTCGTGCAGGTTGGACATCATCTGGCAACCGTTGCACACGCCCAGGGCGAAGCTGTCGGTACGCTCGAAGAAGGCCTGGAAGGCATCGCGGGCACGGGCGTTGAACAGCGCCGACTTGGCCCAACCCTCACCGGCACCGAGCACGTCGCCGTAGGAGAAGCCGCCGCAGGCCACCAGGCCCTTGAACGCTTCGAAATCGACACGACCCGACAGGATGTCGCTCATGTGCACGTCGACGGCGGCGAAGCCGGCGCGGTCGAAGGCCGCGGCCATCTCGACCTGGCCGTTGACGCCCTGCTCGCGCAGGATCGCCACTTGCGGGCGCACGCCTTTCTTGATGTACGGGGCGGCGATGTCTTCGTTGACGTCATAGCCGAGCTTGACCGAGAGGCCTGGGTTGTCTTCCTCGAGCAGCGCGTCGAACTCCTGGTCGGCGCAGTCGGCGTTGTCGCGCAGGCGCTGAACCTGGTAGCTGGTCTCGGCCCACTGGCGCTGCAGCAGGCGACGGTCGCCCTTGAACAGCTCTTCGCCTTCGAACTTGATCAGCACTTCACCGTTGTTGATCGGCTGGCCGATCACCGCGACGCAATCCTCGCCCAGGCCTGCGGCGCTGAACTGCGCCAGCACATCCGGCGTGGCGTCCTGACGGACCTGGATCACCGCGCCCAGTTCTTCGTTGAAGAGGATGGCCGCGACTTTCTCGCGCTTGCTGGTCAGGGTGCCCAGCTCCACATCCAGGCCGCAGTGGCCGGCGAAGGCCATCTCCAGCACGGTGGTCAGCAGGCCACCGTCGGAACGGTCGTGGTAGGCCAGCAGGTGGCCGTCTTCGTTCAGGCCCTGGATCACCGCGAAGAACGCCTTGAGGTCCTCGGCGTCGTCGACGTCCGGCGCCTGGGCAGCCAGCTTGCCGTGGGTCTGCGCCAGGATCGAGGCGCCCATGCGGTTCTTGCCACGGCCCAGGTCGATCAGGATCAGGTCGGTCTCGCCCTTGTCCATGCGCAGCTGCGGGGTCAGGGTCTTGCGGATATCGGTGACCGGGGCGAAGCCGGTGATGATCAGCGACATCGGCGAGGTAACGCTCTTCTGCTCGCCCGCTTCGCTCCACTGGGTCTTCATCGACATCGAGTCTTTACCGACCGGGATGGTGATGCCCAGTTCCGGGCACAGCTCCATGCCGACGGCCTTGACGGTGTCGTACAGGCGGGCGTCTTCGCCCGGGTGGCCGGCGGCGGACATCCAGTTGGCCGACAGTTTGATGTCGGACAGCTTCTCGATGCGCGAGGCAGCCAGGTTGGTGAGGGTTTCGCCAATTGCCATGCGCCCGGACGCCGGGGCATCGAGCAGGGCCAGCGGGGTACGCTCGCCCATGGCCATGGCTTCGCCGGTGTAGACGTCGAAGCTGGTGGCGGTGACGGCGCAGTCGGCCACCGGTACCTGCCACGGGCCGACCATCTGGTCGCGGGCCACGAGGCCGGTGATGGTGCGGTCGCCGATGGTGATCAGGAAGCTCTTGCTGGCCACGGCCGGGTGACGCAGCACGCGCTCGACCGAGTCGGTCAGGTCCAGCGTGCTCGGGTCGAACTCATCGCCCAGCTCCGCTTCGCGAGTGACCGAACGGTGCATGCGCGGCGGCTTGCCCAGCAGCACGTCCAGCGGCATGTCCACCGGGGTGTTGTCGAAGTGGCTGTCGGTGACGGTCAGGTGCGGCTCTTCGGTGGCCTCGCCGACCACCGCGAACGGGCAACGCTCGCGCTCGCAGATGGCCTGGAAGCGCTCGAAGTCCTCGGCGCTGACCGCCAGCACGTAGCGCTCCTGCGATTCGTTGGACCAGATTTCGTGCGGGGCCATGCCCGGCTCGTCGTTGGGCACGTTGCGCAGCTCGAAGCGACCACCACGGCCACCGTCGTTGACCAGCTCGGGGAAGGCGTTGGAAATGCCACCAGCGCCGACGTCGTGGATAAAGGCGATGGGGTTCTTGTCACCCAGCTGCCAGCAGCGGTCGATGACCTCCTGGCAACGACGCTCCATTTCCGGGTTCTCGCGCTGCACCGAGGCGAAGTCCAGGTCGGCGGAGCTGGCGCCGGTGGCAACCGACGAAGCGGCGCCGCCACCCAGGCCGATCAGCATGGCCGGGCCGCCAAGCACGATCAGCTTGGCGCCGACGGTGATCTCGCCCTTCTGCACGTGGTCTTCACGGATGTTGCCCATGCCGCCGGCCAGCATGATCGGCTTGTGGTAGCCGCGCACCTCTTCGCCGTGCGGGGTGTTGATGCCCTGCTCGAAGGTACGGAAATAGCCGGTCAGGGCCGGGCGACCGAATTCGTTGTTGAACGCGGCGCCGCCCAGCGGGCCTTCGATCATGATGTCGAGGGCGTCGACGATGCGCTCGGGCTTGCCGTACGGCTTTTCCCAAGGCTGCTCGAAACCGGGGATGCGCAGGTTGGAGACGGTGAAACCGGTCAGGCCGGCCTTGGGCTTGGCACCACGGCCGGTGGCGCCTTCGTCGCGGATTTCGCCGCCAGAGCCGGTGGAGGCGCCGGAGAACGGAGCGATGGCGGTCGGGTGGTTGTGCGTCTCGACCTTCATCAGGATGTGCACCGGCTCCTGTACCGCGCCGTACTGACGGGTCTCAGGGTTCGGGAAGAAGCGCCCGGCCACCGAACCGACGATCACCGAGGCGTTGTCCTTGTAGGCCGACAGCACGCCTTCGTTATGCATCTGGTAGGTGTTCTTGATCATGCCGAACAGGCTCTTCTCTTGCGCCTGGCCGTCGATGTCCCAGCTGGCGTTGAAGATCTTGTGGCGGCAGTGCTCGGAGTTGGCCTGGGCGAACATCATCAGTTCGATGTCGTTCGGGTTGCGCGCAAGGCCCTGGAAGGCGGCGACCAGGTAGTCGATCTCGTCTTCGGCCAGGGCCAGGCCCAGGTCGATGTTGGCCTGGGCCAGGGCGGCGCGGCCACCGGCCAGGATGTCGACCGAGGTCATCGGCTTGGGCTGGGCGTGGCTGAACAGGTCGGCGGCGTCTTCCAGCTTGCCCAGCACGCGCTGGGTCATGCGGTCGTGCAGCTCGGCGGCGATGGCCTGGGCGTCGGCGTCATTGATGTTACCGGCGACGTAGTAGGCGATACCGCGCTCCAGGCGCTGGATCGACTGCAGGCCGCAGTTGTGGGCGATGTCGCTGGCCTTGGATGCCCAGGGCGAGATGGTGCCCAGGCGCGGCACGACCAGGAACAGGCGGCCGGTCGGCTCCTGTACCGGCACGCTCGGGCCGTACTTGAGCAGACGGCCCAGCACCTGCTGCTGGTCGGCGGTCAGCTCGCCGTCGACGTCGGCGAAGTGGGCGAATTCGGCATACAAACCAGTAACAGCGGGGACTTTCTGGCTCAGTTGCTCGAGTAATTTACCGTGGCGAAAGGCAGAAAGGGCAGGAGCGCCGCGCAGGATCAACATCGTCGGGACAGCCTCAGGAAGGGGTGTGCTTAGAGGCCGTGCATTCTAGCCTAATTCGCAGGCTTTCGGCACCCGCTCTAAGCCAATGCTGCCGGGCGGTGGAACCGGACTCCGGGGTCAAAAAAGCAGCTGCAAGCTGTAAGCCTCAAGCTGCAAGAAAAAGCCAGCCGCGCGCCGCCTGCTTTTGCTTGCAGCTTGAGGCTTATGGCTTGCGGCTCGTATCAGCTAGCAGACCTGCCAACCATTGTCGAGATATGGCGCCGGCAGTCCTTTGCGTATACTGCACCCTATGTTCGCCCACACTGCTTTGCGCCAGCGTTGCGCCAAATGGCTCTTCGCAACCGGACTCTTCCTGATGCTCGGTGCCTGCGTTGAAAAACCCAGCACCCTCGAGCGCGTCAAGGAGGATGGCGTATTGCGCGTGATTACCCGCAACAGCCCGGCCACCTACTTCCAGGACCGCAACGGCGAAACCGGTTTCGAGTACGAACTGGTCAAGCGCTTCGCCGATGACCTGGGGGTGAAGCTCGAGATCGAGACCGCCGACAACCTCGACCAATTGTTCGACCAGTTGGGCAAGCCCTCCGGCCCGGTACTGGCCGCCGCCGGCCTGGTCAGCAGCGACCGCCGCGCCAGCCAGGCGAAGTTCTCCCACCCATATCTCGAGGTGACCCCGCAAGTCATCTACCGCAACGGCCGCTCGCGCCCGACCAATGCCAAGGGCTTGGTGGGCAAGAAGATCATGGTGCTCAAGGGCAGCAGCCACGCCGACCAGCTGGCCGAGCTGAAAAAGCAGAATCCGGGGCTGGAATACGAAGAATCCGACGCCGTCGAAGTGGTCGACCTGCTGCGCATGGTCGACGAAGGCCAGATCGACCTGACCCTGGTCGACTCCAACGAGCTGGCCATGAACCAGGTCTACTTCCCCAACGTGCGCGTGGCCTTCGACCTGGGCGACACCCGTGACCAGCGCTGGGCGGTGGCCGCTGGCGAAGACAACAGCCTGCTCAACGAGATCAACGAATTTCTCGACAAGTCGCAGAAGAACGGCACGCTTCAACGCCTGAAGGACCGCTACTACGGCCATGTCGATGTGTTGGGCTACGTCGGTGCCTACACCTTCGCCCAGCACCTGCAGCAACGCCTGCCCAAGTACGAGAAACACTTCAAGACCAGCTCCAAGGTCGAACAGGTGGACTGGCGGCTGCTGGCGGCGATCGGCTACCAGGAATCGATGTGGCAGCCGGAAGTCACCTCCAAGACCGGTGTGCGCGGCCTGATGATGCTGACCCAGCGCACCGCCCAGGCCATGGGCGTGTCCAACCGCCTGGACCCCCGGCAGAGCATCCAGGGCGGCGCCAAGTACTTCATGCTGGTCAAGGACCAGCTCGACGACAGCATCAAGGAGCCGGACCGCACCTGGTTCGCCCTGGCGGCCTACAACGTCGGCAGCGGCCACCTCGAAGACGCCCGCACCCTGGCCAGGCGCGAAGGCCTGAACCCGAACAAGTGGCTGGACGTGAAGAAGATGCTGCCGCGCCTGTCGCAGAAGCAGTGGTACAGCAAGACCAAGTACGGTTATGCCCGGGGCGGCGAGCCGGTGCATTTCGTCGCCAACATCCGCCGCTACTACGACATCCTCACCTGGGTCACGCAGCCGCAGCTCGAAGGCCAGGTGGCCGAGGGCAACCTGCATGTGCCTGCGGTGAACAAGGACAAGCCAGCGGAGCAAGCGGCGCCGATGTGAGTCTTCAAGGCCACTTCACCGGCAAGCCAGCCCCCCCCAATCGCCCTTCTAAAGCCGAGCACCATCCTGTGGGAGCTGGCTTGCCAGCGATGAGGCCGGCGCGGGTTAGCCCTTGGCCCGCCGAGCCTTGAAAAACTCGCTGAGGATCGCGCCACATTCCTCGGCCAGCACTCCCCCCTCGTACATCACCCGATGGTTGAGAAAACCCTGGGTGAAGAACTGCCCCTGGCTCTGCACGATCCCCGCCTTGGGCTCCAGCGCCCCATACACCACCCGCGCCACCCGCGAATGGACGATCAGCCCCGCGCACATGCTGCACGGTTCCAGCGTCACGTACAGGGTGCTGCCCGGCAGGCGGTAGTTGCTGGCGGACTTGGCCGCAGCGCGGATCGCCACCATCTCGGCGTGGGCGCTGGGGTCGCTGTCGAGGATCGGCCGGTTGAAGCCCTGGCCGAGCACCTGGCCGTGCTGCACCAGCACCGCGCCCACCGGCACCTCGCCCAGGGCCGCGCCCTGGGCCGCCAGTTCGAGGGCCAGGCGCATGAATTCCTGATCGCGGCTGCGATCGATAATCTGCGGACGCATCAGACCACCGCTATCGCGGCCATCAGGCCGGTTTCCATGTGGTCGATGACATGGCAGTGGAACATCCAGGTGCCCGGGTTATCCGCCACCAGCGCCACCTGCGCCCGCTCGTTCTTGCCCAGCAGGTAGGTATCGGTGAACCACGGCTCGACGATCTTGCGCCGATTGGAGGCGATCACCTTGAAACTCATGCCGTGCAGGTGGATCGGGTGCTGGTACTGGGTCATGTTCTTCAGCTCGAGGATATAGCTCTTGCCCTTCTGCAGCGTAGCGATGGGCCGGTCGGCACAGGTTTTGTCGGTGATGTCCCAGGCCTGGCCGTTGATCTGCCACAGACTCGGCGGCTTGCCGTTCTCGGTATTCACCGAAACCTTGCCGACCCATTCGAAATTGAAGTTGAGCTTCTCGGCATTCTCCAGGTCCGGCTCGGCAACCGGGTTCGGCGGCAGCGCCTTGGGCCAGTCGCCGGGAGTATCGCTGCTGGCCACCGAGCGCAAGGTGCCCAGGCGCACGAAGCCGTCTCGTAAAGAGACTTCCTCGCCCGCCTCGGGGATGCGGATCGCCAGGCAGATGCGCATGCCCGGCCCAAGCCAGTACTCGTCGTCCAGCGGACGCGGGGTCACCGGGTTGCCATCGAGGGCGTAGATCATCGCCTCGCAGTTGCCCTTGAGGTTCAAGCGATAGGTCCAGGTGTTGTCCAGGTTCAACAGACGCACCCGCACCACCTGCCCGGCCGGCAGCTCCGTAACCGACTCGGCCTGGCCATTGATAGTGATCAGCCGCCCGGCCGTGCCGTTGCGCGCCGCCTCGCGGGGGATGCTGAACGGCAGCCAGGCGCCCTGCTCGTCCACGTGCCAGTTCTTCAGGCTCAGCGTGCGTTCGTGCTTGAAACCGGTCGGCTCGCGCTCTTCGACGATCAGTGGGCCAACCAGCCCGCGCCCCAGTTCCTCGGAGCTGCTTACATGGGGGTGGTACCAGTAACTGCCGGCATCCGGCACACGGAACTTGTAGTCGAAATATTCACCGGGCTTGACCGGCAACTGCGACACGTACGGCACGCCGTCCATTTCCAGCGGCAGGCGGATGCCATGCCAGTGAATGGTGGTTTCCACCGGCAAGTGGTTGATGAAGCGCACCCGCAGCCACGTACCCTGGCGCACCCGCAGCTCGGTCCCCGGCGCCGACGGGCCGAAGGCCCAGGCCTCGGTCTTGAACCCCGGCACCAGCTCGACGTCCAGCGGTGCGGCGATCAGCTCGTAGTCGTGCCCGGCGTTGTCGTCCTCGACCTTGCCCAGCCAGTAACGCGCCGCGCCACCGGCGCCCAGGCCTACCACCACAAGGCCGGTCAGGCCCTTGAGCATTTGTCGACGGGTAAAGGACATCGGTGCGGGTACCTCGTTTCTGCGCGATCAAGCTGCCAGCAGGGCTGGCGATGAAGGGCGAATACGATACACCTGCATTTGCGAAATATTAAGTGAAGTCTTGTCGCAGGGCTGTTCGTTGCCGAAGCGATGGGGCGGTACACCTGCAGGAGTCGCTGGCCTGCTTCGCGAGCAAGCCCTACACGCCTTCCCGCTCACCAGCGCGAGACCTGAGCCTCCCCCCAGATACGACAAGGGCGCCTTGCGGCGCCCTTGTGGCTCAACTCATTCCCACTCGATAGTGGCCGGCGGCTTGCTCGACACGTCGTAGGTGACGCGGGAGATACCGTCGATTTCGTTGATGATACGGCCGCTGACGGTTTCCAGCAGCTCGTACGGCAGGTGCGCCCAGCGCGCGGTCATGAAGTCCACGGTCTCGACGGCACGCAGGGCCACGACCCAGGCGTAGCGACGGCCGTCGCCGACGACGCCGACAGACTTGACCGGCTGGAACACCACGAAGGCCTGGCTGGTCTTGTGGTACCAGTCGGCCTTGCGCAGTTCTTCGATGAAGATGTGGTCGGCGCGACGCAGGATGTCGGCGTATTCCTTCTTCACTTCACCGAGGATGCGCACGCCCAGGCCTGGGCCCGGGAACGGGTGGCGGTAGACCATGTCGTACGGCAGGCCCAGCTCGAGGCCAATCTTGCGTACTTCGTCCTTGAACAGCTCACGCAGTGGCTCGACCAGCTTGAGGTTCATTTCCTCCGGCAGGCCGCCGACGTTGTGGTGCGACTTGATCACGTGGGCCTTGCCGCTCTTGGCGCCGGCCGACTCGATCACGTCGGGGTAGATGGTGCCCTGGGCGAGGAACTGGATGTTCTCCAGCTTGCTGGCCTCGGCATCGAACACGTCGATGAAGGTGCGGCCGATGATCTTGCGCTTCTTCTCAGGGTCCGCTTCGCCTTCCAGGTTGTCGAGGAACTGCTTCTCGGCATCGGCGCGGATCACCTTGACGCCCATGTTCTCCTTGAACATGGCCATCACCTGGTCGCCTTCGTGCAGGCGCAGCAGGCCGTTGTCGACGAACACGCAGGTCAGCTGGTCGCCGATGGCGCGGTGCAGCAGCGCGGCAACAACCGAGCTGTCGACGCCGCCGGACAGGCCCAGCAGGACGTTGGCCGAACCGACCTGTGCACGGACCTGGGCGATGGCGTCCTCGACGATGTTCGAGGCAGTCCACAGCGCTTCACAGCCGCAGATGTCCTGGACGAAGCGCGACAGGATGCGACCGCCTTGCTTGGTGTGGGTCACTTCCGGGTGGAACTGCACGCCGTAGTAGCCCAGGGCATCGTCGTACATGCCGGCGATCGGGCAGCTCGGAGTGCTGGCCAGCACGCTGAAGTTGCCTGGCATCTGGGTGACCTTGTCGCCGTGGCTCATCCACACGTCCAGGCCCAGCACGCCGTCATCGTCGACATGGTCTTCGATGCCGTCGAGCAGGCGGCTCTTGCCGACCACGTCGACGCGGGCGTAACCGAACTCGCGCAGGTCGGAACCTTCGACCTTGCCGCCCATCTGCTCGGCCATGGTCTGCATGCCGTAGCAGATGCCCAGCACGGGTACTTTCAGGTCGAACACGGCCTGCGGCGCGCGTGGGCTGTTGGCTTCGTGGACCGACTCGGGGCCACCGGCCAGGATGATGCCGCGCGGGTTGAATTCGCGGATCGCTTCATCGTCCATGTCGAACGGGTGCAGCTCGCAATACACACCGATCTCGCGCACGCGGCGGGCGATCAGCTGGGTGTACTGGGAACCGAAATCGAGGATCAGGATACGGTGAGCGTGAATGTCGAGGGCCATGACTCAATCTCGTCAGTGGAAATCGGAAACGACGCGGGGCTGTGTATGACAGCCCCGTTCGGTAATTGCTGGAAGCCTTAGCCTACGCGGTAGTTAGGGGCTTCCTTGGTGATCTGCACGTCATGCACGTGGGACTCGGCCATGCCGGCACCGGTGATGCGCACGAACTCCGGCTTGGTACGCATCTCTTCGATGGTCGCGCTGCCGGTGTAGCCCATGGACGAACGCAGGCCGCCCATCAGCTGGTGGATGATCGCGGCCAGGGCGCCCTTGTACGGCACGCGACCTTCGATACCTTCCGGCACCAGCTTCTCGGCGCCGGCCGAGGAGTCCTGGAAGTAACGGTCGGACGAGCCTTGCGCCTGTGCCATGGCACCCAGCGAGCCCATGCCACGGTAGGCCTTGTAGGAACGGCCCTGGAACAGTTCGACTTCGCCCGGCGCTTCTTCGGTACCGGCGAACATCGAGCCCATCATCACGCAGGACGCACCGGCGACGATGGCCTTGGACAGGTCACCCGAGAAACGGATGCCGCCGTCGGCGATCAGTGGCACGCCAGTGCCTTCCAGTGCGGCGGCGACGTTGGCGATGGCGCTGATCTGCGGCACGCCGACACCGGCGACGATACGGGTGGTGCAGATCGAGCCTGGGCCGATACCGACCTTGACCGCGTCGGCGCCGGCTTCTGCCAGGGCCTTGGCGGCGGCGCCGGTAGCGATGTTGCCGCCGATCACCTGCACTTGCGGGTAGGTTTCTTTCACCCAACGCACGCGGTCGATCACGCCTTTGGAGTGACCGTGGGCGGTGTCGACGACAACCACGTCAACGCCGGCGGCTACCAGGGCGGCAACACGCTCGCCGGTGTCCTTGCCGGTGCCGACCGCGGCGCCGACGCGCAGGCGACCCTGGTCGTCCTTGCTGGCCAGCGGGTAGGCCTTGGCCTTCTCGATGTCCTTGACGGTCATCATGCCCTTGAGGGCGAACTTGTCGTCGACGATCAGGACTTTTTCCAGGCGGTGCTTGTGCAGCAGCTCGCGGACTTCGTTCTTGTCGGCGCCTTCGCGGACGGTGACCAGACGCTCTTTGGGGGTCATCACGTCGCGGACCTTGGCGTCCAGGCGGGTTTCGAAGCGCACGTCGCGGGAGGTGACGATGCCGACCAGGTCACCGTTTTCCAGCACCGGAACACCGGAGATGTTGTTCAGGCGGGTCAGGTCGAACAGGTCGCGCACGGTGGCGTCGGCGTCGATGGTGATCGGGTCCTTGACCACGCCAGCCTCGAACTTCTTGACCTTGCGTACTTCGCCGGCCTGCTGCTCGATGGTCATGTTCTTGTGGATGATGCCGATGCCGCCTTCCTGGGCCATGGCAATGGCCAGGCGCGCTTCGGTCACGGTATCCATGGCGGCGGAGACCAGGGGAATGTTCAGCTCGATGCCACGAGTCAAACGGGTCTTGAGACTGACTTCATTGGGCAGTACCTCGGAGTAGCCAGGTACAAGGAGGATATCGTCGAAGGTCAGGGCTTCTTGGCTGATACGCAGCATCGCGGGGGCTCCCGGGAGGGAAAAATGGAAGCGCGCCATTATACCCATCCATGGCGCGCCGCTCAATGCAAAATAAGGGCCTTCGGTCAGCCTTGCGGCAGTTTTACCTGCACCACCGCCACCGGCTGGTCCAGCCAGTCGGCGAAGCTGTCGAGGAAGGCCTGGGTAAACCCGGCCTCGCCCCAGTTATTGAAGATGAACCCCAGGTTGGAAAAGGCACACGGCTGCAAATAGAGAAAGCCATTGATGTCGTCTTCGAAGCCGCACAGCGGGCAGGTGAAGTTATCGCTCACCCCCGGCATCCACTCCTCCAGGCTCTCGAACAGCGGCTCGCCGACCTCGCGCCGGCACTCCGGGCAACCGGCTTCTTCGAGAAAACCGTCGGTGGGGGTGTAGATGCAGCGTTTGAGCATCACTTCCAGGCCGTTGACCTGCTCGCCGAACGGCAACCTCTCGGGATGCAGGGCCACCTTGCGCGCCCCCTCCGCCAGGGCATGGCCCATGCGGTTGCCGGTGCGCCCACAGGTGCTCAACTGTTCCTCGACGATTTTTTCGCGCACCAGCCAGCGCAGGATGGCGCGGGCGCGGGCCTCATGGACGGGCACGGTGGACAGTTTGGGGACGATGATGCTCTGGGTATTCATGCGTGCGGCGGGCCTGGGGACTGCGGTAATGGCGCAATTCTAGCGCCTGCTCAGGCGCTCAGGTAGCGGCCGATCAACGCCAGGCCGCTGGCCAGGACCAACCAGGTGACCAGGCGGATGAAGGCCTCGCGGGACAGTTTCAAGGTCAGTCGCCGCCCCAGCCAGGTGCCGACGAACATCACCGGCAGCAGGCAGGCGGCGAGCAGCAGCAAGCTGCTATCGGCATACACCCCGGCGATCAGGAACAGCGACAGGCGCACCACCGTGCTGCAACTGATCAGGGCGACCTGCGTCGCACGCACCTGTTCCTTGGCCTCCAGGCGGGCGCTGAGGTAGATCGCGTAGAGGAATCCACCACTGCCGAACAAGGCGCCGAACAATCCGCCCACCGTGCCCATGGGCACCGCCCAGGCGCCCGACAGGTTAGCCGGGCGCACCTTGACCGCCAGGCCATAGACCGCATAGGCGGTCACGAAGATGCCCATCAGCAACAGCAGCAGATCGGACTTGAGCCGCAGCAGAAACACCACGCCCAGGGTGCAACCCACGGCCATGAACGGCAGCAGGCGCAGCAACTCGCCGCGCACCACATCGCGCCGCGACGGCAGCAGGTTGCCGAAGGCGGCGACGAAATCCAGCAGCACCAGCAGCGGAATGATCCGTGACAACGGCATGAAATGGATCAGCACGGGGCCGGCGACCAGCGCGGTGCCGAAACCGGCAATACCGAAGACGATATAGGCCACCCCCACTCCCAGCAGGATGGGCAGCCAGTCGGACGTGGAAAACGACAATTGAGCGAGCATCGCGGCAGTTCCTTGGAAGTCCACTGAAGATTAGCCAGCCACAAGCCATGCCGACTAATATGTCTTTTCGCCGCAAGCCATCTCGAAAAGGCATGACATGACTTCTATCCGCCAACTGCGTTACTTCGTCGAAATCGCCGAGGCCGGCAGCTTCAGCGCCGCCGCCGAGCGGTTGTACATTGCCCAGTCGGCCCTCAGCCGGCAGATCAAGGAGCTTGAGCTTCAGCTGGGCACCATCCTGTTCGAACGCACTGCGCGCCTGCCACGCCTGACCGTGGCCGGTCAGGCCTTTCTCGAGCGCGCCCGCCATCTGCTGGCCGACCTGGACAAGGCCGAGCGCCTGGCCCGGGAAATCGGCCAGGGCCTGCGCGGCAGCCTGCGGCTGAACCACTCCAGCACCGTGCCGCTGACCGGCCATTTGCTGCAGCGCCTAGGCGGCTACCTCAAGGACAACCCCGGCGTTTCCCTGGAGATCGCTCAGCAATCGTCGGAGGCGCAACTGGAGGACATCGCCGAAGGCCGCCTGGAGATCGGCCTGTTGCGCCTGCCGGTGCTACGCCAGCATGAAGGTGTGGAGCTGCATGCGCTGTTCGACGAACCCCTGCTGCTGGCAGTGGCGGCGGGCCACCCAATGGCCACGGCAAGCAGTGTTCGACTGGACCAACTGCGCGAGGAACGCTTCATTTCCATCCCCCATCGCCAGCGCGGCGGCCTGAGCTACCTGTCGGCGTCGCTGTGCATGAATGCGGGGTTCTTTCCGCAGGCAGCACAGGTGGTATCGCGCAAGACCACACAACTGCAACTGATCCAGGCCGGGTTCGGCGTGGCGTTGTTGCCGGCGAGCATGCGCGAGATTGCCCCGCCGGCGGTGCATTTCGTGCCGCTGGACGAGGCATGCCAAAGTACCGTGGCGCTGGCTTGCCGGCGGGATGCCGGGGAACTGGTGCGCCAGTTCGTGGCGATCATGCAAGGCTGAAGGCCTCATCGCGGGGCAAGCCCGCTCCCACGCACCTACCGACGAAAAATGGACTGCCTCCAAGCATTGGATTGGTGTCCCGCTTCTTGGGGACAGTCCAGAACGTGGGAGCGGGCTTGCCCCGCGATAGAGGCCGGCACAGACAACCGGGCCTTCGCTCATTTATGATGCCCGCCATGATCAGAGACCCTTTCGAACGACTCGGCCTGGACCGCGAGGTCCTCACCGTCAGCCAGCTCAACGGCCGCGCCCGCGTGCTGCTTGAGGACGTGTTCCGCAGCGTCTGGGTGGAAGGCGAGATTTCCAACCTCGCCCGCCCGGCCTCCGGCCATATGTACTTCACCCTCAAGGACAGCGGCGCGCAGATCCGCTGCGCGCTGTTCCGGCAGAACGCCGCCCGGGTGCGCCAGGCCCTGCGCGACGGCCTGGCGGTACGGGTGCGCGGCAAGGTCTCGCTGTTCGAAGGGCGTGGCGACTACCAGCTGATCCTCGATACGGTCGAGCCGGCCGGCGACGGCGCCCTGCGCCTGGCGTTCGAGGCGCTGAAGGAAAAGCTCGGCGCCGAGGGGCTGTTCAGCACCGAACGCAAGAAGCCGCTACCGGCGCACCCGCAACGCATCGGCATCATCACCTCGCCCACCGGCGCGGTGATTCGCGACATCATCAGTGTGTTCGGCCGCCGTGCGCCGCAGGTCGAGTTGAACCTGATCCCCACCGCGGTGCAGGGCCGCGAGGCGATCAACCAGATCGTCCGCGCCCTGCAGATGGCCGATCGGCAAGGCTTCGACGCGCTGATCCTGGCCCGTGGCGGTGGCTCGCTGGAAGACCTCTGGTGCTTCAACGAAGAGGCCGTGGCCCGCGCCGTGGCCGCCTGCGTCACGCCCATCGTCAGCGCCGTGGGGCATGAGACCGACGTGTCGATCAGCGATTTCGTCGCCGATGTGCGCGCCCCCACGCCATCCGCCGCCGCCGAGCTGCTCGCCCCCGACAGCAGCGGCCTGCAGCAGCGCCTCGACAGCCTGCAACGGCGCCTGCTGCTGCGCATGCAGAACCGCCTGGCCCACGACCGCCTGCGCCTCGACGGGCTGGCCCGACGCCTGCGCCACCCCGGCGAACGCCTGCGCCAGCAGGCCCAGCGCCTGGACGATCTGGACATGCGCCTGCGTCGCGCCTTCATGCTCGACATGAACCAGCGCCAGCAACGCCTCGGCCGCCTCGACACGCGCCTGGCCGCGCAACATCCGGGACGCAGCCTGAAACTGCTCAAGCAGCGCCTGGACAGCCTCGCCGAGCGCCTGCCGCGGGCCATGCGCGAGGTGCTCAAGGACCGCCGCCAGCGCTTCCAGGCACAACTACAGACCCTGCAGGTGGTCAGCCCGCTGGCCACCCTCGCCCGCGGCTACAGCATCCTCCTGGATGAGCGCGGCCAGGCCATCCGCAGCGCCGCGCAAACCCACAACGGCCAACGCCTGACCGCCCGCCTCAACGAAGGCGAGCTCAAGGTGCGGGTCGAGGACAACCACCAGACCCCGGTCACCCTCTCGCTACTGGACTGACACATGCCACGCCTGTTCGCGCCCCTGCTTGCCCTCGCCCTGCTGCTGCCGGTCACGGCCGCCCACGCCAGCTACATCACCCGCGCTCTCAACAAGCCCGTGCCCGGCGGCGTGGCGGTGATCGACCTGGGCCCAGGCGCCAGCGCCCCGACCGCGCGCTTCGATGGCAAACCGGTACTGGTGGTCAGGGAGCAGGACAACTGGCTGGCCATCGTCGGTATTCCGCTGACGCAAAAACCCGGCAGTGCCGTGCTGACCCAGGGTGGGCGCAGCATTCCTTTCAGTGTCGGCAGCAAGAAGTACCCCGAGCAGCACATCACCCTGAAAAACAAGCGCCAGGTCAACCCTGAGCCGCAGGACCTCAAGCGCATCGACCGCGAACTGGCCGAGCAGATCAAGGCCTATCGCAGTTTCAGCCCCGTGCTTCCGAGCAACCTGATCCTCGACAAGCCGGTCAACGGCCCACTGTCGAGCAAGTTCGGCGTGCGCCGCTTCTTCAATGGCGAGGAGCGCAACCCCCATGCCGGCCTGGACTTCGCCGTGCCCGCCGGCACGCCGATCAAGACCCCGGCCAATGGCAAGGTGATCCTGGTGGGCGACTACTTCTTCAATGGCCGTACGGTGTTCGTCGACCATGGGCAAGGGTTCATCAGCATGTTCTGCCACATGTCGAAGATCGACGTGAAGCCGGGCCAGGCGCTGCGCCGTGGCGAGGTGGTGGGCCGCGTAGGTTCGACCGGCCGGGCTACCGGGCCGCACATGCACTGGAACGTCAGCCTGAACGATGCGCGGGTGGATCCGGCGATCTTCATCGGCGCGTTCCAGCCCTGAAATCGCAATCGCGGGGCAAGCCCGCTCCCACGCAGCCAACGCTGGCCCCGCGATTTGCGCAATGAAAAAGCTTAAAGCAATAAAATCGCAACAAACCGAAATTAATGGCCATGAAAACTCTGTAAAATCGTTTTTTTAAGCATTTATCTCAATTTTCCCGCAATACTTGCCATCCCCCAACCCACTGGTTAGGGTTGAGCCTATGAACATCTTCAGCACCCTCCTCCAACAACACCGCAGCCTCTGCCTGGTCAGCGCCCGACTACCAGGGTGAATCGCGTCGCCTCGCCTTTTCATCTCGTACACGTTCGGCAGGCCCGATCACGGCCGCACATAAAAGGATTGCTTCCATGACCATGCTCAAAGACCCATCGAAGAAGTACCGCGCCTTCCCGACCATCGACCTGCCTGACCGTACCTGGCCGTCGAAGGCCATCACCCAGGCGCCGATCTGGTGCAGTTCCGACCTGCGTGATGGCAACCAGTCGCTGATCGAGCCGATGGATGCCGAGAAGAAGCTGCGTTTCTGGAAGACCTTGGTGCAAGTAGGCGTGAAGGAAATCGAAGCGTCGTTCCCGTCCGCATCGCAGACCGACTTCGACTTCGTGCGTACCCTGATCGAAGACGGCCATATCCCGGACGACACCACCATCCAGGTGCTCACCCAGGCCCGTGAAGACCTGATCGCCCGTACCTTCGAATCCCTGCGCGGCGCCAAGAAGGCCATCGTTCACCTGTACAACGCCACCTGCCCGTCGTTCCGCCGCATCGTCTTCAACCAGGACAAGCAGGGCGTCAAGGACATCGCGGTCAACGCCGCCAAGCTGTTCGTCAAGTACGCGGCGCAGCAGCCGCAAACCCAGTGGACCTTCCAGTACTCGCCCGAAACCTTCAGCGCCACCGAACTGGAATTCGCCAAGGAAGTGTGCGACGCGGTAATCGAGGTGTGGAACCCGACCCCCGAGCACAAGATCATCCTCAACCTGCCGGCCACCGTCGAAGTCGCCACGCCGAACGTCTACGCCGACCAGATCGAGTGGTTCTGCCGTAACGTCAACCGCCGCGACAGCGTGATCATCAGCCTGCACACCCACAACGACCGTGGCACCGGCATCGCCGCCACCGAGCTGGGCCTGATGGCTGGCGCCGACCGTGCCGAAGGCTGCCTGTTCGGCAACGGCGAGCGCACCGGCAACGTCGACCTGGTGACCCTGGCACTGAACCTCTACACCCAGGGCATCGACCCGCAGCTGGACTTCTCCGACATCGATGGCGTGCGCAAGGTCGTCGAGGAGTGCAACCAGTTGCCGGTGCACCCACGTCACCCGTACGTTGGCGACCTGGTCCACACCGCCTTCTCCGGCTCGCACCAGGACGCCATCCGCAAGGGCTTCGCCAAGCAGCAGGACGGCGAGCTCTGGGAAGTGCCGTACCTGCCGATCGACCCGGCCGACATCGGCCGCAGCTACGAGGCGGTGATCCGTGTCAACAGCCAGTCGGGCAAGGGCGGCATCACCTACCTGCTCGAGCAGGAATATGGCATCAGCCTGCCGCGCCGCATGCAGATCGAGTTCAGCCAAGTGGTACAGGGCGAGACCGACCGTCTCGGCCTGGAAATGACCGCCGAGCAGATCTACAAGCTGCTGCAGAAGGAATACCTCCAGGCCAACGCGCCATATGCCCTGGTCAGCCACCGCCTGCAGGAAGAAAACGGCAGCAGCCACGTGCAAGTGGAAGTCTCCGGTGAAGGCGAAACCACCCTGCACTGGCACGGCAAGGGCAACGGCGCCCTCGAAGCACTGGTGGCCGGCCTGCCGATCGCCGTGGAGATCATGGATTACAACGAACACGCCATCGGCGCCGGCACCAATGCCAAGGCCGCGGCCTACATCGAGCTGCGCGTGGCCGGCGGGCGTCCGGTGCACGGCGTGGGCATCGACGAGAACATCACCACCGCCAGCTTCAAGGCGCTGTTCAGCGCACTGAACCGGTCGCTGAGCCAGCAGCAGGCCAAGGCGGCGTAAGCCATCGCTGATGACCGAAGCCCGCATCCTCGATGCGGGCTTTTTTGTTGGTTTTCCGACGCTATCGCGGGCTCGTGGGAGCGGGCTTGCCCCGCGATAGGGCCAGAACCGGTTGTACCCAAATTACAGGCAAAAAAAGGGGCGCCGACCAAGCGCCCCACAAGCCGTGTAGCACACAACGAAATCTGTCAGTCCAGCAACGCCATCGCCTCGGCGCTGCACGCCTCGATCCGCGCCCAGTCGCCGTTCTTGATCCAACTGCTATCGAGCATCCAGGTACCGCCCACGCACATCACATTGGGCAGGGCCATGTAGTTGCGCACGTTGGCCGGGTTGACCCCGCCAGTGGGGCAGAAGCGAATGTCGCCGAACGGGCCGCCGAACGCCTTGATCGCCGCCACGCCGCCACTGATCTCGGCCGGGAACAACTTGAAGCGGCGGTAGCCCAGGGCATAGCCCATCATGATCTCCGACGGCGTGCTGATGCCTGGCAACAGCGGAATGTCGCTGTCCACGCCCGCTTCGAGAATGTCCTGGGTGATGCCCGGGGTAACAACGAACTGCGCGCCCGCCGCCTCGACGGCGGCGAACATGCCGCGATCGAGCACGGTACCGGCGCCGACGCACAGCTCCGGGCGCTGCTCGCGCAGCACCTGGATGGCCTTCAGGCCGTGTTGCGAGCGCAGGGTCACTTCCAGGGTGCGGATGCCGCCAGCGGCCAGGGCATCGGCCAGGGGCAGGATGTCTTCCTCACGGGCGATGGTGATCACCGGCAGGATGCGCGCCTTGTTGCAGATCGCGTCGATCCGCGCGGCTTTGTCGGCCATCGAGAGCAAAGGCTGTGGGCGTTCGAGGGTGGTCATGACAATGGATCCTTGGCTCATGGGCACCAGTAGATGTCCAGGGGGTCGTGAAGAAAGGCGCGAATCGGCATTTCGGTTGGGTCTTCGGCCGCCAGCGCGGTGCGCAGGGTGGCAAGCTTGCCCGCGCCCTGCACCGACAACAGGGTCAGGCCGGCAGTGGCCAGCAGCGCGCGGGTCATGCTCAGGCGCTGGTGCGGCACGCTGGGCGCCAACATCGGCAGGCAGCGGCGCTCACCGACCTTGGCCAGGCCCTGGCGCAGGTTGGGGCTGGCCGGGAACAGCGAGGCTGTATGGCCATCGTCGCCCATGCCCAGCACCAGCACATCGATCGGTGGCAGGTCGGCCAGCACCTGGTCGGCCTGCTCGGCAGCGGCTTCGAGGGTAGCGGCGGGTTGGTAGAGCCCGATAAAGCGCGCCTTGGCCGCCGGCCCCTTGAACAGGTGACGAGCCAGCAGGCCGGCGTTGCTGTCGTCGTGCGCCACCGGCACCCAGCGCTCATCGGCCAGGCTCACGGTGACCCGGGACCAGTCCAGCGCCTCGCCAGCCAGCTTCTCGAGGAAGGGCACCGGGCTACGCCCGCCAGACAGCACCAGGCAAGCCTGCCCCTTGCTGGCGATCGCCTGGCGCAGGCGCTCGGCCACATCATGGGCCTGGGTCGCCGCCAAGGTTTTCGGGTCGGCCAGCTGATGAACCTTCACGGTCGCCGGCAGTTGCAGTTCAGATATCGCCATACCAGGCCCTCCCATCACGTGTAATCAATGCAATCGAGCTCATCGGCCCCCAGGATCCGGCCGCATAGGGCTTTGGCGCGTCACCGCTGGTCTTCCAGCCTGCAATCAGCTGGTCGCACCATTTCCAGGCGTATTCGATCTCGTCCTTGCGCACGAACAGGTTCTGGTTGCCGCGCATCACTTCCAGCAACAACCGCTCATAGGCATCCGGGATCCGCGCGCTGCGCCAGGTGTCGGAGAAATTCAGCTGCAGCGGGCCGCTGCGCAGTTGCATGCCCTTGTCCAGGCCCTGCTCCTTGGTCATCACCCGCAGCGAAATGCCCTCGTCCGGCTGTAGGCGAATGATCAGCTTGTTGCCGATCTGCAAACGCTGTTCCGGGGCGAAGATGTAGTGCGGGGTTTCCTTGAAATGGATGACGATCTGCGACAGCTTCTGCGGCATGCGCTTGCCGGTGCGCAGGTAGAACGGCACGCCCGACCAGCGCCAGTTGCGGATATCGGCACGCAGGGCGACGAAGGTCTCGGTGTCGCTCTGGGCGTTGGAGTTGTCCTCTTCGAGGTAACCCGGCACCGGCTTGCCGTCACTGAAACCGGCGATGTACTGCCCACGCACCACATGGGTGCTCAAGCCCTCGCCGGTGATCGGCGCCAGTGCCTTGAGCACCTTGACCTTCTCGTCGCGGATGCTGTCGGCCGAAAGGTCGCTGGGCGGGTCCATGGCGATCAGGCAGAGCAGCTGCAGCAGGTGGTTCTGGATCATGTCGCGCAGCTGGCCGGCCTTGTCGAAGTAGCCCCAGCGGCCCTCGATGCCGACCTTCTCGGCAACGGTGATCTCCACGTGGGAGATGGAATTCTGGTTCCACTGGGTTTCGAACAGGCTGTTGGCGAAGCGCAGGGCGATCAGGTTCTGCACCGTCTCCTTGCCCAGGTAGTGGTCGATACGGTAGACACGGCTCTCGGGGAAGAACCGCGCCACGGCGTCGTTGACCCGGCGCGACGACTCCAGGTCGTGGCCGATGGGCTTTTCCAGCACCACCCGGGTGCGCGACGCCAGGCCGGCCTTGTCGAGGTTCTCGCAGATCGCGCCGTAGACCGCCGCCGCCGTGGCGAAGTAGGCGATCAGCGGCTGCCCGCTCGGTGCCTGCTCAGCCAAGGCCTGGTAGCCCTCGGGCTCGACAAAGTCCAGGTGCAGGTAGCTCAGGCGCGCCAGGAAGCGCCCCAGGGAGGCGGCATCGATCTCGGCCTCCGGCACGTAGCGGCGCAGATGGGCTTCGATGTTGTTCAGATGTTCCTGCACGCTGCCCGGCTCGCGGGCCAGGGCCAGCAGGCGGGTGTCGGGGTGCAGGAGGTCGGCGCGGTCGAGCTGGTAGAGCGCGGGGAACAGCTTGCGCAATGCCAGGTCGCCTAGGGCGCCAAAGAGGGCGAAGGTGCAGGGTTCGACACTGATCGCGGCCATGATGTTGGTTCTTTTATAAATGTTGGACTAGGAATACCGGTTTCAACCCTGCTTTTCAAGGGGTAATGTAGTAAAAACCACAACATCCAATACAGCCATTACAGACAAGTGGTGTGACAATCTTACCGACAGTAGGATACACACCAGCGCAAAAAGCCTGCTTCCCGACCCAAGGACACACCATGGACCGCGTGCGAAACCTCCTGGAACAGATCCAGGGCCGCCTCGACGAGCTGAACAAGGCCGAACGCAAGGTCGCCGAAGTCATCCTGCTCAACCCGCAGCAAGCCACCCGCTTCAGCATTGCCGCCCTGGCCCAGGCGGCCAGTGTCAGCGAACCGACGGTCAACCGCTTCTGCCGCTCGTTCGGCGTCAGCGGCTACCCCGAGCTCAAGCTGCAACTGGCGCAGAGCCTGGCCAGCGGCGCCGCCTATGTCAGCCGCGCGGTGGAGGCCGACGACGATCCGGCCGCCTACACCCAGAAGATCTTCGGCAGCGCCATTGCCTCGCTCGACAGCGCCTGCCAGGCGCTCGACCCGCAGCAGGTCAGCCGCGCCGTGGACATGATGATCCAAGCCCGACAGATCCACTTCTTCGGCCTCGGCGCCTCGGCCCCGGTGGCCCTCGATGCGCAGCACAAGTTCTTCCGCTTCAATCTCGCCGTGTCGGCCCACGCCGATGTGCTGATGCAGCGCATGCTGGCTTCGGTGGCCCACACCGGCGACCTGTTCGTGATCATTTCCTACACCGGGCGCACCCGCGAACTGGTCGAGGTGGCGCGCCTGGCGCGGGAAAACGGCGCCTCGGTGCTCGGCCTGACCGCCGCCGGCTCGCCCCTGGCCCAGGCCTGCAGCCTGAGCCTGCATATCCCGCTGCCGGAAGACACCGACATCTACATGCCGATGACCTCGCGGATCATCCAGCTCACCGTGCTCGATGTGCTCGCCACCGGCATGACCCTGCGCCGTGGCGTGGACTTCCAGCCGCACCTGCGCAAGATCAAGGAAAGCCTCAACGCCAGTCGCTACCCGATCGAGGACGACGACCTCAACTGAGCCGGTGCGCCTGCAAACGCAGGTGCGCCCGCTCGCCCGGCGCCAGGCTCAGACCCTCGCCACTGCCGCTGGCCGCCTCGACGCAGACGAAGCCTTGGCACTCGCGCCCGCTCACGCCCATCAACGGCCGGTTGCCAGGGTGCCAGACCACAGTGTCGTCGCTGTCGCCGGTGTCGATGCACAGTTCGCGCTGCCAGGCCGGGTCCTGCAATTGCACCCGCGGCGTACCGGGATAGACCCGCTGGCAACCGCCCTTGAGGGTCAGCGCGCCGTCTTCGCGGCAGGCCTGGCGATTGAGACGGTCGTAGCCGTCGATGTCCTCCAGCCCAGACAGCGCTATCTTCGACACGTCGCTGATCCGCCAGTAGGCCAGCAGCGCATGGCTCAACTGGCACGGTTCGCTGTCCTGGTGCTCGGTGCTCAGGCTCAGTTCCATGCTCGCCCCGAGCCGGGCATGCAGGTCGACCTGCCAGTCGCACAGGTCCAGGCGCCATTTCAGGGTCACCCCCTCCTCGTCCTCGCGGCTGTCCACCAGCTTCCAGTCCAGCAGGCGCGCCCAGCCATGGGCCGGCCACAGGTCTTCGCTGGGATGACGGCCATACCAGGGCCAGCACACCGGCACGCCGCCACGAATGGCCCCTACCTGGGGCCACTGCTCGGCGCACCACAACCAGGGCTTCTCACCCGCAGGTTGAAAGTGCAGGAGCTGACCGCCCTGGCGGCTGAACACCGCCTGGCAGCGAGGGTGGTCGATAATCAGCACATCGCGCTGCTGGTAACGCTCCCACTCGAAGGTCGGCCTGGGCCGTTGCGAGGTGAAGAAGCGATGTAGCGGATGTTCGGGCATGGTTCCAAGCTCTTTTGTTGTTCGAGATAGCGCTGTCTCAGCCCGTGCCCGCTAACCACTGCAGACCAGTGGTTAGCGGGAAGGCCGAAATGGATGGCGTAAATTTACAACAATTTTTCTCAGAATGACGACTGAATCTTCAACCCCGCGACCAGCGCGTTGTCCACTTCGTCCACACCGCCCGGGCTCTTGATGTACTGCAGGTTCGGGCGCACGGTCAGCCAGTTGGTGACGTGGAAGCCGTAGTAGAGCTCGGCGTTGTACTCGGTGCGCTGCAGCGGCGCGAAGCCTGGGTTGTCATAGTCGTTGATGCCGGACTGGGCATTGAACAGCTCGGCACGCTTCTTCACATCGTCATTGACGTGGATGCGGGCGATGCCGAAGCCGATGTCGTCCTTGGGCCGGGCGTCGAAGGCGCCCTTGTAGACCAGGCCGACCTGCTGGTAGTTGTCGACCACGTTGGTGGCCTTGTCGTGCACGGTGAAGTTGGCGAACAGGCTCAGGCCGCGGTTGACGTCGCCGGCATGGGCAGTGACCTGCTGCTGGGCCACGACCCACCAGCCGTGCTTGCTGGAGTGCGACTTGAACGCCGCGCCGGTCAGCGCCTGCGGGTTGCCGTTGATGTCGTCGTAGACGTCGTCGGCCTTGGCGGTGCTGTAGTAGTAGCCCAGGCGGTACTCGCCCGGCAGGCCGTTGACCTTCGGCGACCAGACCGCCTCCACCGGCAGGATCGCACCCTTGGTGCCGCTGCCGCTGAGTTTGAAGCCGTTGCCGGTCTCCAGGTTCGACGGGTTCTGCTCGTAGGCGCCGACCTGGACGAAGAATTCCGGGGTGATGTTGTACTTGACCCGCAGCGCCCACTGGCTGACCGGCCAGTTGTACCAGATGCCGCCGACCCAGTTGCCCACTTGCGAGCCGCAGAAGGCCAGGTTCTGGAAGTCGCAGGGGAAGCTGTTGAAGTCCTCGCCCTCGCCGAAGCGGCCGAATTTCACGTCCAGCGCGCCGTCGAAGTACTTCTGCTTGACCCACATCTGCGTCAGGCGCCAGGTCTGGCCGCGCCCCCAGACCTCCTGCACCGAGCTGAACTGCCCGGCACGCGGGTCGCTGATGCGGTCGTTGGACAGGTTGCGGCCGCTACGCTCGGTGATCGCCAGCTTGAACTCGGTGTCCTTCCAGCCGAAGATCTTCTCCAGGTCCAGGTGCGCGCCCAGGGCGAACTGGTCGCTGTAGCGCGCGGTCTTGTCGTCGTTGTAGCCACCGTGCAGGTTGCCGGCCACTTCGCCAACGTAGTCGAGGGTGAAGTCGTAGCCCTTCTCCAGCAGCTCGGTACGGGTGCCGCCCCAGTCGCCGGTCATCCATTTCGATTCCGACGAGAAAGCCTCGGCGGCCTGGGCCCCGCTGCTGCCGACCAGCGCCAGCAAGGCGAGCGATCCCAGGGTCTTGATGCGATTGCGATGTTCCATCCCTTTGCGTCCTCTTTTCTTGTTATGCATTGTTCTAGACGATTCAACGGCCTTTGAAGCGAGTCACGTTGTCCTTGATGGCAGTGCCGCTGGCGGCGAGGTCGAGACGTTCGCCGCTGCCGGCGTCGAACAGCAGCACCCGCGCCGGGTCGAACTGCAGGTTGAGGCTGTCGCCCACCCGGCACGCCACATCCGGCGCCAGGCGGCAGCAGACCTTGGTCTGGTTGAGGGTGACGAACACCAGCAGGTCCGGGCCGGTGGGCTCGGTGACCTGCACTTCGGCGCGGATGGCGGGCATGCCGTTGCCCTCGGCGGCCCCCAGCGAGATTTGTTCAGGGCGCACGCCGAGGATGATCTCGCGCCCTTCCAGCTCGTCCGCCGCCACGCCCAGCGGCAGCTCGCAGCGCGCCTGGCCGCTGTCGAGCAGCGCCAGCACCCGCCCGTCCTGCTTCATCAGGCGCACGGGAATGAAATTCATCGGCGGCGAGCCGATGAAACTGGCGACGAACAGATTGGCCGGGTCGTTGTAGATCTGTTGCGGGGTGCCGAACTGCTGAATGATGCCGTCCTTCATCACCGCCACCTTGTCGCCCAGGGTCATGGCCTCGATCTGGTCATGGGTGACATACACCGTGGTGGTCTTCAGGCGCTGGTGCATCAGCTTGATCTCGGTGCGCATCTCCACCCGCAGCTTGGCGTCGAGGTTCGACAGCGGTTCATCGAACAGGTAGATCTTCGGCCGCCGCGCCAGCGCCCGGCCCATGGCCACGCGCTGCTGCTGGCCGCCGGACAGCTGTCCGGGCTTGCGCCCCAGCAGGTGCTCGATCTGCAGCAGCTTGGCGACCCGCGCCACCTCCTCGTCGATGGCGGCCTGGGACATCTTGCGGATCTTCAGGCCAAAGGCGATGTTGTCGCGCACGTTCATGGTCGGGTACAGCGCGTAGGACTGGAACACCATGGCGATGTCGCGATCCTTGGGGCTCATGCCGCTGACATCCTCGTCGTCGATGAGGATCGCCCCGCCGCTGATGCTTTCCAGGCCGGCGATGCAGTTCATCAGCGTCGACTTGCCGCAGCCCGAGGGCCCGACCAGGATCAGGAACTCGCCGTCCTTGATCGCCAGCTGGATGTCCTTGAGCGTGTCCGGCAGGCCCGCGCCATAGGTCTTGTGCACATTGCGAAGTTCGAGTGTTGCCATGACTTACCCCTTGACCGCGCCGGCGGTCAGCCCGCGCACGAAATACTTGCCCGCAATCACGTAGACCAGCAGCGTCGGCAGCCCGGCGATCATCGCCGCGGCCATGTCGACGTTGTATTCCTTGGCCCCGGTGCTGGTGTTGACCAGGTTGTTCAGGGCCACGGTGATCGGTTGCGAGTCGCCGCTGGAGAACACCACGCCGAACAGGAAGTCGTTCCAGATCTGGGTGAACTGCCAGATCAGGCAGACCATGATGATCGGCGTCGACATCGGCAGGATGATCCGCCCGAAGATGGTGAAGAACCCGGCGCCGTCCAGGCGCGCCGCCTTGACCAGCGCCTCGGGGATGCTCACGTAGTAGTTGCGGAAGAACAATGTGGTGAAGGCCAGGCCGTACACCACATGCACCAGCACCAGGCCACCGGTGGTGCTGGCCAGGCCCAGCTTGCCGAGGGTGAACGAGGCCGGCAGCAGCACGGTCTGGAACGGCAGGAAGCAGCCGAACAGCAGCAGGCCGAAGAACAACTGCGAGCCACGGAAGCGCCACATCGACAGCACGTAGCCGTTGAGCGCGCCGATGGCCGTGGAGATCAGCACCGCCGGCACGGTGATCAGGATCGAGTTGAGGAAGTAGCCGTTGACCGTGGCCCAGGCCTTGGCCCAGCCAATGCCGGTGAACACCGCAGGCCAGCTCAGCAGGTTGCCGGTGCTGATGTCCTCGGGGGTCTTGAAGCTGGTCAGCAGCATGACCACCAGTGGCACCAGGTACAGCAACACCGCCAGCAGCAGCACCGCGTGGATGGCGATGCGGCTGAGGTTCAGCGCGGGTTTGTCGACAGGACTAGTCATGGCGTTTGCCCCGCAGTTCGGAGTACAGGTAGGGGACGATGATCGCCAGGATCGCGCCCAGCATGAGGATCGCGCTGGCCGAGCCCATGCCCATCTGCCCACGGCTGAAAGTGAACGAGTACATGAACATCGCCGGCAGGTCCGAGGAGTAGCCCGGCCCGCCCGCGGTCATCGCCGCGACCAGGTCGAAGCTCTTGATCGCGATGTGCGCGAGGATCATCAGCGAGCTGAAGAACACCGGGCGCAGACTGGGCAGGACCACGGTCCAGTAGATGCGCGGCAGGCTGGCGCCATCGAGCTGGGCGGCGCGGATGATCGACTGGTCGACGCCGCGCAGGCCGGCGAGGAACATCGCCATGATGAAGCCCGAGGCCTGCCACACGGCAGCGATCACCAGGCAATAGACCACCCGGTCGGGATCGATCAGCCAGTCCAGACGAAAGCCTTCCCAGCCCCAGTCACGCAGCAGCTTGTCCAGGCCCATGCCAGGGTTGAGCAGCCACTTCCAGGCGGTACCGGTAACGATCATCGACAGCGCCATGGGGTACAGGTAGATGGTGCGGATGAAGCCTTCGCGGCGGATGCGCTGGTCGAGCAGCACGGCAAGGAACACGCCGATGGCCAGGGTGATGCCGATGAACAGCCCGCCGAACAGCAGCAGGTTCTTGCTCGCCACCCACCAGCGGTCGTTGTCGAACAGCCGGGCGTACTGGGCCAGGCCCGCCCACTTGTAGGTGGGCAGGAAGGTCGAGGTGGTGAACGAGAGGACGAAGGTCCACAGGATGTAGCCGTAGAAGCCCACCAGGACGATGAGCATGCTCGGCGCCAGCACCAGCTTGGGCAGCCAGCGCTGCAGCGCGTCCAGGGGTGAGGCCCGCAGGCGGGCGGTTGCTGTAGTCATGATCTGGGTTCCCGATACGAGATTGCCTGCGCGGGCCTTATCGCTGGCAAGCCAGCTCCCACAGGTACAGGTGTGCTCAGGCTGATCGCTGTACCTGTGGGAGCCGCGGTTCGCCGCCGCGACTTGCCGGCGATAGGGCCGTCAGCCCCTTACTTGGCCGCTTTGACAGCTGCGTTCAGCTTCTTCGCCGCGTCGGCCGGATCGGCCTTGGGATCGTTGATGTAGTTGGTCACCACATCGAAGAACGCCCCCTGTACCGCCAGGGTGGTGGCCATGTTGTGCGCCATGCTCGGTTGCAGGCCGCCGTTTTTGGCATCGGCCAGGAAGTCCTGGGCCGCCGTCTGGGCGCAACTGTCGAAGCCGTACTTGCCCATGTCGGCAAGCATGTCGTTACGCACCGGGATCGAGCCCTTGTTGATGCTGAAGACCTTCTGGAAGTCTTCGCCCAGCACCTTGCGGGCGATGTCCTGCTGGCCTGCCGCGGTACCCTTGTCCTTCTGCTTGAACACCACCAGCGAGTCGATGTTGTAGAGGAACGCCTGGTCGGTGCCGGGGAAGGCCACGCACTGGTAGTCCTTGCCAGCGGTTTTCTTCGCCAGGGTCCATTCGCTCTTGGCCCAGTCGCCCATGATCTGCATGCCGGCCTTGCCGTTGATGACCTTGGCCGCCTCCAGGTTCCAGTCCTGGCCCTTGCCGTCAGGGTCCATGTAGGTGGCGACTTTCTTCAGTTCGGTGAGCGCCTTGACCATCTCGGGGCCGGTCAGGGCCTTTTCATCCAGCTCGACCAGGGCCTTCTTGTAGCCCTCGACGCCCATCACCGAGAGCACCACATTCTCGAACACAGTGCTGTCCTGCCACGGCTGGCCACCGTGGGCCAGCGGGATGAAGCCGGCGGCCTTGAGCTTGTCGGCAGCGGCGTAGAATTCATCGAGGGTAGTCGGGGCCTTGTCGATACCGGCCTTCTTGAACACTTGCGGGTTGATCCACAGCCAGTTGATACGGTGGATGTTCACCGGCACGGCCACGTAGTCGCCGTCGTACTTCACGGTGTCGGCGACCTTCTTGTCGAGCAGGCCGTCCCATTTCTCGTCCTTGGCCACGTCCTTGAGCACGTCGGGATCGAGCAACCCGGTAGCGGCCCAGTCCTGGATATCCGGGCCCTTGATCTGCGCGACCCCGGGCGGGTTGCCAGCCACGGCGCGGCTCTTGAGCACGGTCATGGCGGTGGCGCCACCACCGCCAGCCACGGCGCCGTCCTTCCAGGTGAAGCCGTCCTTCTCGACCTGCGCCTTGAGCACGTCGACCGCGGCCTTCTCGCCGCCGGAGGTCCACCAATGGACGACTTCCACGCTGCCTTTGGAGTCGGCGGCCTGGGCACTGAGGGAGAACAGGGAGGCGAAGGAGATCGCGGCGGCGAGACGAAGCGTCGGATGCATGGGATTACCTTTCTTGTTGTTATGCGAGGCAAGACTGTCGCTTGCATGGCATGGAGTGTAGGGAGGTCGCGCCCCGCGCCAGGTAACGAACGGATGCGCGAATGTCATCGTCTGGTTACAAAGCCAGGGCCGTGGCCAGGCTCGGCGCCAGCGGCAGGCGTGGCAGCAGCAGGGCCTGGTAGGCGTGGTAGAGGTCAGGCTTGCCGCCCCAGATGCGCGCACTGGGCAGCAGTGCCGGGTCGAGCTCGTGGTGCCAGCTGCCATGGGCGCGGTCGATGAAGTGGCTGGCAATGAAGTCCCAGAAGCAGCGGTACCAGTGTTCGTACTGGGCTTCACCGGTACGTCGCAACAGCGCCGCGGCAGTGGCACAGGCCTCGGCATGCACCCAGTGCAGGCGCTCGCGCACCACCGGGCGGTCGTGCCAGTCCAGGGTGTAGACCAGCCCCGGCGCGCCGTCTGCCTGCCAGGCGTGGCGACAGGCGCTGTCGAACAGGCTCCGGGCGGCGGGCAGCAAGGACTCGGGCACAGGTAGTTGCGCCCTTTGCAGGGCCGCCTCCAGGTGCAGCACCAGGCGCGCCCATTCGAAGGCGTGGCCGGGCGTGGTCCCGTAAGGACGGAAGCCATCGGCGGGGTTGTCGCGGTTGTAGTCGGGGAGCGCCTGCCACTGCGCATCGAAATGTTCCGTGACGCGCATACCGTCGGCGGCGGCGTGGGTCAGGATCAAGCGCTCGACGATCCGTTGGGCGCGCAGCAACCACTGTGTGTCGCCGGTCACGTCAGCCACGGCGAGGAAGGCTTCGACGCCGTGCATGTTGCTGTTGGCGCCCCGGTAGGCCTCCGCCTGCCGCCAGTCGCGGGAGAACGACTCGCGCAGGGCGCCCTCCTCTTCGCACCAGAAGCGCTGCGCGATGACCTGGGTTACCGCCTCCAGCAACGCCGACGCCTGGCTGATGCCCGCCACCACCGCCGAGCTGGCGGCGAGGGCGACGAAGGCGTGCAGGTAGGCGGCCTTGCCGGTGTCGCCATGACCTTCGGGCTGCGCGTACCAGCCGTCATGTTCCTGGTCGCGCAACGGGCCTTGCAGGGCGCCGACGCCATGCTCGACCAGCTCGCGGCAACCCGGAACGCCCTGGATATGCGCCAAGGCGAAACTGTGGGTCATGCGCGCGGTGTTCATGGTCTCGGCCAGGGCGCAACGGGGCAGGCGGCCTTCGTCATCGAGGTTGCCGAACCCCTGGGGCAGGCGCGAAGCCCTGGCGAAGGCGAGCAGGCGCAGAGCCTCGGCGTCGAGCCAGGCATGGTGTGTCGGGGAGTCGAGCCAGCTGATGGCCATGGGTGCACCTTCCTTGTTGTTGTCAGCCGATTCTAGTCAGCCATCCTGGCTGGCATGTCACGAAGCCCGGCTCGATTGTCACCGCATCGTTACATCGAAGCGCTTATCGCGGGGCAAGGGCTCATTCGGCTGTACGCGGCAGGTACAAGGTCACCCGCAACCCACCCTCGCGCAGGTTTAACAGGCTCACCTCGCCGCCATGGCTATGGGCGATGTTGCGCGCGATGCCCAGCCCCAGCCCATACCCCTGCTGCTGCCCGGCCAGGCGGAAGTGCGGCTCGAACACCTGCTCCAGGCGTTGCTCCGGCACCCCCGGCCCCTGGTCGTCCACCTGCAGCACGAAGCTCTCGGCGGTATCGATGATGCGCAGCTGCGCCCGCTCGCCATACTTGATGGCGTTATCGATCAGGTTGCCGATGCAGCGGCGCAAGGCCAGCGATTTGCCGGGGTACGGTGCCAACGCCTGACCCTCGAGGGTGATGCGCCCATCGCCGAGATAAGGCTCGGCCAGCAGCTCCAGCACCTGATTGAGGTCGATCGGCTCGATATTCTCGTGGATATCGGTGTCCTTGACACATTGCAGCGCCCCCTTGACCAGCAGCTCCAGCTCATCGAGATCGCGGCTGAACTTGGCCTGCAGCTTCTCGTCCTCGAGCAGCTCCACTCGCAGGCGCAGGCGCGTGATCGGTGTGCGCAGGTCATGGGAAATGGCGCTGAACAGCTGGGAACGCTCGGTCAGGTAACGGCTTATCCGATCACGCATGTTGTTGAACGCCCGCCCCACCTCGACCACTTCGCTACCGCCGCCTTCGGCCACCGGGGCGACGTCCGCCCCCAGCGACATTTCCCGCGCCGCCCGTGCCAGGCGCTTGAGCGGCCGGCTCTGCCAGTGCACCAACAGACCGATGAACAGCAGCAACAGCACGGTGGTCAGGGCAATGAAGCCGATCTGCTGACGCGGCAAGCGTTCGGCCTCAAGGCTGGTGTAGGGCTCGGGCAGCAGCGAGGCGATGTACAGCCACTCGCCTTCGCCGAGGCGGATCTGGGTCACCAGCACCGGCGGATTGAGCGGCTCGAGGGTCAACGAATAGTGCGCCCACGAGCGGGGCAGCTCATCGAGTTTCAGGCCGCTGTTGAAGATGCGCAGATCGTCGGGGCTGACGAACTCCACGGAAATCTCCATCTGCTGGCCAAGACGCTCGTGCAGCACCTCCTGGAATACGTCGATCACCGCCTGCTTGCGCGGGGTGATCGGCAACACCGGCATTTCCAGAGGCTTGACGTTGAGCGAGACGAAGAAGCGCGTGCCGCCCATGCTGCGCAACTGATCCAATACCATGGGCCGGTAGGCCACCGGCAGCGAGCGGAAGTAGCTGACACTGGCACTCATCGAGTGCGCGAGGCTGCTGGCGCTGGCGCGCAAGCCCTGCAGCTGACTGGCGCGCAATTGCGCGACCCAGATCACGCTGGACAGGCCCTGAGCCAGCAATACCACCAGCAAGGTAAGCAGCAGCATGCGCCCCAACAGCGAGCGCGGCAGCAGGCGCCAGCGACGCTCGTCAGGCCGGGCAGACATTGGCCGCCAGCAGGTAGCCGCTGCCACGCACGGTGCGGATCAGCCGGGGTGGTTTTTCCGTGTCGCGCAGGCGCTGGCGCAGGCGACTGACCGCCATGTCGACGATACGGTCCAGCGGCATCGGTTCGCGACCACGGGTGGCGTTGCCGATGGTGTCGCGGTCGAGGATCTGCTGCGGGTGATCGAGAAACAGTTTGAGCAGGGCGAAGTCGGCGCCGGAGAGGATCACTTCTTCGCCGTCGCGGTGGAACAGACGGTGGCTGATCGTGTCCAGGCGCCAGTCATCGAAGGCCAGCACCGCACTGGCCAGCGTCGCCTGGCCGAAATCGGCACGGCGCAACAAGGCCTTGATCCGTGCCTGCAGCTCTCGCGGGCTGAAGGGTTTGCCGAGGTAGTCGTCGGCGCCCAGCTCCAGGCCGATGACCCGATCGGCTTCATCGGAACTGGCGGTGAGCATGATGATCGGCACCCGCGCCTGGCGCGGGTGCTGGCGAACCCAGCGACACAGGCTGAAACCGTCTTCGTCGGGCAGCATCACGTCGAGGATCACCAGGTCGTAGGGGTTGGCGTCCAGGGCGCGGCGAAAGCCCTGGCCGTCAGGTTCGGCGTGCACCTGCAGGCCGCAGCGGGCGAGGTAGGTCTGCAGCAGTTCGCGGATGTCCTGGTCGTCGTCGACCATCAGGATCGATTTGCCGGCAGTGGTCACAATGGTCAGTCCTCTTGTTATGCGCAGATCTTTGTGTCTGCTGTTTGGGGCTGCGCAGCAGCCCCAACGATCACCGATCCAGCGCTTGCTGCAGCGCCACCCCCGCCCCCAGCAACCCGGAAAACTCCGCCGTCACCAGCCATACCGGCACCCCGGCGAAGTAGCCGCTCATGCAGCCTTTGTCGGCGAAGCTCGCGGCAAAGCCGCTGCGCAGGAACAATTCAGCGAAACGTGGGATCACGCCACCGACAATGTAGACGCCACCCCGCGCCCCGAGGGTGAGCACATTGTTGCCCGCCACCCGGCCGAGGAACCGGCAGAACTGCTCGACCACCGCCAGCGCCCGTGGCTCGTTGGCCAGCGCCGCGTCGGTGATCTGCGCCGGGGTCTTGTGCGTCGGCGCAGCACCATCGAGCGCACAGATGGCCTGGTACAAGCGCACCAGCCCACCACCACTGAGCACGGTCTCGGCACTGACATGGCCGATCTGCCGGTGGATTTCCTGGTGGATCGCCGCCTCACGGGCATTGCCCACCGGCAGGTCGACATGCCCGCCCTCCCCCGGCAGCGCCAGCCAGTGCTCACCGTGGCGCAGCAGGCTGCCCACGCCCAGGCCTGTGCCGGGGCCGATCACCAGCGCCGGGCGCGATGGATCGGCGAGGCCTGCGCAGACTTCACGAAATTCGCCTGCGCGCAGGCGGGTCATGCCCAGCGCCATCGCGGAAAAGTCGTTGATCAGCAGCAGGCGGTCGACCTGCAGCGTCTGGCAGAACGCGCTGCGGCTCAGGCGCCAGTGGTTGTTGGTAAAGCGAAACTCGTCGCCGTCCACCGGGCCTGCCACCGCCAGGCACACCGCCGCCAGGCCGCCACGGGCGATACGCTGGTCGGCCAGATAGGCCTCGATGGCCTGTTCAGGGCTGGTGTAGTCGGCGGTGGCCAGCACCTGCACCGCCTGCAGTTCATTGTCGCGCCACACGGCAAAACGCGCGTTGGTGCCACCGATGTCGCCGACCAGCAAGGCCTTCATTCGAGGTTCTCCAGGGCCGAGGTGAAGGCGCTCGCGCCTTGCTCGGCGGAACTGAACGCCATACGCATGAAGCCGAACAGCTCACGCCCGCACCCCAGATCGTTGCCCTTGGGTGGCGCAGGCAGTTCACGGTCGGCCAGTTCCTCGGCCGAGACCATGATCCGCAGCGTGCCTTCGGCACCATCGACGCGCACGATATCACCATCGCGCACCCGCGCCAGCGGGCCACCATCAAAAGCCTCCGGGCAGACGTGGATAGCCGCCGGGATCTTGCCCGAGGCACCGGACATGCGCCCGTCGGTGACCAGCGCCACCTTGAAGCCGCGATCCTGCAGCACGCCGAGGAACGGCGTCAGCTTGTGCAACTCGGGCATGCCGTTGCAGCGCGGCCCCTGGAAGCGCACCACGGCGACGAAGTCCCGCTCCAGCTCGCCGGCCTTGAATGCATCGGCCAGCGACTGCTGGTCGTGGAACACCCGGGCAGGCGCCTCGACCACCCGGTGCTCGGGCGCCACGGCGGAAACCTTCATCACGCCACGGCCAAGGTTGCCTTCCATCACCCGCAAACCGCCCTCGGCGGAGAACGGCCGCGCCACCGGGCGCAGGATGCTTTCGTCGAGGCTGTGCTGCGGCCCCTCGCGCCAGACCAGGCGGCCATCCTCCAGGAACGGCTCCTGGGTGTAGCGGCGCAGGCCATGCCCGGCCACGGTGTTAACGTCCTCGTGCAGCAGGCCCGCGTCGAGCAGCTCGCGAATGAGGAAGGCCATGCCACCGGAGGCCTGGAAGTGGTTGATGTCGGCCTTGCCGTTGGGATAGACGTGGGACAGCGTCGGCACCACCTCGGACAGATCGGCCATGTCCTGCCAGGTCAGCTGGATGCCGGCGGCCTGGGCGATGGCCGGGATATGCAGGGTGTGGTTGGTCGAGCCGCCTGTGGCGTGCAGGGCGACAATCGAGTTGACCAGCGCCTTTTCGTCGACGATCTGGCCAATGGGCATGAAGCTGCCACTGGCCTTGGTCATGCGCGTGACCTGGCGCGCGGCCTCGGCGGTGAGGGCATCGCGCAGCGGCGTGTAGGGGTTGACGAACGAGGCGCCCGGCAGGTGCAGGCCCATGACCTCCATCACCAGCTGGTTGGTGTTGGCGGTGCCGTAGAAAGTGCAGGTGCCGGGGCCGTGGTAGCTCTTCATTTCCGATTCGAGCAGTTGCTCGCGGGTGGCCTTGCCCTCGGCGTAGCGCTGGCGCACATCGGCCTTTTCCTTGTTGGAGATGCCCGAGACCATCGGCCCGCCCGGCACGAAGATCGTCGGCAGGTGGCCGAAACGCAAGGCGCCCATCATCAGCCCGGGGACGATCTTGTCGCAGATGCCCAGCATCAGCGCGGCATCGAACATGTTGTGCGACAGGGCGATGGCGGTGGACATGGCGATCACTTCACGGCTGGCGATGGCCAGCTCCATGCCCGGCTCGCCCTGGGTGACGCCGTCGCACATGGCCGGCACACCGCCGGCGAACTGGCCGACCGAACCGACTTCGCGCAGCGCCTGTTTGATCTGTTCGGGGAAGTGCTGGTACGGCTGGTGCGCCGAGAGCATGTCGTTGTAGGCCGAGACAATGGCCACGTTGGCCGCGTCCATCAGCCGCAGGGTCTGCTTGTCGTCCCCACCGCAGCCAGCCACGCCATGGGCGAAGTTGGCGCACTGCAACTGGGCGCGCATGGGTCCGTCACTGGCCGCCCCACGGATCAGCTCAAGGTAGCGTTCACGGGTACGGCGGCTGCGGGCGATCAGCCGTTCGGTGACCTCAAGGATGCGCGGATGCATGTACTGGACTCCAGGCTAACTGTGGGGCGGCTTTACTGGGGCATTTTCCCTCCAAACGATTGCGACCTAGTCTCTAGGAAAAGGCGCATGGACCGCTCGACAGGGGGATAACCCAACCACTCGTTGTATGTTTAAACAAAATACTGCCAGCAAAAAGGCTTGTTTTCTATCTCTCGGTGAATAATCTTGTAATTCCAACAACAAAACCGTTTCAGTGAAGCTGTCCTTTGTGCCACAGGCTTCACCCGACTGCCAGAGGTAATACCATGACCCTACGCATCGCCATCAACGGATTCGGCCGCATCGGACGCAACGTCCTGCGCGCACTGTACACGCAGGGCTACCGCCAGGACCTGCAGGTCGTCGCCATCAACGACCTGGGCGACAGCGCGATGAATGCCCACCTGCTCAAATACGACAGCGTCCACGGTACCTTTGACGCCACTGTCGAGGCCGACCACGAAAGCCTCACCGTCAATGGCGACCGCATCGCCGTCAGCGCCATCCGCAACCCTGCCGAGCTGCCCTGGAAGACCTTGGCCATCGATGTGGTGTTCGAATGCACCGGGCTGTTCACCGAACGTGCCAAGGCCGCCGCGCACCTGAGCGCCGGGGCCGGCAAGGTGATTGTCAGCGCCCCGGCCAAGGGTGTCGACGCCACCGTGGTCTACGGGGTCAACCACGATGTGCTGCGCGCCTCGCACCAGATCATCTCCAACGCCTCGTGCACCACCAACTGCCTGGCACCGATCGCCCAGGTGCTGCACCGCGAGTTCGGCATCGAGCAAGGCCTGATGACCACCATCCACGCCTACACCAACGACCAGGTGCTCACCGACGTCTACCATAGCGACCCGTACCGCGCCCGCTCGGCCACCCAGTCGATGATCCCGAGCAAGACTGGCGCCGCCGAGGCCGTCGGCCTGGTACTGCCGGAACTGGCCGGCAAGCTCACCGGCATGGCCGTACGAGTGCCGGTGATCAACGTGTCGCTGGTCGACCTCACCGTCAACCTGCAGCGCGAAACCAGCGCCGAGGAAGTCAACCAGCTGTTCCTCGAGGCCAGCCGTCATTCCCGGGTGCTGGGCTATAACGCCCTGCCGTTGGTGTCGTGCGACTTCAACCACAACCCACTGTCGTCGATCTTCGACGCCAACCACACCCGTGCCAATGGGCGGATGCTCAAGGTACTGGCCTGGTACGACAATGAGTGGGGTTTCTCCAACCGCATGCTGGATAACTGCCTGGCGTTGTTCAACGCACGCTGAGGCAGGGAACACGCCCAGGCGACATTCGACTTGTGTGGGAGCGGGCCCCCTGCTCCCACAAGCTTTACTCTTTCATGACATTTCCATGCTTGACCTTGGCTAGTGATGATACGCATTATCATTAACCCCAAAGCGCCCAGGTTCCCCCGTGAGTCAGTCCCGGTTCAACTCAGTGTTCCTCACCCAGCGTCTCACTCTGCTGCGCACGCTGCAGCGCATGGTGGGCAACCCCAGCACCGCCGAGGACCTGCTGCAGGAAACCTACCTGCGGGTCACCCGCGCCCTGGGCGAGCGCCCGATCGAGCACCTGGAACCTTTCGTGTTCCAGACCGCCCGCAACCTTGCCCTGGACCACCTGCGCACGCGCCGGGTGCAGGCGCGCACGCTGGTGGACGACGTGCCCGAGCAAGTCCTGCATAACGTCGCGGCGCCTGCCGCGAGCAGCGAGGACGCCGCCCACGCCGAGCAACTGCTCAAGCACCTGAGCGTCAGCCTCGGCCAGTTGAGCGAACGCCAGCAACGCATCTTCATCCTCAGCCGCCTGCACGGCGCCAGCTACCTGGAAATCGCCGAGCAGTTGAGCGTCTCGGCCAGCACCGTGCAGAAGGAGCTGAAACTGATCATGGCCATCTGCATGGGCGTGGCCGATCGTCACCAGTGACGCGACCGCTCGCCGCGGGTCAGCGCAAAGCCCTTGCCATAGGCAAGGTCTGCACTGATCATGCGCAAAAAATGCCCGATGCAAGGATCCCCCGTGACCGACCACCCCACCCCTCGCCCGTCACCCGCCGAGCCTGATGCCCGCGCCCGTGCCCGCGAAGAGGCGCTGGACTGGTTGATCCGCCTGCAATGCGCCAGCGAAGACGACACCCGCGCTTTCGAGCACTGGCTGGGCGCCGAGCCGGAAAACGCCGAGGCCTATGTCGAAGCCGAGGCGATGTGGAACGGCGCATCGCTGCGCCAGGTGGCCGGACAATTGCAGCACAGGCGCAAGCGCTCGCTTGCCGGGCGCCTGCGCAGCCACTGGAAACCGCTGGCCACCGCCGCGGTGCTGCTGGTCGGGCTGTTCACTTTCGGCAACCTGCCGGTGCGCCTGCAGGCCGACCACCTGACCGTGGTCGGCGAGCGCCAGCGCCTGGAGCTGGACCACGGCGCCAAGGTGCTGCTCAACACCAATTCGGCCTTCGCCAGCGACGAACGCGATGGCCGCAAGGTTGCCCGCCTGTTGCAGGGCGAGGCGTATTTCCAGGTGTCCAACGCCAGCCAGCCGCCGCTTGAAGTCCAGGCCGGCCCACTGCGCGCCAGCGTGCGCGACACCGATTTCGCCGTGCGCTACCTCGATGGCGAAGCCCAGGTGCGGGTGCAGCGCGGCGACGTCGACCTGCAGGCCGCGAGCGACCAACGCATCCGCCTGAGTGCCGGCGACAGCATCAGCGTCGGCCCCACGGGCTTCGGTCAGCGCCAGCGCCCCGACATGAGCAAGGACCTGGCCTGGATCGAAGGCCGCCTGGTGTTCGAGAACTGCCCGCTGAGCCAGGTGCTCGCCGAGGTCCGCCGCTACTACCCGGGATGGATCATCAACCGCAACGCGCACCTGGAGCAGGTCGCGGTCACCGGCAACTACCGCCTCGACCAGCCGCTGGAAACGCTACGTGCCCTGGCCCACATCACCTCGGCGCAACTGCATGAATACCCGGCCGTGGTAATCCTCAACTGACCTTGCAAGTTTTTTTACGCGATCACCCTGCCTCACCCGTCTCGTTATAGCCAATACGATTGATTCTCGTTCGAAAACGAGAACAAACACTGTCTATGACTTACGCGCGACAGGGAGCGCTTTCGATGCCCACAGGTCAAACCCGCCCGTCCTCTTCTTCCCGCCGCCGCGGGCAATTGTCCCTGTTGACCTTGGCCCTGCTCGCCAGCGGCGCCTGCAGCCTGCCCGCGCTGGCCGTGGAACCGGCCCAGGCGAGCAGCCCGCGCATGGGCGACTACCGCTTCGCCATCGCCCAGCAACCGCTGGTCGAGGCCATCAATGCCTTCAGCCAGGTCACCGGCTGGCAGGTCGGCTTCAGCGCCGAGCTGGCCGACGGCGTGGCCTCGCCGGGCGTACAGGGCTCGCTGGCCCCGGAAGCGGCGCTGCAGCGCCTGCTGCGCAGCACCGGCCTGGGCTACCGCAAGATCGGCAACGGCAACGTGGTGCTGGAACGCCAGGCCGCCGGCAACGCCATCGCCCTGCAGCAGGTGACCGTCAGCGCCACCCGCAGCGCCCAGGACGTCAGCCAGGTGCCGAGCACCGTCAGCGTGCAGACCCGCGAGCAACTGGACCGGCAGAACGTCAACGACATCAAGCAGCTGGTACGTTACGAGCCTGGCGTCTCGGTGTCCGGCACCGGCCAGCGCAGTGGCCTGAACGGCTACAACATCCGCGGTATCGATGGCGACCGGGTACTGACCCAGGTGGACGGCGTGTCGATTCCCGACAGCTTCTTCTACGGTCCCTTTGCCCAGACCCAGCGCAACTACGTCGACCCCGAAGTCGTCAAACGCGTGGAGATCCTGCGAGGCCCGGCCTCGGTGCTGTATGGCAGCAACGCCATCGGCGGGGCGGTCAGCTACTTCACTCTCGACCCCGAGGACATCATCAAGCCGGGCAAGGATGTCGGTGCCCGCCTGAAGACCGGCTACAGCTCGGCCGATGAGAGCTGGCTGACCTCCGCCACGGTCGCTGGGCGCCACGGTGATTTCGATGGCTTGCTGCACCTGAGCCAGCGCAACGGCCACGAAACCGAGTCCTACGGCGAGCACGGCGGTACCGGCATCGATCGCACCAAGGCCAACCCCGAAGACGTGCGCACCAGCAACGTCCTGGCCAAGCTTGGCTGGAACTACGCCGACGACTCTCGCCTGGGCTTCACCTACGAGCGCTACAAGGACGACCGCGACCAGAACATCCTCAGCGCAGTGGGTGGGCCGTTCGATGGCAGCCGGCCTCTGGGCATGTACCGCAGCCGTACCGGCAATGACACGGTCACCCGGGAACGCTTCGGCCTCGATCACGAGTTCGGCCTGGATTCGTTGGTCGCCGACCACGTGAAGTGGAGCCTGAACTACCAGATCGCCAAGACCGACCAGGCCACCTCGGAAATCTATTTCCCGTTCAGCCGCACCGTCCAGCGCCAGCGCGACACCACCTACAAGGACCGCCAATGGGTACTCGACGCCCAGTTGGACAAAGCCTTCAGCATCGGTGCCACGGACCATCTGCTGACCTACGGCACAACGTTCAAGCACGAGAAGGTCACGGGCCTGCGCACCGGTAGCGGAACCTGCCTGGTGGTCGGCGGCAGTTGCCGGGCCGTGGGCCAGGACAGCCCGGCTGACTACCAGGCGCCCGTGAGCGACTTCCCCGATCCGACCATCGACACCTACAGCCTGTTCGTCCAGGACGAAATTCGCTGGAACAACTGGACCTTCCTGCCGGGCGCGCGCTACGACTACACCCGCATCGATCCGAAGATGACCGCCGAATACCTGCGCGGCGCGCAGGACACCAGCCCGACTCCGGAAACCAGCCGCAACGACGAGAACAAGAAGTGGCACCGGGTATCGCCCAAGCTCGGTGTGACCTATGCCTTCAACGACAACTACACCTGGTACGGCCAGTATGCCGAAGGTTTCCGTACTCCCAGCGCCAAGGCCATCTGGGGCCGCTTCGAAAACCCGGTCGGTGGCTACGTGGTGGAGCCAAACCCAGGCCTGCAACCTGAAAAGAGCAAAAGCTACGAAACCGGCCTGCGTGGCAACTTCGATGCCGGCAGCTTCGATGTGGCGGTCTTCTACAACAAGTACCGAGATTTCATCAACGAAGAGGCGGTGAAGTCCTCCAACCTGGGTAGCGCCTTCCAGACCAGCAACATCAAGCACGCCACCATCAAGGGCGCCGAGGTCAAGGGCCGCCTGAACCTGGACCGCTTTGGCGCCCCGGAAGGCCTCTACAGCATCGGCTCCATCGCCTATGCCTATGGCCGCAATGACGACACCGGCCAGCCACTGAACAGTGTCAACCCACTGACCGGCGTCTTCGGGGTCGGCTACGAGCAAGCGGATTATGGCAGCCAGCTCAGCTGGACCGTGGTCAAGCGCAAGAACCGGGTGGACGACACCAAGTTCTTCGCCCCGGACGGCTCCAGCTCGGACTTCCGCACGCCAGGCTACGGCGTGCTCGACCTCACCGGGTTCTACCGGATCACCGACGACCTGACCATCAACGGCGGCGTCTACAACCTGGCCGACAAGAAGTACTGGCAGTGGGACGATGTGCGCAAGTACGCCATGGTGGGCAGCCCCAATGGCCAAAGCGAAGCGGCCGCCACCCAGCCGGCCAACCTCGATCGCCTGACGGCGCCGGGTCGCAACTTCGCCATCAACCTGGTGTGGGACATCTGACGAGGCGAGATCGCCATCGCCGGACAAGCCCGTTCCCCAGCTCGCCTGAGGGAGCAGGCTTGCCCGGCGCTGCGTCGAGCCCTGTGCGAATGATTTCACTTCGCAGGTGAGGTTTTTTTACTGTTCAGCGTCTTCTGTTTCGTCTTGTCACTAGACGCCCCATTTTCCAAGGATGCCCCCCATGACCGCCCCTTCCACCGAACGCGCCAACCTGCGCTCCCAGCGCCTGAACCAGGTCACCCACGCCCCGCACACCGAGCTGGACGCCCTGGTCAAGTCGCACAAGCCGTTCGACAGCCGCGAGAGCTTCGCCCGCTTCGTGGTCGCCCAGTACCTGTTCCAGTCCGAGCTGCAGGCGCTGTACACCGACCCGCAACTGATCGCCATCGTGCCGGATCTGGCCGAGCGCTGCCGCGCCGAGCAGGCCCGCCTGGACCTGGCCGACCTCGACACCGAAGTGCCCGCGCCCTTCGCCGGCGCCCTGGGCAAGCCAAGCCTGGGCGAAGCCCTGGGCTGGATCTTCGTCTCCGAAGGCTCCAAACTGGGCGCCGCGTTCCTGATCAAGCGCGCCGTGGCCCTGGAACTGTCCGAAACCTTCGGCGCCCGTCACCTGGGCGAACCGGCGGGTGGTCGCGCCGAAGGCTGGAAACAGTTCACCCGCATTCTCGACAGCCTGGACCTGTCGCCCGAGGAAGACGCCGCCGCCGAACGTGGCGCGGTCGCCGCCTTCGAACGCTTCACCGAGCTGCTCAAGCATGCCTATGCCGCCGACGCGGCGCTGGCCTGACACGCTTTACCCGGCCGCCCGCGGGCGGCCGCACCGTTGCAGTGAGACCATGACCCGAATCGCCCGCTCCAAAGTATCCCGCCTGCTCTACGCGATCCTGGCCTACGTCAGCCTGGGGATTGGCCTGGTGGCCATCGTCATTCCCGGGCTGCCCACCACCGAGTTCGTCCTCCTCGCCGCCTGGGCCGCCACCCGCAGCTCGCCGCGCCTGTCCGCCTGGCTGGACAACCACCGGCTGTTCGGCCCAATCCTTTTCAACTGGCGCAACGGCAAGGTGATCCAGCGCCGCGCCAAGGTCAGCGCGACCCTCAGCATGCTGCTGTGCGCGAGCCTCATGCTGATCGTCCTCGAGCACCACTGGCCCGTGTTCCTCGCCATCGGCGGCATGGCGCTGGGCAACCTGTGGATCTGGTCGCGCCCGGAACGGCCTATTCCTCAAGGCAGCGTCGAACTGCAAAATTGATTCAATCGCGCCCGCCATGAGCCGTCAGAGGCTAAGCAACCCCGAATACAGCGCATACGCCGCCAGCCCGGCGCCCACCAGCACCGCCGCGAAAATCAGCTTCTCCCATGTGGTGAACAGCACCTGCCCCTGCTCACGCTTGGCCCGGGCGAACAGGACCACCCCCGGCGCGTATAGCAACGCCGACAGCAGGATGTACTTGAGCCCACCGGCATACAGCAACCACACCGCATACAACAGCGCGATCACTGCGACCAGCATGTCCTTGCGCCGCAGCCCCGCCTGCCCCTGGTAGCTCTCGCCACGCACGGTCAGCAACACCGCATAGGCTGCCGACCAGAAGTAAGGCACCAGGATCATCGACGACGCCAGGTAGATCAGGCTGGTATAGGTCCCGGCCGAGAACAGGGTGATCAGCAGGAAGCCCTGGATCATCACATTGGTCAGCCACAGTGCGTTGGCCGGCACATGGTTGGCGTTTTCCCGCGCCAGGAACCGCGGCATGGTCTTGTCGCGGGCGGTGGCGAAGAGGATCTCGGCACACAGCAGCGCCCACGACAGCAACGCCCCGATCAGCGACACCGCCAGGCCGATGCTGATCAGCAAGGCGCCCCAGGGCCCGACGATATGCTCCAGCACCGAGGCCAGAGAGGGGTTCTGCAAGCCGGCCAGCTCCGGCTGGGTCATCACCCCCAACGACAACACATTGACCAGTACCAGCAGCGCCAGCACACCGAGAAAGCCAATCACCGTGGCCTTGCCCACGTCCGAACGGCGCAGCGCTCGCCCCGAATAGACGCTCGCCCCCTCGATGCCGATGAACACGAACACTGTGACCAGCATCATGTTGCGTACCTGCTCCAGCACGCTGCCGAACTGCGGATTGCTCAGCCCCCAGATGTCGCGGGTGAAGATATCGGCGCGAAAGGCGAACGCGGCGATGACGATGAACATCAGCAACGGCACCACCTTGGCCACGGTGGTCACCTGATTGATGAACGCCGCCTCCTTGATGCCGCGCAGCACCAGGAAGTGCACCGCCCACAGCAGCAACGAGGCGCAGCCGATGGCCACAGGCGTGTTGCCCTGGCCGAACACCGGGAAGTAGAAGCCAAGGGTACTGAACAGCAGCACGAAGTAGCCGACATTGCCCAGCCAGGCACTGATCCAGTAGCCCCAGGCCGAGGAAAAGCCCATGTAGTCGCCGAAACCAGCCTTGGCGTAGGCATACACCCCCGAGTCCAGCTCCGGCTTGCGGTTGGCCAGGGTCTGGAACACGAAGGCCAGCGCCAGCATGCCCACTGCGGTGATGCCCCAGCCGATCAGCACCGCCCCGACATCGGCGCGTGCCGCCATGTTCTGCGGCAACGAAAAGATCCCCCCGCCGATCATCGAACCGACCACCAGTGCGATCAGCGCGCCAAGGCGCAGCTTCTGTCCCGGTTCGCTCATGGGGCTCCTCGTGCGCGGGTGCGCGTAAACGTATTTGGCAACATGAATGTTACAAGTTTCTTATTGAATCGAGCCATTAAAGCTATAGCACTCATAACCGGACTGTCTATAGCCCGCGACCGATAAAAGTGGCAGTTGCGAACTCTCTCAACCCTCACCTAAATGCGTCGCTATTTACTGTGAAAAATTTGCGAAACCCCCAAAAGAGACTAACTTCATGGTTCGCAGGCAGAACGGGGCGTTTGCTCCAGAAGGACATGGAGGTGCCAGCGCACAAGGCCTGCAACGAAGCTGTCGGCATCCTCCAGGAGACGCATGAGGGAATTTTCTTACCTTCATGCTGGCATGAACTGATCTAAGTCAGCGAATGATCCAGGCGTCAGATTTATTCTGAGGTCAACTTTCTCCTGGTACGGAGTCGATAAATGTCTGATTCTCCCGGAAAACTAAAACTGGGTGCGCTTGTTGCACTAGTAGTGGGTTCGATGATCGGTGGCGGGATCTTCTCGTTACCGCAAAACATGGCCGCCAGCGCCGGTGTCGGCGCCGTGCTGATCGGCTGGGCCATCACCGCGGTGGGCATGCTCACCCTCGCCTTCGTGTTCCAGACCCTGGCCAACCGCAAACCCGACCTCGACGGCGGTGTGTACGCCTACGCCAAGGCCGGTTTCGGTGACTACATGGGCTTTTCCTCGGCCTGGGGCTACTGGATCAGCGCCTGGCTGGGCAACGTCGGCTACTTCGTGCTGCTGTTCAGCACCCTGGGCTATTTCTTCCCAATCTTCGGCGAGGGCAACACCCCGGCGGCAGTGATCGGCGCCTCGGTCCTGCTGTGGGCCGTGCACTTCCTGGTGCTGCGCGGCATCAAGGAAGCCGCGTTCATCAACCTGGTCACCACCGTGGCCAAGGTCGTGCCGCTGGCCCTGTTCGCCCTGATCTGCCTGTTCGCCTTCAAGCTCGATGTGTTCACCGCGGATATCTGGGCCGTGGGCACACCGGAGCTGGGCAGCGTGATGAACCAGGTGCGCAACATGATGCTGGTCACGGTGTGGGTGTTCATCGGCATCGAGGGCGCGAGCATCTTCTCGTCCCGTGCGGAAAAACGCTCCGACGTCGGCAAGGCCACGGTCATCGGCTTCGTCACCGTGCTGCTGTTCCTGGTGCTGGTCAACGTGCTGTCGCTGGGCGTGATGACCCAACCCGAGCTGGCCAAGCTGCAGAACCCGTCGATGGCCGCCGTGCTTGAACATGTGGTGGGCCACTGGGGCGCGGTGCTGATCAGCGTCGGCCTGATCATCTCGCTGCTCGGCGCCCTGCTGTCGTGGGTGCTGCTGTGCGCCGAGATCATGTTCGCCGCCGCCAAGGACCACACCATGCCGGAGTTCCTGCGCCGCGAGAACGCCAACCATGTACCGGCCAACGCCCTGTGGCTGACCAACGCCATGGTGCAGATCTTCCTGGTCATCACCCTGTTCTCCAACAGCACCTACCTGTCGCTGATCTACCTCGCCACCTCGATGATCCTGGTGCCTTACCTGTGGTCGGCGGCCTATGCCTTCCTGCTCGCCTGGCGCAACGAAACCTACGAACAGGCCCTGGCCGAACGCAAGAAAGACCTGATCATCGGCGGCATCGCCCTGCTCTACGCGATCTGGCTGCTGTACGCCGGTGGCGTCAAGTACCTGCTGCTCTCGGCGCTGCTCTATGCCCCTGGCGCGATCCTGTTCGCCAAGGCCAAACGCGAGGTCGGCCAGCCAATCTTCACCAGCGTGGAAAAACTGATCTTCGCCGCCGTGGTCGCGGGCGCCCTGGTGGCTGCCTACGGCTTGTATGACGGCTTCCTGACGCTCTGAACCCATGTCTTCGCATTACAGGAGGATTCACCATGTCCACTGAGAAACAGAAATACGGCGTACATTCCGAAGCCGGCAAGCTGCGCAAAGTGATGGTCTGCAGCCCGGGCCTGGCGCACCAACGGCTGACCCCAAGCAATTGCGACGAGCTGCTGTTCGACGACGTCATCTGGGTCAACCAGGCCAAGCGCGACCATTTCGACTTCGTCACCAAGATGCGTGAACGCGGCATCGAGGTCCTGGAAATGCACAACCTGCTGACCGAGACCGTGCAGAACCCCGAAGCGCTGAAATGGATCCTCGACCGCAAGATCACCGACGACACTGTTGGCATCGGCCTGAAGAACGAAGTGCGCAGCTGGCTCGAAGGGCTTGAGCCACGCAAGCTGGCCGAGTATCTGATCGGCGGCGTGGCAGGCGAAGACCTGCCCGACAGCGAAGGCGCGAGCGTGATCAAGATGTACCGCGACTACCTCGGCCACTCCAGTTTCCTGCTCGATCCGCTGCCCAATACCCAGTTCACGCGTGACACCACTTGCTGGATCTATGGTGGCGTCACCCTCAACCCGATGTACTGGCCGGCGCGACGCCAGGAAACGCTGCTGACCAGCGCCATCTACAAGTTCCACCCAGAGTTCACCCATGCCGACTTCGAAGTCTGGTACGGCGACCCGGACAAGGAACATGGCAAGGCCACCCTTGAAGGTGGCGATGTGATGCCGATCGGCAATGGTGTCGTACTGATCGGCATGGGTGAGCGCAGCTCGCGCCAGGCGATCGGCCAACTGGCGCAATCGCTGTTCGCCAAGGGCGCGGTGGAGAAGGTGGTGGTCGCCGGGCTGCCGAAATCCCGCGCCGCCATGCACCTGGACACCGTGTTCAGCTTCTGCGACCGCGACCTGGTCACCGTCTTCCCCGAAGTGGTCAAGGAAATCGTGCCGTTCGTGATTCGTCCGGATAGCAGCAAGCCTTACGGCATGGACGTGCGTCGCGAGAACAAATCGTTCATCGAGGTAGTGGCCGAATCGCTCAACCTCAAGAAGCTGCGCGTGGTCGAGACCGGCGGCAACAGCTTCGCCGCCGAGCGCGAACAGTGGGATGACGGTAACAACGTGGTGGCCGTGGAGCCTGGCGTGGTCATCGGCTACGACCGCAACACCTACACCAACACCCTGCTGCGCAAGGCCGGGGTCGAAGTCATCACCATCAGTGCCGGCGAGCTGGGCCGGGGGCGCGGCGGCGGTCACTGCATGACCTGCCCGATCGTGCGCGACCCTATCGACTACTAAACGTCCATCACCCCGGCCCGTGCTCACCCAGCAGCGGCCGGGGGATTACCGAACTCAAGGAGAATCATCATGGCGTTCAACATCCACAACCGTAACCTGCTCAGCCTCGAACACCACACCACCCGCGAGCTGCGTTACCTGCTGGACCTGTCCCGCGACCTCAAGCGCGCCAAGTACACCGGCACCGAGCAGCAGCACCTGAAGGGCAACAACATCGCCCTGATCTTCGAGAAGACCTCGACCCGCACCCGTTGCGCCTTCGAAGTCGCCGCCTACGACCAGGGCGCCAACGTCACCTACATCGACCCCAACTCCTCGCAGATCGGCCACAAGGAGAGCATGAAGGACACCGCCCGCGTGCTCGGGCGCATGTACGACGCCATCGAGTATCGCGGCTTCAAGCAGGAGATCGTCGAGGAACTGGCCAAGTTCGCCGGCGTGCCGGTATTCAACGGCCTGACCGACGAGTATCACCCGACCCAGATGATCGCCGACGTGCTGACCATGCGCGAAAACAGCGACAAGCCGCTGCACGACATCAGCTACGCCTACCTGGGCGATGCCCGCAACAACATGGGCAACTCGCTGCTGCTGATCGGCGCCAAGCTCGGCATGGACGTGCGCATCGCCGCGCCCAAGGCGCTGTGGCCGCATGACGACCTGGTCGAGCGTTGCAAAAAGTACGCAGAAGAAAGCGGCGCGCGCATCACCCTGACCGAAGACCCGAAAGCTGCGGTCAAGGGCGTCGACTTTGTCCACACCGACGTGTGGGTATCGATGGGTGAGCCGGTCGAGGCCTGGGGCGAGCGTATCCAGCAACTGCTGCCCTACCAGGTGAACAAGGAGCTGATGAAGTCCACCGGCAACCCGCGCACCAAGTTCATGCACTGCCTGCCGGCGTTCCACAACTCCGACACCAAGGTCGGCAAGCAGATCGCCGAACAGTACCCGCACCTGGCCAACGGCATCGAAGTGACCGATGACGTGTTCGAGTCGCCGGCGTGCATCGCCTTCGAGCAGGCGGAAAACCGCATGCATACGATCAAGGCGATCCTGGTGTCGACCCTGGCTGATCTCTGACAGCGGCCTTGACTCTGTGGGAGCCGGCTTGCCGGCTCCCACAAAGGAATGAGGCGCTCACCCTAAATCGCAAAGGACATTCCCCATGCGTATCGTTGTTGCATTGGGCGGCAACGCCCTACTGCGCCGCGGCGAGCCGATGACCGCCGACAACCAGCGCGCCAATATCCGCACCGCCACCGAACAGATCGCCAAGATCCATCCCGGCAACGAACTGGTCATTGCCCACGGCAACGGGCCGCAGGTCGGCCTGCTGTCGTTGCAGGGGCTGTCGTACAAGCCGGACGAAGCCTACCCGCTGGACGTCCTCGGTGCCGAGACCGAAGGCATGATCGGCTATATGATCGAACAGGAACTGGGCAACCTGCTGGACTTCGAGGTGCCGTTCGCCACGCTGCTCACCCAGGTTGAAGTGGACGCCAACGACCCGGCGTTCAAGGACCCGACCAAGTTCATCGGCCCCGTGTACGCCAAGGACGAGGCCGAGCGCCTGGCCAAGGACAAAGGCTGGGTGGTCAAGCCCGACGGCGACAAGTACCGCCGGGTGGTGGCCAGTCCGAAACCCAAGCGCATCTTCGAGATCCGCCCGATCAAGTGGCTGCTGGAAAAAAGCAGCATCGTGATCTGCGCCGGCGGCGGCGGCATCCCCACCATGTACGACGAAAACCGCAAGCTCAAGGGCATCGAGGCGGTGATCGACAAGGACCTGTGCTCGGCGCTGCTGGCCGAACAGCTGGAAGCCGACCTGCTGATCATCGCCACCGACGTCGATGCGGCGTACATCGATTTTGGCAAGCCGACACAAAAAGCCATCGCCCAGGCGCACCCCGACGAGCTCGAGAAGCTGGGCTTTGCCGCCGGCTCCATGGGGCCGAAGGTGCAGGCCGCCTGCGATTTCGCCCGGCATACCGGCAAGGTCGCGGTCATCAGCTCGCTGGAGAACATCGAGGACATCGTCAAAGGCACCGCCGGTACCCGCGTTTCCACCGCCAAGCCGGGAATCAGCTACCGTTGAACGCAGTTGGCCGGTGCCTGGCACCGGCCGTTTTCAACCTTCCGGAGGACCTCGCCATGGCCCAGTATCAACCCGGTCACGTGCATATCGAGCGCACCGCGCTGAACACCAACGACCACAGCTACGACCTGTGCATCGACTACGAGGCCGTGTCGGATCCCAGCGAAGGCCGCGGCATCCAGTTCCGCATGCATGGCCACATCGAGGGCAAGCCCGTCGATGAGAAGTTCTTCCTGGCCAAGGACCAGGTGCTGCCCAGCTTTCTGATGCAGTTGAGCCGCAAGGCCCAGTCGTACCTGCCAGCGCCGAAGAAGTTCGAGAGTCTCGGTTCGCCACACAAGCTCTACGACTACATGTTCGAAGACATTCGCCAGAAGCTCGATGTGAAATCAGGCGATTCGATCAAGCCTGAGCATCTGGGCTGAGTCCAATCGCGGGGCTTCGTGGCAGCGGGCTTGCCCGCGATTGGGTTTAGCGCCCTTCCCAAGGCATACTGGCGCACTCGCTTGGCCACTGCCCCGATCTCCCCATGCGCATCCACGTCAGCTTCATCGACCGCGTCGGCATCACCCAGGAAGTCCTGGCCCTGCTCGGCGCCCGCAACCTCAACCTCGATGCCGTGGAGATGGTCCCGCCGAACGTCTACATCGACGCCCCGACCCTGAGCCCCGCCGTGCTCGAAGAGCTGCACGACGCGCTGTTCGAGGTACGCGGCGTGCAATCGGTGGAAGTGGTCGACATCCTCCCCGGCCAACGCCGGCACCTGCAACTCGACGCCCTGCTCGCCGCCATGAGCGACCCGGTGCTGGCGGTGGACAGTGCCGGCAAGGTGCTGCTGGCCAACCCGGCGCTGATCGCCCTGTGCGGGCGTGAGTCCGCCGGGCGTTCGGTGGGCGAGCTGTTCGGCGACCCCGACCTGCTCCAGGCCCTGCTGGACAACAATTTCCACCTGCCCATGCGCGAAATGCAGTTGAACGGCCAGAGCCTGCTGCTCGACGCCACGCCAATCACCCATGCCGGCGGCCTGCTGACGCTGTACCCGCCCAACCGTATGGGCGAGCGCCTGTCGGCCCTGCACCACGACCACGCCGAAGGCTTCGACGCCATGCTCGGCGACTCCCCGGCGATCCGCACCCTCAAGGCCCGCGCCCTGCGCGTGGCGGCCCTCGACGCGCCGCTGCTGGTCAATGGCGAAACCGGCACCGGCAAAGAGCTGGTGGCGCGCGCCTGCCACGCCATCAGCAGCCGCCATGCCGCGCCGTTTCTCGCCCTCAACTGCGCGGCACTGCCCGAGAGCCTGGCCGAGAGCGAGCTGTTCGGCTACGCCCCCGGCGCCTTCACCGGCGCGCAGCGCGGCGGCAAGCCCGGGCTGATGGAGCTGGCCAACCAGGGCACGGTGTTCCTCGACGAGATCGGCGAGATGTCGCCGTACCTGCAGGCCAAGCTGCTGCGCTTCCTCAGCGACGGCAGCTTCCGCCGCGTCGGCGGCGACCGCGAGGTGAAGGTGGATGTGCGCATCATCAGCGCCACCCACCGCGACCTCGAGCGCATGGTCGCCGAAGGCACCTTCCGTGAAGACCTGTTCTACCGCCTCAACGTGCTCAACCTGCAGGTGCCGCCACTGCGCGAGCGCGGCCAGGACATCCTGTCGCTGGCGCAATTTTTCATGCAGCAGGCCTGCACCCAGATCCAGCGCCCGCCCTGCCGGCTCGCACCCGCTACACACCCGGCATTACTGGCCAACCCTTGGCCTGGCAACGTGCGCCAGTTGCAGAACGTGATCTTCCGCGCCGCGGCCATCTGTGAAAGCAATGTGGTGGATATCGGCGATCTGGACATTGCCGGCACCTCGGTGGCACGGGGGCAGGATGGCGAGGTAGCGAGCCTGGAACAGGCAGTGGGGGATTTCGAGCGGGAGTTGCTGCAACGCCTGTATGCCAGCTATCCCTCGACGCGGCAGTTGGCGGGGCGCTTGCAAACCTCGCATACCGCGATAGCCCAGCGCTTGCGCAAGTACGGTATTCCAAACAAGGCCTGATGCCGCTTCGCCGGACCAGTCTTGCCCCCGGAAGCAGATCGTATTGAAATCATTACATTGTACCGAATTCGCTACACATCCATCTGGGTGCCTGTGCACAAGGGTTTGATCCCACAATGCTTTTGAATCACCCTCCTCCTGTATCGATTTCATTCCACAGAAATGACAAATCGATTGCATTCACAAACTAACTAATTGATTTATAAGGATTTTTAAGACTGGCCGTATTATTGCTAAGGGAATTCCAACCTTAAGAGCGCGGAACCTACCGCGCCCAACGCCCCTGCTTCCCGAGGAATTCCCATGAGCGAGTTGCGTTTCACCGAAGATCACGAATGGCTGCGCGTCGAAGCCGATGGCAGCGTCACCGTGGGCATCACCGCCTACGCCCAGAACGCCTTGGGTGATGTGGTCTATGTGCAACTGCCGGAGCTGCAGCAGTACGACAAGGGCGCCGAAGCCTCCACCGTGGAGTCGGTCAAGGCCGCCAGCGGCGTATACATGCCACTGACCGGTGAAGTGGTCGCGGTCAACGAAGGCCTCAACGATAGCCCCGAGCTGGTCAACGAAGACCCGCTGGGCGAAGGCTGGTTCTTCCGCTTCAAGCCTGCCGACATGGCTGAAGTCGAAGCCCTGCTCGACCAGAATGCCTACGACCGCCTGCTCAAAGCCAACGACGACGCCTGAGGAATCACCATGACCATCAACCTCGGCACCGCCAACGAATTCATCGCCCGCCACATCGGCCCACGCGCCGCTGACGAGCAGGCCATGCTCACGACCCTGGGCTTCGACTCGCTGGAAGCCATGACCGCCGCGGTCATCCCCGACAGCATCAAGGGCACTAGCGTGCTGGGCAGCCACGACGGGCAGAGCGAGGCCGATGCCCTCGCCGCATTGAAAGCCATCGCCGGCAAGAACCAGCTGTTCAAGAGCTACATCGGCCAGGGGTACTACAACACCCACACCCCGGCACCGATCCTGCGCAACCTGCTGGAGAACCCGGCCTGGTACACCGCCTACACCCCGTACCAGCCGGAGATTTCCCAAGGCCGCCTGGAAGCGCTGCTGAACTTCCAGACCCTGATCAGCGACCTCACCGGCCTGCCGATCGCCAACGCCTCCCTGCTCGACGAAGCCACCGCCGCCGCAGAAGCCATGACCTTCTGCAAGCGCCTGTCGAAGAACAAGGCCAGCCATGCCTTCTTCGCCTCCGTGCACTGCCACCCGCAGACCCTCGACGTGCTGCGCACCCGCGCAGAACCCCTGGGCATCGAGGTGGTGGTGGGCGACGAGCGCGAACTGGGCGACGTCAGCGCCTTCTTTGGCGCCCTGCTGCAGTACCCGGCCAGCAACGGTGACGTGTTCGACTACCGCGAGGTGGTGCAGCGCTTGCACGGCGCAGGCGCCCTGGTGGCCGTGGCCGCCGACCTGCTGGCCCTGACCCTGCTCACCCCGCCGGGCGAGTTCGACGCCGACGTGGCCATCGGCAGCGCCCAGCGCTTCGGCGTGCCGCTGGGCTTCGGTGGCCCGCACGCGGCCTACTTCGCCACCCGCGACGCCTTCAAGCGCGACATGCCGGGCCGTCTGGTCGGGGTATCGATCGACCGCTTCGGCAAGCCAGCCCTGCGCTTGGCCATGCAGACCCGCGAGCAGCACATCCGCCGCGAGAAGGCCACCAGCAACATCTGCACCGCCCAGGTGCTGCTGGCCAACATCGCCAGCATGTACGCCGTGTACCACGGCCCTGCCGGCCTCAAGCGCATTGCCGAGCGCACCCATGCGCTGACCGCGATCCTCGCTACCGGCCTGATCAAGCTGGGCATCAAGGTCGTCACCGGTGATTTCTTCGACACCCTGACCCTGGCCACCGGTGACAGCACCGGCGCGCTGCACGACAAGGCCCGCGCCCAGGGCATCAACCTGCGCCAGGTCGACGCCGCCCAGCTGGGCCTGTCGCTGGACGAAACCAGCACCCAGGCCGATGTCGAGGCCCTGTGGCAGCTGTTCGCCAACGGCCAGGCCAGCCCTGACTTCACCGCCCTGGCCAACACGGTCGCCGTGCGCCTGCCGGCCGGCCTGCTGCGCCAGTCGGCGATCCTCGAGCACCCGGTGTTCAACCGCTACCACAGCGAAACCGAGCTGATGCGCTACCTGCGCCGCCTGGCCGACAAGGACCTGGCCCTGGATCGCAGCATGATCCCGCTGGGCTCGTGCACCATGAAGCTCAACGCCGCCAGCGAGATGATCCCGGTGACCTGGGCCGAGTTCGGCAACCTGCACCCGTTCGCCCCGGCCGCGCAAAGCCAGGGCTACCTGCAGATGACCAGCGAGCTGGAAGCCATGCTCTGCGCCGCCACCGGCTATGACGCCGTGTCGCTGCAGCCCAACGCCGGTTCCCAAGGCGAGTACGCAGGCCTCCTGGCGATCCGCGCCTACCACCGCAGCCGTGGCGACAGCCACCGCGACATCTGCCTGATCCCGTCCTCGGCCCACGGCACCAACCCGGCCACCGCGCACATGGCCGGCATGCGCGTGGTGGTGACCGCCTGCGACGCACGCGGCAACGTCGATATCGACGACCTGCGCGCCAAGGCCATCGAACACCGCGAACGCCTGGCAGCGATCATGATCACCTACCCGTCGACCCACGGCGTGTTCGAGGAAGCCATCGGCGAGATCTGCGCGATCATCCACGACAACGGCGGCCAGGTGTACATCGACGGCGCCAACATGAACGCCATGGTCGGCCTGTGCGCCCCCGGCAAGTTCGGCGGCGACGTCTCGCACCTGAACCTGCACAAGACCTTCTGCATCCCCCACGGCGGTGGCGGCCCGGGCGTCGGCCCGATCGGCGTCAAGGCGCACCTGGCGCCGTTCCTGCCGGGCCATGCCCAGCTGGAAAACACCCAGGGCGCGGTATGCGCCGCACCGTTCGGCAGCGCCAGCATCCTGCCGATCACCTGGATGTACATTCGCATGATGGGTGGCGCGGGCCTCAAGCGCGCCTCGCAGATGGCGATCCTCAACGCCAACTACATCGCCCGCCGCCTGGAAGAGCACTATCCTGTGCTGTACACCGGCGGCAACGGCCTGGTGGCGCACGAGTGCATCCTCGACCTGCGTCCGCTCAAGGACACCAGCGGCATCAGTGTCGACGATGTCGCCAAGCGCCTGATCGACTTCGGCTTCCATGCCCCGACCATGTCCTTCCCGGTGGCCGGCACGCTGATGATCGAACCGACCGAAAGCGAGTCGAAAGAGGAACTGGATCGCTTCTGCAACGCCATGATCCAGATCCGTGAAGAGATTCGCGCGGTCGAGAACGGCAGCCTGGACAAGGACGACAACCCGCTGAAGAACGCCCCGCACACCGCGGCGGAGCTGGCCGGCGAATGGGTCCATGGCTACAGCCGCGAGCAGGCGGTGTACCCACTGCCGAGCCTGGTGGAAGGCAAGTATTGGCCGCCGGTTGGCCGGGTCGACAACGTGTTCGGCGACCGCAACCTGGTCTGCGCCTGCCCGTCGATCGAGAGCTACCAGGACGTCTGATCGGGTGGGGCCGCTGCGCGCCCCATCGCCGGCAAGCCGGCTCCCACAGGTTCAGCGCTAATCTGTGGGAGCCGGCTTGCCGGCGATGGGCTGCGTAGCAGCCCCAATGGGCTTACTGGCCATCATCAGGAGGAAGCAGCATGTCTTTGAGCGTCTTCGACCTGTTCAAGATCGGCATCGGCCCCTCCAGCTCGCACACGGTCGGCCCGATGCGTGCCGCCGCGCGCTTCGCCGAAGGCTTGCGTCGTGATGGCCTGCTGGCCAGCACGGCCACGGTCAAGGCCGAGCTGTATGGCTCGCTCGGTGCCACCGGCAAGGGCCACGGCAGCGACAAGGCCGTGCTGCTTGGCCTGGAAGGCGAGCATCCGGACACCGTCGATACCGAAGCCATCCCCGCACGCCTGCAAGCCATTCGTGAAAGCGGTCGGCTCAGCCTGCTCGGTGAGCACGACATCGCCTTCGTCGAAAAGCAGCACCTGGCGATGATCCGCAAACCGCTGGCCTACCACCCCAACGGCATGATCTTCCGCGCCTTCGATGCCGCCGGCCTGCAGATCCGCAGCCGCGAGTACTACTCGGTGGGCGGTGGCTTCGTGGTCGACGAGGATGCGGCGGGCCATGACCGCATCGTCGAGGACAGCACCGTACTGCCCTACCCTTTCAAGACCGGCAAGGAATTGCTCGGCCACTGCACCGCGCAGCACCTGCCGTTCAGCCAGGTGATGCTGGCCAACGAGGCCGCCTGGCGCCCCGAAGCCGAGACCCGTGCCGGCTTGCTGCGCATCTGGCAGGTGATGCAGGACTGTGTGGAGGCCGGTTGCCGGCACGAAGGCATCCTGCCTGGCGGGCTGAAGGTCAAGCGCCGGGCTCCGGCGTTGTACCGCCAGCTCAGCCGGCATCCGGAAGCCAGCCTGCGTGATGCGCTGTCGGTGCTCGACTGGGTCAACCTGTACGCCCTGGCGGTGAACGAGGAAAACGCCTACGGCGGTCGCGTGGTCACGGCACCGACCAATGGCGCGGCCGGCATTGTCCCCGCGGTGCTGCACTACTACATGCGCTTCGTGCCCGGCGCCAACGAGGACGGGGTGGTGCGCTTCCTGCTCACTGCCGCGGCGATCGGCATTCTCTACAAGGAGAACGCATCGATCTCCGGGGCCGAGGTGGGCTGCCAGGGGGAGGTCGGCGTGGCCTGCTCCATGGCCGCAGGCGCCCTGTGCGAAGTGATGGGCGGTACCCCGCAGCAAGTGGAGAACGCCGCCGAGATCGGCATGGAACACAACCTGGGCCTGACCTGCGACCCCATTGGCGGGCTGGTCCAGGTGCCCTGCATCGAGCGCAACGCCATGGGCTCGGTAAAGGCGATCAACGCGGTGCGCATGGCCCTGCGCGGCGACGGGCAGCACTACGTTTCCCTCGACAAGGTCATCCGTACCATGCGCCAGACCGGCGCCGACATGAAAAGCAAATACAAAGAGACCGCCCGCGGCGGTCTGGCCGTCAACATCATCGAATGTTGACCCGAATAAAAACCGAGGAGTCACCGATGTCCGAAACACTGCACAAGACCCCGCTGCACGCCCTGCACCTGGAACTGGGCGCGCGCATGGTGCCGTTCGCCGGCTACGACATGCCCGTGCAATACCCCTTGGGCGTGCTCAAGGAGCACCTGCACACCCGCGAGCAGGCCGGCCTGTTCGACGTTTCGCACATGGGCCAGATCATCCTGCGCGGCAACGACGCCGCCAAGGCCCTGGAAACCCTGGTGCCGGTGGACATCATCGACCTGCCGGTAGGCATGCAGCGCTATGCCATGTTCACCAATGCCGAGGGCGGCATTCTCGACGACCTGATGGTCGCCAACCTCGGCAACGACACCCTGTTCCTGGTGGTGAACGCCGCCTGCAAGGACCAAGACCTGGCCCACCTGCGCCAGCACATCGGCAGCCGCTGCGAGATCCAGCCGCTGTTCGAGGAACGCGCCCTGCTGGCCCTGCAAGGCCCGGCTGCGGTCAAGGTGCTGGAGCGCCTGGCACCTGCGGTGTCGAAGATGACATTCATGCAGTTCCAGCCTGTTCAACTGCTCGGTGCCGACTGCTATGTCAGCCGCTCGGGCTACACCGGTGAGGACGGATTCGAGATCTCCGTGCCGGCCGACAAGGCCGAAGCGCTGGCGCGCGGTCTGCTGGCCGAGCCAGAGGTACAGCCAATCGGCCTTGGCGCACGCGACTCACTGCGCCTGGAAGCCGGCCTGTGCCTGTACGGTCACGACATGGACACCACCACCACGCCGATCGAGGCCAGCCTGCTGTGGGCCATTTCCAAGGTGCGTCGGGCCGACGGCGCGCGTGCCGGTGGTTTCCCGGGCGCCGAGACCGTGTTTGCCCAGCAACAGGCAGGCGTGGCACGCAAGCGTGTCGGCCTGCTGCCCCAGGAGCGCACCCCGGTGCGTGAAGGCGCGCAGATCGTCGACGCGGCAGGCAAGGTGGTCGGCGAGGTGTGCAGCGGCGGCTTCGGCCCGACGCTCGGCGCGCCGGTCACAATGGGCTATGTCGATAACGAACACGCCACCCTGGACACTGCGCTGTTTGCAATGGTGCGCGGCAAGCAAGTTGCCATGAAAGTCAGCAAAATGCCTTTCGTGGCGCAACGTTACTACCGTGGCTGAATGAGTGGGTTGGACGGGTTCGACATATTCGTTTTCGAACCTGTCCAATAACTTCTGAACATAGCGCCAGGCCAGGCGCCACGGCGTTTCCGACAAATCGTTCGGTGATCGGGAAAAGCCTGATTTTCACCCGTCGCGAGGGCTTGTTTTTCGTTCGGCAGTTGGCGTAGAGTCACTGCACTGTGTTTGCATGGGTCGCAACAGTTCGTGACCTGGGCCAGTAGCCGCAATCTGCTACAACCCGTTCGACGTCTCTTACTTTCCTGCAACCCAGCCCAGTAGTCTTTCACTTACAAAAAGTGTGAAAGAAACTGTCATCAATATTTAAGCTTCATAGGAAATAAGACAATGGCTGAGCGTCAGAACGGTACCGTCAAGTGGTTCAATGACGAAAAAGGTTACGGCTTCATCACCCCAGAAAGCGGTCCGGATCTGTTCGTGCACTTCCGCGCCATCCAAGGCAACGGCTTCAAGAGCCTGAAAGAAGGCCAGAAAGTGACCTTCGTGGCCGTCCAGGGCCAGAAAGGCATGCAGGCTGACGAAGTCCAGGCCGAAGGCTGATCTTCCGATAAAAAGCCCCTGTGTTGACGCACAGGGGCTTTTTTGTGCGCGCAATTCCATAGAATGGGCCTTTGCCATCTGGAGCTGTCATGCATGTCCAAGCCATTGCTCAACCCCCAGGGTGATTTCCCGCCGGTCGGCCTGGGCCGTCGCCTGGCCGCGATGTTCTACGACTTCCTGCTGTGCACTGCCCTGCTGATAGTGACTGCCGGCGCGTACAAGATGATCCAGATGGCGATCATCGGCGAGGCGCGCATGCGCGAGCTGACCGAGGCCGGCGCCCTGGACGGCGACCCACTGCTGTCGACGATCCTGCTGTTCGCCCTGTTCGGCTTCTTCGCCAAGTTCTGGACCCATGGCGGCCAGACCCTCGGCATGCAGGTGTGGGGCATGCGCGTGCAGAACGCCGATGGCAGCGCCATCAGCCTCTGGCAGGCGTTGCTGCGTTTCGTGGTGTCGATCGCGTCGTGGCTGTGCCTGGGGCTGGGTTTCATCTGGTCGTTGTTCGACAAACGTAAACGCAGCTGGCACGACATCTATTCCGAGACCCAGCTGGTACGCCTGCCCAAGCGCAAGAAGTGAGCTGCGCGGGCATCAGGCTTGCGAAAAGCACCCGCAAAAAAGCCGACCCAAGGGTCGGCTTCTTTATGCAGCTCAGGCCATCAACCCGCCCGGCGCATCAACCACAAGCCCGCCAGCGCACAGATGCCGGCCGGGATCACCACCGCCAGCAACGGCGGGAAGCCAAACACCTGGCTCGATGGGCCCAACAGCTCCCCGGCAATGCGGAACACGAAGCCCACCAGCACACCAGTGAACACGCGCTGGCCCAGGGTGACCGAACGCAGCGGACCGAAGATGAACGAAATCGCCATCAGCACCAGTGCTGCGGTGACCACTGGCTGCAGGACCTTGGTCCAGAACGCCAGCCAGTAGCGCGCGTTGTTCAGCCCCTGATCGGACAGGTAGTGGATGTAGTCCCACAGCCCGGTGATCGACAGCGACTCCGGTGCCAGCACCACGGTGTTGAGCAGCTCAGGGGTCACCGACACGTCCCACACCTCTTCGGGGCTCTTGACCACTTCGGTATGGTCACCGCGGAAGTAGGTGGTGGCCACGTCGTTGAGCATCCATTTGCCATCGACGTACTGCGCCCGGCGGGCGAAGCTGGAGGTCTGGATCTTGCGCTCGCTGTCGAACCGGTAGCGGGTCACACCCAGCAGCAGGCCATTGGGCTGCACCGAGTTGATGTGCACGAATTCCTCGCCCTGGCGGTGCCACATGCCGCGCTTGGAGCTTTGCGCCTCGCCTCCGCCCTGGGCCAGCGAACGGTCAGCCTGGGCCTTGTTCTCGGTCACCGGGGCCACGTATTCGCCGATCAGCAAGCCGACCAGCATCAGCACCAGCATCGGCTTCATCACCGCCCAGACGATGCGACCGATGGACACGCCGGCGGCGCGCATGATGGTCAGCTCGCTGCTGCTGGCCAGGCTGCCCAGGCCGATCAGGCAGCCGATCAGCGCCGCCATCGGCAGCATGTCGTAGAGCCGGCGCGGCGCGGTGAGCAGCACGAAGCTGCTGGCGTCCATGACCGTGTAGGTGTCGCTCAGGTCGCCCATCTCATCGATGAAGGCGAACAACGAGGCCAGGCCGAGGATGATGCCCAGCACGGCGAGAATGGCCAGCAGCACGCTCTGGCCGATGTAGCGATCCAGTTTAACCACGGGCCACCTCCGCACGGCGAGCGGCGCGCTTGAGACGCAGCGGCTCCCAGTACATCAGCGCCAGGCCGATGAGCAGGAACAGGCCATGGACCCACCAGATACCCAGCGAGAGAGGCAACTTGCCCTTCTCCAGGGCGCCACGCACGGAAATCAGCATTGTCAGATAGGCCATGTACAGGAGAATCGCCGGCAGCAGCTTGAGGAAGCGGCCCTGGCGCGGGTTGACGCGCGACAGCGGCACCGCCAGCAAGGTGACCACGAACACCAGCAGCGGCAACGACAGGCGCCATTGCAGCTCGGCACGCTCACGCAGCCCCTGATGCCCGAACAGGTCGGAGGTCGGGATGGCCTCGCGCTCGGTCACCTCCTCGGCGACCTCCGGCTTTGGCAGTAGCACGCCATAGGTGTCGTACTTGATGGCACGGTAGTCGGCCTGGCCGGGATTGCCGTCGTAGCGGTAACCGTTCTGCAGCACCAGGTAGCGGTTGCCGTCGGCCTGCACTTCCTGGTGGCCCTTCTCGGCGACCAGGACCGAAGGCGCGCGGTCCTTGGTCTTGTCCTGGTTGAAGCGCTTCTCGGAGATGAACACGCCCGCCAGGTTGATACGGTCATCGGACAGCTGCTCGGTGTAGGTCACCCGCGAGCCATCGCGCAGGGTCTGGAAACGGCCCGGCACCAGGGTGTCGAACTCGGTCAGGGTGTCTTGCTGGGCGATGATCTTCTGCACCTGGGCAACCCCCAGGGGGGCCAGGCTCAGGCTCAGCCAGGCCACCAGCAAGGCGACCAGTGCCGCCGGCACCATGGTCACGGCCAGCAGGCGCTGCTGGCTCATGCCAGTGGCCGAGAGCACGGTCATCTCGCTTTCGAGATACAACCGGCCATAGGCAAGCAGAATACCGAGGAACAGCCCCAGCGGCAGGATCAGTTGCAGGAAGCCCGGCAGGCGGAACCCCATGATCATGAACAGCACGCCCGGGTCGAGCATGCCTTGGGCCGCCTGGGCCAGGTACTTGATGAAGCGCCCGCTCATGATGATCACCAGCAGCACAGCGCTGACGGCGCTCAAGGTCACAAGGACCTCGCGGGACAGATAACGAAAGACGATCAAACCAGACACTCCTGGGTTGTCAGGGGCTCAAAGCCAGACGAACGATTCGGACAGCCAAGACCAATGCCGGTTCGCCAAGGCGAACCTCCATGTAAAAGTGCGCGCATTATCCTGTGATTGACGGCGCCTGTCACTTGGCCGCGCAGCATGGCACATATCGGGGTTGTCATCGTGGTCGCGGCGGGCTCAAACTGGCAGCTTTTCCGCTGACAGGCAGCGCCCGTCAGCCGCGAATTCCGAGCGCCTGCGAAAGACAGCGCCCACTGACAGACAGATCATTCGGGGACCCCAGACATGGAATTGGTTGTAAAAAGCGTAGCCGCTGTATCCGTCAAGACCGCGACGTTGGTCGTACCCGTCGGTGAAGGCCGCAAGCTCGGCGCCACCGCCAAGGCCGTCGACCAGGCCACCGAAGGCGCCATCAGCGCGCTGCTCAAGCGCGGCGACCTGGCCGGCAAGCCGGGCCAGACCCTGCTCCTGCACAGCCTGCCGGGCCTGAAGGCCGAGCGCGTGCTGCTGGTCGGCAGCGGCAAGGACGAAGCCCTCGGCGACCGCGCCTGGCGCAAGCTGGTGGCCAGCATCGCCGGCGTGCTCAAAGGCCTGGGTGGCGGCGACGCCGTGCTGGCCCTGGACGACATCGCCGTTACCGGCCGCGATGGCCACTACGGCAAATACCGCCTGCTGGCCGAGACCCTGCTCGACGGCAACTACGTGTTCGACCGTTACAAGAGCCAGAAGGCCGAACCGCGCGCCCTGAAGAAAGTCACCCTGCTCACCGCCAAGGCCGGCCAGCCCGAAGCCGAGCGCGCCGTCAAGCATGCCAGCGCCATCGCCACCGGCATGGCCTTCACCCGCGACCTGGGCAACCTGCCGCCGAATGTCTGCCACCCGAGCTTCCTCGCCGAACAGGCCAAGGACCTGGGCAAGGCGCACAAGGGCCTCAAGGTCGAGGTGCTGGACGAGAAGAAGATCAAGGACCTGGGCATGGGCGCGTTCTACGCCGTGGGCCAGGGCAGCGACCAGCCACCGCGGCTGATCGTGCTCAACTACCAGGGCGGCAAGAAGAGCGAAAAACCGTTCGTGCTGGTCGGCAAGGGCATCACCTTCGACACCGGCGGCATCAGCCTCAAACCCGGTGCCGGCATGGACGAGATGAAGTACGACATGTGCGGCGCCGCCAGCGTGTTCGGCACCCTGCGCGCCGTGCTCGAGCTGCAGCTGCCGATCAACCTGGTGTGCCTGCTGGCCTGCGCCGAGAACATGCCGAGCGGCGGCGCCACCCGCCCCGGCGACATCGTCACCACCATGAGCGGGCAGACCGTCGAGATCCTCAATACCGACGCCGAAGGCCGTCTGGTGCTGTGCGACACCCTCACCTACGCCGAACGCTTCAAGCCGCAGGCGGTGATCGACATCGCCACCCTGACCGGCGCCTGCATCGTCGCCCTGGGCAGCCACACCTCCGGCCTGATGGGCAATGACGACGCGCTGGTCGGCCAACTGCTCGATGCAGGCAAGCGCGCCGACGACCGCGCCTGGCAACTGCCGCTGTTCGATGAGTACCAGGAGCAGCTGGACAGCCCGTTCGCCGACATCGCCAACATCGGTGGCCCGAAGGCCGGCACCATCACCGCCGGCTGCTTCCTGTCGCGCTTCGCCAAGGCCTACCACTGGGCGCACCTGGACATCGCCGGCACCGCCTGGATCAGCGGCGGCAAGGACAAGGGCGCCTCGGGCCGCCCGGTACCGCTGCTCACCCAGTACCTGCTGGACCGCGCCGGCGCCTGATGGCGCATGGCCGGTGGCGCCCCCGCGCCACCGGCCGGCACTGAAACCATGAGCAAAGTCGATTTCTACATCCTGCCCAGCGACTCGCTGTCGGTGCGCCTGGATTTCGCCTGCAAGCTGTGCGAAAAGGCCTGGCGCCTCGGCCACCGGGTCTATCTGCACTGCCAGGACGAGGCGCAGCGCAGCGAACTCGACCTGCGCCTGTGGCAGTTCAAGGGCGAGGCCTTCTTGCCCCACGACCATGCCGAACAGCACCCGGACGCCGTTGTCGCGCTGGGTGTCGGCGCCGATGCTGGCCAACACCGTGACCTGCTGATCAACCTGGGCGGCGACGTCCCGGCCTTCGTCGGCCAGTTCGAACGGGTTGCCGAAATCGTCGTCGAGGAGCCGGCCATCCGCCTGGCCGCTCGTGAACGGTTCCGTTTCTACCGCGAACAGGGCTATGCTCTGCAAGACCACCGCTTACAGCGACTCTGACGACGATGGACAAGCAGCTGAACTCCCTCACCCATTCCGCCCACCTGCTCGACGACCTGGAGTCGATCCGCGAGCTGCTGGGCGACGCCGACCTGCAACCGCCCCTGCTCACCGAAACCGTGGAGCAGATCCCCCTGCTGCTCGACGAGCCGAGCGCCACAGCGCCCGTCGCCGCCGCAGCGCCGGCACCGACTCCGGCACCTGAAGAGGATGCCCAGACCCGCCGACAGGACACCTTGCTGCACCTGGACGCCGAACTGCGCGCCGCGGCGCAGTCGATCATGCAAGACGTGATCAACGACTTCACCCCGCACATCGAGACCGAGATCAAGCGCCGCCTCGACGCGCGGCTGGAGCGGTTGCTCAAGCGTTCCGAGTAACCCTTCGTCCGCATCGCGGGGCAAGCCCGCTCCCACCAGCGGGCTTGCCCGCTACACCTGTCTTGAAACGCGCAGCTTGGTTATACTTCCCGGCTTTCCCGAATTAATGCCTAAGGGTCCCGCCGCGCATGGATAAGACCTACCAGCCGCACGCCATCGAAACTTCCTGGTACAACACCTGGGAGTCCGAGAACTATTTCGCCCCACAAGGTGCAGGCGAGTCCTACACCATCATGATCCCGCCGCCGAACGTGACCGGCAGCCTGCACATGGGCCACGGCTTCAACAACGCGATCATGGACGCCCTGATCCGTTTCCGCCGCATGCAAGGGCGCGACACCCTGTGGCAGCCGGGCACCGACCACGCCGGTATCGCCACCCAGATGCTGGTCGAGCGCCAGCTCGAGGCCAAGGGCCAGAACCGCCATGACCTGGGTCGTGAGCAATTCCTGGAGAAAGTCTGGGAGTGGAAGGACCAGTCGGGCGGCAACATCAGCCGCCAGATCCGCCGCCTGGGCTCGTCGGTGGACTGGAGCCGCGAGCGCTTCACCATGGACGACGGCCTGTCCGAGGCGGTCAAGGAAGCCTTCGTGCGCCTGCACGAAGACGGCCTGATCTACCGCGGCAAGCGCCTGGTCAACTGGGACACCAAGCTGCACACGGCGATCTCCGACCTCGAAGTGGAAAACCACGACGAGAAGGGCCACCTGTGGAACCTGCGCTATCCGCTGGCCGACGGCGCCAAGACCGCCGACGGCAAGGACCACCTGGTGGTTGCCACCACCCGTCCGGAAACCCTGCTCGGCGACGTCGCCGTTGCCGTCAATCCGACCGACGAGCGCTACCAGGCCCTGATCGGCAAGTTCGTCAAACTGCCGCTGGTCGGCCGCCTCATCCCGATCGTCGCCGATGACTACTGCGACCCCGAATTCGGCACCGGCTGCGTAAAGATCACCCCGGCCCACGACTTCAACGACTACGAAGTGGGCAAGCGCCACAACCTGCCGCTGCTGAACATCTTCGACAAGAACGCCACCGTGCTGGCTGCGGTGCAGGCGTTCAACCTCGATGGCAGCGTCAACGAGCAGCTCGACACCTCGCTGCCAGCCCAGTACGCCGGCCTCGACCGCTTCGTCGCGCGCAAGCAGATGGTTGCCGACCTGGACGCCCAAGGCCTGCTGGTCAGCATCGACGACCACGCCCTGAAGGTGCCGAAAGGCGACCGCTCCGGCACCGTCATCGAGCCATGGCTGACCGACCAGTGGTACGTCTCCACCAAGCCGCTGGCCGAGCCTGCCATCGCCGCCGTCGAAGACGGCCGCATCCAGTTCGTGCCCAAGCAGTACGAGAACATGTACTTCTCCTGGATGCGCGACATCCAGGACTGGTGCATCAGCCGCCAGCTGTGGTGGGGCCACCGCATCCCGGCCTGGTACGACGAGGCCGGCCAGGTCTATGTTGGCCGCGACGAGGCCGAAGTGCGCGCCAAGCACAACCTGGGCAGCGATGTGAAGCTGCGCCAGGACGACGACGTGCTCGACACCTGGTTCAGCTCGGGCCTGTGGACCTTCTCCACCCTGGGCTGGCCGGAACAGACCGAGTTCCTGAAGAAGTTCCACTCCACCGACGTGCTGGTCACAGGCTTTGACATCATCTTCTTCTGGGTCGCCCGGATGATCATGCTGACCATGCACCTGATCAAGAACGAGGACGGCACCCCGCAGGTACCGTTCAAGACCGTCTACGTGCACGGCCTGGTGCGTGATGGCCAGGGGCAGAAGATGTCCAAGTCCAAGGGCAACGTCCTCGACCCGCTGGACATCGTCGACGGCATCACCCTCGACGCCCTGCTGGAAAAACGCACCAGCGGCATGATGCAGCCCAAGCTCGCCGAGAAGATCGCCAAGCAGACCAAGGCCGAGTTCCCCGAAGGCATCGCCAGCTACGGCACCGACGCCCTGCGCTTCACCTTCTGCTCGCTGGCTTCCACCGGTCGTGACATCAAGTTCGACATGGGCCGCGTCGAAGGCTACCGCAACTTCTGCAACAAGATCTGGAACGCCGCCCGCTACGTGCTGGACAAGGGCGAGGACTGCGGCCAGAACGGCGAGGCCTACGAGCTGTCGCTGGCCGACCGCTGGATCATCTCGCAGCTGCAGCGTACCGAAGCCGAGGTGACCCGCCAGCTCGAGCAGTTCCGCTTCGACCTGGCCAGCCAGGCGCTGTACGAGTTCATCTGGAACCAGTACTGCGACTGGTACCTGGAGCTGTCCAAGCCGGTGCTGTGGGACGAGAACGCCCCGGTCGAGCGCGCCCGTGGCACCCGTCGCACCCTGGTGCGCGTGCTGGAAGTGGCGCTGCGCCTGGCCCACCCGTTCATGCCGTTCATCACCGAAGAGATCTGGCAGCGCATCGCGCCGCTGGCCGGCATCGACGGCAAGACCATCATGCTGCAGCCATGGCCTGAAGCGAACGAGAGCCGCATCGACGCCGCCGCCGAAGGCGACATCGAGTGGCTCAAGGAACTGATGGTCGGCCTGCGCAACATCCGCGCCGAGATGAACATCGGCCCGGGCAAGCCGCTGCCGCTGTTCCTGAAAAACGCCAACGCCGACGACCAGCGTCGTCTGCAGGAAAACGAAGCGCTGCTGAAGAAGCTGGCCAAGGTCGAGTCGTTCACCGTGCTCGGCGAGCAGGACGAAGCACCGCTGTCGGCCACCGCCCTGGTGGGTGACCTGCAAGTGCTGGTGCCGATGGCCGGTCTGATCGACAAGGACGCCGAGCTTGCGCGCCTGAGCAAGGAGATCCAGCGCTTGCAAGGTGAAGTCCAGCGCGTCGGCGGCAAGCTGTCCAACGCCGCCTTCGTCGACAAGGCCCCGCCTGCGGTGATCGAGAAGGAACGCGCCAAGCTGGCCGAATCGGAGCAGGCCCTGGCCAACTTCACCGAACAGCATGCGCGGATTGCTGCGCTGTAATTCAAACGTGAAGCCATAGGGGGCTGCTTCGCAGCCCATCGCCGGCAAGCCGGCTCCCACAGGTACTGCACTATCCTGTGGGAGCCGGCTTGCCGGCGATGCTTTTTCAGGACCCCACCATGACCCAGAAACCCACCCTGCATCCGCGCAACCGCCACCAGGGCCGCTACGACTTCCCCGCCCTGATCAAGGCGCATCCGGACCTGGCCCGCTTCACCATCACCAACCCCTACGGCAAACCCAGCATCGACTTCGCCAACCCTGAAGCCGTGCGGGTGTTCAACCGCGCCCTGCTCAAGGCCCAGTACGGCATCCAGCACTGGGACATCCCCGCCGACTACCTGTGCCCGCCGATCCCCGGCCGCGCCGACTACATCCATGTGCTGGCCGACCTGCTGGGCGAAGACAACGGCGGCGAAATCCCCCGCGGCGCCCAGGTGCACGCCCTGGATATCGGCGTCGGCGCCAACTGCATCTACCCCCTGCTCGGGCACAGCGACTACCGCTGGCGCTTCACCGGCTCCGACATCGACAGCGTGGCACTGGCCTCGGCCAAGGCCATCGTCCAGGCCAACAAGCTCGACAAGGCCATCGGCCTGCGCCTGCAAGCGGATCGCAAGCACATCCTCAGCGGCCTGCTGCAGGCCGACGAGCGCTTCGACCTGACCCTGTGCAACCCGCCCTTCCACGCCTCGCGCGAGGAAGCGACCCGCGGCAGCCAGCGCAAATGGAAGAACCTCGGCAAGCAGGACCCCAAGCGCAAGCTGCCGGTGCTGAATTTCGGCGGGCAGAACAATGAGCTGTGGTGCGAAGGTGGCGAGATCCGCTTCGTCGCCCAGTTGGTCGCCGAAAGCGCGCAGTACGCGGCCCAGGTGCTGTGGTTCACCAGCCTGGTGTCCAAGGCCAGCAACCTGCCGGGTATCGAGGCAGCCTTGAAAAAGGCCGGGGTGAAGGCCCTGCGCATCATCGAGATGGGCCAGGGGCAGAAGCAGAGCCGCATGGTCGCCTGGAGCTTCCAGGACGATGGCGCACGCCAGCAATGGCACGCCTTGCGTAAATCACGGGCATGAAAAAACCGCGCCCGGGCAAGCCGGGCGCGGTTTCGTCAAATCAACAATTACTTGTTGATCGAGTCGGTCAGCACTTTGGCTGGAACGAACTTGACGACTTTCTTGGCAGCGATTTCGATGGCAGCGCCAGTCGAAGGGTTGCGGCCGGTACGGGCAGGACGCTCGGTGACTTTCAGTTTGCCGATGCCTGGCAGGGTGATTTCGGCGCCGTTTTCCAGTTGGTCGGCGACGATCTGGCCCAGTTGCTCCAGGGCGTTACGCGCGGTGGTTTTCGGCGCGTCGATGGCTTCAGCGATATCGGCAATCAGTTGGTCTTTGGTCAGTGCCATGGTGGTGTTCCTTCCCTATCAAATTCAGTGGTTGTGCAGCGTGCTTGGTCGGTGGTCGGGCCAGCCCGGGACAATCCAGAGGCCGCGTCGATCGCGTATGTAGATACGCAAATCGGCGTTTGGTTCGACACCGCGCAAGCGATCTGCCAGCAATGCGCCACCCAAGGGGCGCAAGACCGCGCAAAGCTACCACAGGAATCGATAAATATCCGCTGCCGACCGCGTTTTTGTTCAGGTTTTTCGGGGGTTTTCAGAAAAATCGCAAATATTTGAACAAAAAACGAACAACCGACATATACGCCAACATCTGGCCACTGCACCACCCTCGCCCTGGGTTAAACTGAACGCCTTTTGCAGCGCGGCTTTTCACCGCTCCTATCACCGAGAATTCCATGCCAATCCGTCATTGCATCGTTCACCTGATCGACAAGAAGCCCGATGGCAGCCCCGCCGTGCTCCATGCTCGCGACAGCGAACTGGCGGCCTCCGACGCCATCGAGAACCTGCTGGCCGACCTCAACGACAGCTACAACGCCAAGCAAGGCAAAGCCTGGGGCTTCTTCCACGGCGAGTCCGGGGCCTATCCGTTCAGCGGCTGGCTCAAGCAGTACCAGGACGAGGAGAAAGATTTCGCCACCTTCAGCCGCGTGGCCGTCGAGCACCTGCAGAAGCTGATGGAAGAGTCCAACCTGTCCACCGGCGGCCACGTGTTGTTCGCCCATTACCAGCAAGGCATGACCGAATACCTGGCCATCGCCCTGCTGCACCACAGTGAAGGCGTGGCCGTGAACGCCGAACTCGATGTCACGCCGTCGCGTCACCTGGACCTGGGCCAGCTACACCTGGCGGCGCGGGTCAACCTGTCCGAGTGGAAGAACAACCAGAACTCCAAGCAGTACATCTCGTTCATCAAGGGCAAGAACGGCAAGAAAGTCTCGGATTACTTCCGCGATTTCATCGGCTGCCAGGAAGGCGTGGATGGCCCGGGCGAGACCCGCACCCTGCTCAAGGCCTTCAGCGACTTTGTCGAGAAAGAGGACCTGCCGGAAGAATCCGCCCGCGAGAAGACCCAGACCCTGGTCGACTACGCCACCACCCAGACCAAGCTGGGCGAGCCGGTAACGCTGGAAGAGCTCTCCAGCCTGATCGACGAAGACCGCCCCGAGGCGTTCTTCGACCATATCCGCAACAGCGACTATGGGCTGTCGCCGGAGATCCCGGCCGACAAACGCACCCTCAACCAGTTCCGCCGCTTCACCGGGCGTGCCGAGGGGTTGTCGATCAGCTTCGAGGCGCACCTGCTCGGCTCGAAGGTCGAGTATGACGAAGAAGCTGGGACGCTGGTCATCAAAGGCCTGCCGACCCAGCTGATCGATCAGCTGAAACGGCGCAAGGACTGACAGGGTCGGGGGCGCATTGCGCCCTCCGGCGACCTGGGACAGATCGTCTGTTTATAAGACTTTCCCCATTCCCTGTAGTCCATTTCCCAAACATACTTCCAACCCCTTTCAAGCCATTGCGGTGCTCTGGGTTGGCCTCTAGTCTCGGACGGTCGCTGCACATTCAGCGACCGGCTTTGACAGGCCGCTCCGAACAAAACCGCATGGCGCTGCTTTATGGCGGCTGTGCGTGGGGCACCTCGTGTGCGCCGGTTTCTGGTCTTGTTCACCGGTCTGTCAACCCATGTACAGCTGCCACCTTCTTGTTTGACAGCAACCGGTGGTGGTCCCTATCCACGAACAGGACCTTGACCATGCTTAAGATCGTTCCCGATCCACCCCACAACCCTCATTCCCTTGAAGACACCCTCATCCAGGCCACCGAGTACGCCCTGTGCGCCTTGACCGTGGCCCATCATGCCGTGCAGCTAAAACCCAGGTCGCCGGCTGCCGTGCTGATGATGGCGTCGATGCATGAGATGGAGTCGCTGCGTGTGTTGCTCGAAGCGGCGTTGATCCAGGTACAGATGCCGGCGCAAGCGCCAACGTTGCATTAAGCCCAATCGCGGGGCAAGCCCGCTCACACGCAGCCAAGTACTGCGAAGTCCTGGCGTGGGAGCGGGCTTGCCCCGCGATGGCGCCCGCACAGGCACCGACCATTTCAGGGAGAACAACCATGACCACAGACAACACCCCCACCACCGCCGGCAAGACCAAGTTCTACCAGGGCGAAGGCATGACCGACCCGCTGTTCTGCATCGAGCCCGGCATCCCCTGCCAGCACGCCCGCGACCAGGCCTCGGAACTGATGGGCTGCGTACGCGACCTGACCATCACCGGGATCATGGAAGAAAAGCCCCAGCTGCTCTGGGCGTCGTATTACCTGAGCGCCCTGGCCAAGGCGCTGATGGATGATGCCGAACTCGGCATGAAGCACTAGAAATATCGCGAGGCTATGCGGCGCCAAGGGTATGCATGGCCAAGGCGCCGCAACGTGTCATGGGGCCGTGGCGACACCAATATAGGAGGCCACCAACGCCTCCTTCGCCGCCTTGCGCAGCTTCTTCACCAAACGCTCCTGGCGCAGCGCCTCGCCTTTGTCCGGCCACTGCTCCACATACACCAGCGCCTGCGCCGGGCTGGTCTTGAAATACCGCGCGCCCTGCCCTTTCTGGTGCTTGATGAAGCGCCGCTGCGGATCGTCGCTGATACCGCAGTACAGCGAGCCATTGGCGGCACGCACCAGATAGACGTACCAGGGTTTGCAGTCGGGGGAAGGCGCTGTTTCGCTCACGGCTCGGTTCGGTGCAACGGAAGAAGGCCGCCAGCTTAACGCCTCAGCGCGCCTGCTGGAATGCGCGAAGCCCCTTGAACGCCTGCTGGCGCACCTTGTTCTGCACCATCGGCGACCAGCCCAGCAGCACGCCCGGCATGCCCAGGGCCTGCCGCGACCAGCGCCACAGGTCGAAGGTATCGTCGTGCTGGCAGATCAGCCCGTCACGGATCACGAAGCGCGCCTGGATATCGTTGACCACCACCCGCCCGGTCTGGCTGAACAGATAGGTTGCCACCCAATGCGCGCCGCCGCCGCGTTCGTCACTGCGCACATTGTCGAAGGTCAGGGTGAAATCCTTGGCGCGGCGGGTGAGCATGCGCCACATGTCCCCGGCATCCTGCCCGCGCAAGGTGCCGAAGACCGGATCGCTGAAAACGATGTCGTCGCTGTAGCAGGCCACCATGGCCTCGGCGTCCAGGCGCTGGAAGGCCTGGTAGAAACGGGTGATCAGGGCGCTGTTGGCATCGCTCATTGGCGGTTATCCGTGCTTGGGCTCGAGAAGCGCAAGATAGTCCGGGCCCGGCTTTGGCGCCACAGCCATTTGCGCCATGAATGGTGCCGAAGCCCGAACCAGCTGCCAGCAGACCTCAGACCCGCTCGCTGACCACACCCACATGCAACGCACGCCCGGCACCCAGCCCGAACGCAATGGCGCCGATCCCCAGTACCGCGAAGATCCAGCCCACCGCGCCCCAGCCCCCGGTCAGGTCATGCACCAGCCCCACCGCGAACGGCCCCATGGAGGCCAGGGTGTAGCCGACCCCCTGGGCCATGCTCGAAAGATTGGCCGCCACATGGGCGTCCTTGGAGCGCAGCACGATCAAGGTCAACGCCAGGGCAAAGGTGCCGCCCTGGCCCAGCCCCAACAGGATCGCCCAGCCCCACAGCCCTTCCAGCGGCGCGTACAGGCAGCCGAACAGCCCGCCCAGGGTCACCAGCATCACCACCACGATGGCCAGGCGCTGATCCTTGCCGCGCGTCGCCAGCCATGGCGCGCTCAGCGAACTGACCAGTTGCACGATCACCGAGCCGGACAGCACCAGCCCTGCCTCGGTGGGGCTCAGCCCACGGCCGATCAGGATCGACGGCAACCAGCCGAACACGATGTAGGCCAGCGACGACTGCAGGCCCATGTACAGTGTCACCTGCCATGCCAGCGGATCACGCCACAAGCCTTGCACCCGGTAAGCCACCTTGTGCACGCCATGCCCCTGGTGGGACTGGGGTAGCCACACCAGCATCGCCAGCAACGCCGGCAGCACCCAGAAGCCCAGCCCCAGCGCCCAGCTGTCATCGAAGTGGCGGGTCAAGGGCACCGTGGCACCCGCGGCCATTGCCGCGCCCAGGCACAGCGCCATGGTGTAGACGCCGGTCAGGGTGCCTGCATGTTGTGGGAAATCGCGCTTGACGATGCCAGGCAGCAGCACGCCGATGATGCCGATGCTCGCACCCGCCATCAGGCTGCCGAGGAACACGCCGGTGGCCCCCAGGGCACTGCGCACCAGGATGCCCAGCGCCAGGGTCAGCAAGATGCCGAGGATGACCCGTTCGCTGCCGAAGCGTCGTGCCAGGATCGGCGCCAGCGGCGCGAAAAGCCCCAGGCACAGCACCGGCAAGGTGGTCAGCAGCCCCGCCTGCGATGCACTGAGCCCCAGCCCTTCGGACACCTGCCCAAGTACGGGCGACATGCTCGACAGCGCCGGGCGCAGGTTCAGCGCCACCAGCACCAGGCCCAGCAGCAACAGCCAGGGCCGGCGCAGCACCACGGGCTGTTGCTGGACTTGCTCATCGTCGGCCTCGGCGTCGATCAGCAGTTCTTCGAGGTCCGCCTCGCGGGGCGCGGTGTTGCGGGTCAGTTGTTCGGCCATGGCCTTCTCGTGGTCAGGATTCGATAAGGGTCCGGCTCAGGTGCTTGGCCCGCTCCGGATCGCGTTGTTCGAGGGCGTCGAGGATCTGCCCGTGCAGGTCGAACACGGCCTGGCAACGGGGGACGGTCGTCATGTTGTGCTGCAGGGCCGCGCCGACCACGCCGGAAAAGTAGCGGTACAGCTCGCTCAAAGCGGGGTTGTGGGCGGCATCCACCAGGCGCTGGTGGAAGACCAGGTCGCATTCGACATAGGCATCCACATCGCCGTGGTAGTGCTGCGCGCTGTGTTGCAGGGCTTCGCGCAGCGCCTGCAGGTCGGCGTCGGTGCGGCGCGACGCGGCCAGGCCGATGGCTTGTGTTTCAAGAATATGGCGGGTCTCGCGGGCGTGTTCGACGGCGCAGCGCGACATCACCTGCACAGCCTGCAGCGGGTCCACGGCGGTGCGCAGGTAGCTGCCGTCGCCCTGGCGGATTTCCACCAGGCCGCTGAAAGCCAGAACGCGCATGGCCTCACGCACGGTGTTGCGGCTTATGCCCAGGTCGCTGGCCAGCTCTGGTTCGGTGGGCAGGCGCTGGCCTACTGACCAGGTGCCCTGAGCGATGCGCGCGCGGAGCTGGTCTACGGCTTGTTCTACCAGGCTGCGTTTGATGAGCGGGGTCACGGGGGGCTTACGTCCAGTCATCGGATGAATTGCTTGACGATAGCGGGTTGGTGGGGGT
>NZ_JBYSYW010000019.1:0-108390 GCF_058783825.1 Pseudomonas sp. FW305-96
CCACCGCCTCCCGCACATGCGCCTCAGCCTCATCCCCCTCCAGCGCCGGCGAGCACCCCAGCAGCAACCGATAATCCGGCGCCCCCTTCACCAGGCAGAAGAAATGCTCCGCCGCCTGCCACGGGTTGTCGATCCGCAACAGCCCGCGCTGGTCGACACAACGCAGCAACGCCTCCATCCCGCTCATCACCCGCTTGGGCCCCGCCGCATAGAAATACTGGCCAAACCCCGGATCCTGGCTACCCAGGGCAAAGATCAGGCGGCTCAGCTTGACGGCCTCGTCACTGCTGATCAAAGCCTGGAAACCACGGGCAATGTTCAGCAGCACATCTTCCACCGCCGCGCCTTCGGGATACTCGAACATCAGGTCGGGCAACTGGTTCTGGCAGGTGGCCATGACCGCCGCGCCGAACAGCGTCTGCTTGTCGGTGAAATGGCTGTAGACGGTGAGTTTCGAAACACCTGCCGCCGCAGCGACCGCATCCATGCTGGTGTTGGCATAGCCAAGGCTGAGAAACAGGCGCTTGGCGGCTTCGAGGATGGCCTCGCGCTTGGCCAGGTCCTTGGGCCGGCCGGGGCCGATGGGTGCGTCGTTGGACATGAGGGACCGCATTCTCTGTGAAAGGGGCACATCTTACCGGGTCCGGGGGCGGTCGGCTGCAGCGTACGTCGCACCACTAAATATCGATTTTCTCTGAAGCGCCCGCTTCCCCGACCCGATTCGCTGACTTAATATACTCGCCAGTATAAATATTCGATGCGCCCTCTGCCAAAGGTCATTCATCATGTTGCGTCGTGCGTTGTCCCTCGCCCTGCCGGCCTTTGCCGTGCTGCTGCTCACCGCCTGCGGCCAGGAGGCCGCGCCACCCGCCGCGCCGCGTCCGGCACTGGTGGTCCAACCCCAGCCGGCCGGGGCATCCGCCGACAGCTACCCGGGCGAGGTGCGGGCGCGTTTCGAGCCTGAACTGGCGTTCCGTATCGGAGGCAAGGTCAGCAAACGCCTGGTGGAGGAGGGGCAGCGGGTCAAGGCCGAGCAGCCGCTGGCCGAACTCGACCCGCAGGACGTGCGCCTGCAACTGGAGGCCAATCGCGCCCAGCTGGCGGCGGCCGAGGCCAACCTGGCGCTGGTACGCGCCGAGCGCGACCGCTACCAGAAACTGCTGGATCGGCAGATGGTCAGCCATTCCCAGTTCGACAATGCCGAGAACCTCTACCGCGCTGGCATGGCCCGCCTGAAGCAGGCCAAGGCCGAGTACGAGGTGGCGGGCAACCAGGCCGAGTACGCCGTGCTGCGCGCCCCCCAGGCCGGCGTGATCGCCAAGCGCCAGGTCGAGGTGGGCCAGGTGGTGGCGGCAGGGCAGACCGTGTTCACGCTGGCCGCCGATGGTGAGCGCGAAGTAGCCATCGGCCTGCCGGAGCAGCAGTTCGCCCGCTTCGCCGTCGGGCAGACGGTCAGCGTCGAGCTGTGGTCGCACCCGAACCAGCGTTTCGAAGGGCGGATCCGCGAGCTTTCCCCGGCGGCGGACCCGCGTTCGCGCACCTTCGCCGCGCGCATCGCCTTTACCTCCAACGCCACCCCGGCCGAATTGGGCCAGAGCGCGCGGGTGTTCATCGACCACGCCGAACGCTCGCCGCTGGCGGTGCCGCTGTCGGCGGTGACCGCCGAAGCGGGGCAGGCCTATGTCTGGCGGGTTGGCAAGGACAACCGCCTGGAGCGCGCCGCTGTGCGTCTGGGTGCCTATGGCGCGGACAGCGTGCCGGTGCTCGAAGGCCTGCAAGCCAGTGATTGGGTGGTGGCAGCAGGCGGCCATGTGCTGCGCGAGGGGCAACAGGTGCGGCCTGTGGACCGCAGCAACCGTGAAGTAAACCTGGCGGCCAAGGAGTAAGTCCCGATGGGTTTCAACCTTTCCGCCTGGGCGCTGCGCAATCGCCAGATCGTGTTGTTCCTGATGATCCTGTTGGCAGCAATTGGTGCCATGTCCTACACCAAGCTGGGGCAGAGCGAGGATCCGCCCTTCACCTTCAAGGCCATGGTCATCCGTACCCTGTGGCCAGGCGCGACCGCCGAGGAGGTGTCGCGCCAGGTCACCGAGCGTATCGAGAAGAAACTGATGGAGACCGGCGAGTACGAGAAGATCGTCTCGTTCTCCCGGCCCGGTGAGTCCCAGGTCACGTTCATGGCCCGTGACGCGATGCATTCCAAGGATATCCCCGAGCTGTGGTACCAGATCCGCAAGAAGGTCGCGGACATCAAGCACACCCTGCCCCCCGAGGCGCAGGGGCCATTCTTCAACGACGAGTTCGGCACCACCTTCGGCAATATCTACGCCCTGACCGGCGCCGGCTTCGACTACGCGGTGCTCAAGGACTACGCCGACCGTATCCAGATCCAGCTGCAGCGGGTCAAGGACGTGGGCAAGGTGGAGCTCATCGGCCTGCAGGACGAGAAGATCTGGATCGAACTGTCCAACGTCAAGCTGGCCACCCTCGGGGTGCCGCTCGCCGCCGTGCAGCAGGCGCTGCGCGAACAGAACGCGGTGAGTACCGCGGGTTTCTTCGAAACCTCGAGCGAGCGCCTGCAACTGAGGGTCAGCGGGCGCTTCGACAGCGTCGAGCAGATTCGCCAGTTTCCTATCCGCATTGGTGATCGCACCTTCCGCATCGGTGACGTCGCCGAGGTGCAGCGCGGTTTTAACGACCCACCCGCGCCGCGCATGCGCTTCATGGGCGAGGACGCCATCGGGCTGGCGGTGTCGATGAAGGACGGCGGCGACATCCTGGTGCTTGGCAAGGCTCTGGAAGGCGAGTTCGCCCGCCTGGCGCAGAGCCTGCCGGCAGGCATGGAACTGCGCAAGGTGTCCGACCAGCCGGCGGCGGTAAAGGCCGGGGTCGGTGAGTTCGTGCAGGTGCTGGTCGAGGCCCTGGCCATCGTCCTGCTGGTGAGTTTTTTCTCGCTGGGCCTGCGCACCGGCCTGGTAGTGGCGCTGGCGATCCCGCTGGTGCTGGCCATGACCTTTGCCGCCATGCACTACTTCGGCATCGGCCTGCACAAGATCTCGCTGGGAGCGCTGGTGCTGGCACTGGGCCTGCTGGTCGACGATGCGATCATCGCGGTGGAGATGATGGCGATCAAGATGGAGCAGGGCTACGACCGGCTCAAGGCTGCGAGCTACGCCTGGACCAGCACGGCGTTCCCGATGCTCACCGGCACCCTGATCACCGCGGCGGGCTTCCTGCCGATCGCCACGGCGGCGTCGAGCACAGGGGAATACACCCGTTCGATCTTCCAGGTGGTGACCATTGCCTTGCTCACGTCCTGGGTAGCAGCGGTGGTGTTCGTGCCTTACCTGGGCGAGCGCCTGCTGCCGGACCTGGCCAAGCTCCACGCCGCTCGCCACGGCGCCGACGGGCACGCCCCCGATCCCTATGCGACACCGTTCTACCAGCGTGTCCGACGCGTGGTGGAGTGGTGCGTGCGGCGGCGCAAGACGGTGATTGTGCTGACCATCGCCGCGTTCGTCGGCAGTATCCTGCTGTTCCGCTTCGTGCCGCAGCAGTTCTTCCCCGCGTCCGGGCGGCCGGAGCTGATGGTCGATCTGAAACTGACCGAAGGCGCTTCGCTGAACAACACCGCCGAGCGGGTCAAGCAGTTGGAGGCCTTGCTCAAGCAGCAGGACGGTATCGCCAACTATGTCGCCTATATCGGCACCGGTTCACCGCGTTTCTACCTGCCGCTGGACCAGCAACTGCCGGCGGCGAGCTTTGCCCAGTTCGTGGTGCTGGCCAAGTCGCTGGAGGACCGTGAGCGCCTGCGCAGCTGGTTGATTGGAACCCTGGACCAGCAGTTCCCCGACCTGCGTTCGCGGGTCACGCGCCTGGAAAACGGCCCGCCCGTAGGTTATCCGGTGCAGTTCCGTGTCACCGGCGAACATATCGAAAAGGTTCGCGCCCTGGCCCGCGAGGTGGCGGCCAAAGTGCGTGAGAACCCGCACGTGGTCAACGTGCACCTGGACTGGGAAGAGCCGAGCAAGGCGGTGTACCTGGATATCGACCAGGACCGTGCCCGGGCGCTGGGCGTGAGCACCGCGCACCTGTCGAGCTTCTTGCAGAGTTCGCTGACCGGCAGCAACGTCAGCCAGTACCGCGAAGACAACGAGCTGATCGAGATTCTCCTGCGTGGTACGCCAGAGGAGCGCCGTGAGCTGGGCAACCTGGGCAGCCTGGCGGTGCCCACCGACAACGGCCAGAGCGTGGCCCTGTCGCAGGTGGCGACCCTGGAATACGGCTTCGAGGAAGGCATCATCTGGCACCGCAACCGCCTGCCTACGGTCACCGTGCGCGCCGATATCTACGACAAGGAACAGCCGGCGACCTTGATCAAGCAGATCCAGCCGACGCTGGCACAGATCAAGGGCGAGCTGCCTGATGGCTACTTGCTCGAAGTGGGCGGCACGGTGGAAGACTCCGAGCGTGGCCAGCGTTCGGTGAACGCCGGCATGCCGCTGTTCATCGTGGTGGTGCTGAGCCTGCTGATGATCCAGCTGCGCAGTTTCTCGCGGATGTTCATGGTGTTCCTCACCGCGCCCCTCGGGCTGATTGGCGTGACCCTGTTCCTGCTGGTGTTCCGCCAGCCGTTCGGGTTCGTCGCCATGCTCGGGACCATCGCCCTGGCCGGCATGATCATGCGCAACTCGGTGATCCTGGTGGACCAGATCGAACAGGACATCGCCGGGGGGATGGAGCGTTGGCAGGCGATCATCGAGGCCACGGTGCGGCGCTTCCGGCCGATCGTGCTGACCGCGCTGGCGGCGGTGCTGGCGATGATTCCGTTGTCGAGGAGTGTGTTCTACGGGCCGATGGCGGTAGCGATCATGGGTGGATTGATCGTCGCCACGGTGCTGACCCTGCTATTCCTGCCAGCGTTGTATGCGGCGTGGTTCAGGGTCAGGAAAAACTGAGGAACGAGCGGGAGGGCTTTGCCCTCCTATCGCCGGCAAGCCGGCTCCCACACGAGTTGCGCAGTATCTGTGGGAGCTGGCTTGCCGGCGATAGGGCTACACAGCAGCCCCACTGGTTTTCAGCTCAACATCACAGCGCGCCGAACACCTTCTTGGCCAGGCTGGTAGCCGCACCGGCCGGGTTCTGGCGAATGCTTTCTTCCTGCTTGCCGATCATTTCGAACAAGCCGTCCAGCGCCTTCTCGGTCACATAGTTCTCGATATTGGCGTCATCCTTGATCAGGCCCAGGCCTTTGGCCTGCCCGGCAAAGCTGTTGTACTGCTGGGCCAGGCCGACCTTGTCGGTGGCCTGCTTGACGATCGGCAGGAACTTGGCGCGGATCTGCTCGCGGCTGCTCTTGTTCAGGTACTGGGTGGCCGAATCCTGGCCGCCGCTGAGGATGCCCTTGGCGTCGGTCACGGTCATCTTCTTCACCGCGTCCACCAGGATCGCCTGGGCTTGCGGCACGGCAGCCTCGGCGGCCTTGTTCATGCTGGTTTCCAGGGCATCGACCTGGTCACCCTTGCCGAACATCTTCATGGCTTTGGCCGCTTTGCCGAGGTTGCCCGGCAGCTCGATGCGCACGTCCGGGTTGTTGCTGAAGCCGCCGGGGGTGCTCAGTTGCTTGACGGCGATCTGCGCGCCTTGGGTAAGGGCGTCCTTCAGGCCGCCGGAGGCGTCGCTCTGGGACAGGTCGCCGAGCGACAGGGCCAGGGCGCTGGCCGACAACAGCAGGCCGGCGCACAGAGTGGTGAAGCGCAGGGAGGAGCGGATCATGGGGCTTTCCTTATGGGCAGAATGGAACAGGTTCAGCGTATCGTTCAGGCCGTGATCGGGCCAGTCAGGCAAGCGCGGCAGGTTCCGGTGTTTCATCGCGGTGCAAGGCCACCTGGCGGATCGACAGGCGCAGCTCCGCCGACAGCACGCGCTTGGCCACGCCTTCGGCCAGTTCGGCGAGCTTGTCGTGGTAGCCCAGCTTGCCGGTGCTGTCGGGTCGCAAGACCCCTTCGCGTACCAGCGTCTGGATGAAGTGGCGGAACAGAGTCTTGTCGAAGAACTCGGGCGCATTCAAGCCATGCAGGATCGACAGGCGCTGGGCCATCATCACGCACAGCTCCTCCAGTTCCTCGGCGCTCAGCGTGTGCTGGCCGCTGTTGAGCAGCAGCGAAGTGGCCATGTAGAAGCGCTGCAGGGTCTGGGTGATGGTGCGCGCCAGCAGCGTCAGCAGCACGAACTGCCGCGAGCTGGGCGCGGGGCGCATGTAGATGTCTTGCTCCTTGCGCAGCAGCCCCTGTTCGACCAGCGCCGCCAGCCACTGGTCGATCACCTCGTCCAGTTGCTCGGGCGTCCAGCGCAGGAACAGTTCGGCCTGTAGGTACGGATACAGCGCTCGCACGTACTGGCCCAGCAGTTCGCGGCTCATGCGCGAGCTGCTGAGGAAGAAGCTCGCCAGCAGCCCCGGCAGGGCGAAGATGTGCAGTACGTTGTTGCGGTAGTAGGTCATCAGTACCGCGTTGGCTTCGTCCAGGTAGAGGATGCGACCCAGCGCATCCTTCTGCTCGGCCAGCAGGTCCATGCCCAGTACGTGCTCGATAAGTGCCTTGCCGTCACCCTCGGGCAGGGTGGTGTGCGGCGAGTAGGGCACCTGGCGCAGCAGGGCCAGGTACAGGTCGAGCACGCGGGTCAGGGCTCGTTCGTCCAGGGCCAGGCGGCTGGTCGACAACAGGGCCAGCGCCACCAGGTTGACCGGGTTGATTGCCGCAGCCTCGTTGAGGTGGCGGGCAACCGTTTCGCCCAGGCGGGTGGTGGTTTCGTTGAGCCAGTCCGGGCGGAACTGCGGGCCCAGCGCCTGTTCGCGCCAGCCGGGTTGCTGCTGGTCGAGGAAGCTGTTCAGGCGGATCGGCTCGCCGAAGTTGACGTATACCTGGCCGAAGCGCTGCTTGAGCGCGCCGATGACCTTGAAGATGTCGAAGATCGATTCCTTCTTCTTGCTGGCGCCGCGCAGCTCGCCCAGGTAGGTGCGGCCTTCGAGCACCCGCTCGTAGCCGATGTACACCGGCACGAAGACGATCGGCGTGCGCGAGGAGCGCAGGAAGCTGCGCAGGGTGATTGCCAGCATGCCGGTGCGCGGCTGCAGCATGCGCCCGGTGCGCGAACGCCCGCCTTCGACGAAGTACTCCACCGGGAAGCCCTTGGTGAACAGGGTGTGCAGGTATTCGTTGAACACGGCGGTGTACAGCGGGTTGCCCTTGAACGTGCGGCGCATGAAGAACGCCCCGCCGCGGCGCAGCAGGCCGCCGATCACCGGCATGTTGAGGTTGATGCCGGCGGCGATGTGCGGCGGCGTCAGGCCGTTGCGGAACAGCAGGTAGGACAGCAGCAGGTAGTCGATGTGGCTGCGGTGGCAGGGCACGTAGATCACTTCGTGGCCGGGGGCGATACCCTGCACCTGCTCGATGTGGTTGACCTTGATGCCGTCGTAGATCTTGTTCCAGAACCAGCTCAGCACCACTTCAAGGAAGCGGATCGCGGTGTAGGTATAGTCCGAGGCGATCTCATTGCCATAGTGCAGCCCCTTGGCCTCGGCCTTGGCGTAGGGGATTTTCTCGCGGTCGGCCTCGTCGCTGATCGCCTGGCGCACCAACGGGTCGTGCACCAGCCCTTTGACCAGGTTGCGCCGGTGCGAGATGTCTGGCCCGATGACCGCGGTCTTCAGGTTGCGAAAATGCACGCGCATCATGCGTTGGGCCATGCGCACGGTGCGCTCGTGGCCCTTGTTGTGCTGCACCAGCTCGCGCAGGTGGATTGGCGCGGAGAACTGCACCCGGGTCTTGCGCCCGAGGATCAGCACGCTGAGCAGCCGGCGCAGGCGGCCGGTGACCGCCCAGCTGTCGGCGAACAGCAGTTTCCACGGGCTCGACTCGCTGGCCGGGGTCTGGCCCCAGAACACGCTGACCGGAATGATCTGCGCGTCTTCCTCGGCGTGCTGGCTGATCGCCGCGACCAGGCGTTCGAGGGTGGGCGGCGCGCCACGCTTGTCCTGGCGGCCGAGCCAGTCGGGGTCGGGGGTCAGGTAGAAGAATGCCGCGGGCTCCTGCAAGGGGCCGACGGCCACCGGCAGCACCGGGCGTGGCAGCCCTGCCTTGGTGCATTCGTGGTCAACCACGGCCAGGTCGGTCAGCGAAGGCGAGGAGAGGGCGTAGAACACCGGTCGGCTGCGGTCGAGCTTGAGTGTCAGCGAGGACTGGTTGATGGTTTCGGAGCGCACCCACAGGTAGAGAACGCGACGCAGGGCGCCGAAGATGAGGCGGCGCAGGGGAGAACGGGTCATGGGGTGGGCCCTGGGTGGAAGTTGCAGTGTCTTTTCAGCACGTTAGTCTGCCGTATCTGCGTAAGTTCAGCAAAATTCCGCCAAAAATGACCCTGTCATGAATTTTTTTTGTTCCCTGTCATATACTCGGCCTGCCGCTTGCAGGATATTCGCGCAAGCTGCGTCGGCACGGGCGGTGAGCCCATGCCAGCAAGGCGATCTTCAAAATAAAAATCCGGAGTAGTTCAGATGTCGTCTCGTGAGACTGGGAATGTGAAGTGGTTCAACGATGCCAAGGGTTATGGCTTCATTCAGCGCGAAGGTGGTGCGGACGTGTTCGTCCACTATCGGGCTATCCGCGGTGAGGGGCATCGCACCCTGGTCGAGGGACAGCAGGTGGAGTACGCACTCGTGCAGGGCCAGAAAGGCCTGCAGGCAGAGGATGTAGTCGGGCTCTGAGTCTTCCGGCTGCACGCTCAAGCTGCAAGTTGTCCGTGGAACTTGCAGCCTGATGCGAACGGCCTCAGCTGGTACGCCAGGTGATTTCTTCTTCACCGTCGGCGCTGATGCGGATCCAGCGATCGGCATCTTCTTCCCCGTCTTCTTCCGCCCAGCTACCTGGCGCGCAACGCACTTCGACGTTCAGCGCGGCGAATGCCGCACGCGCGCAGGCGATGTCGTCGACCCAGGGGGTCTGGTCACTTTCCAGGTACAGGCTGTTCCATTTCCCCACAGCCTTTGGCAACCAGGTAACCGGGATGTTACCGGCTGTGCACTTGAAGGTCTGGCCTTTCTGCTTCCATTCGCTGCACGGGCCCAGGGCCTGGGTCAGCCAGTCGGCGATCTGCTTGTGATCGACCTCGGCGTCCTTGAGGTAGATCTCGATATCGGGTTGACGCATGGGTGGCTCCAGTGTGCTCAGTCTTGGCGCACGAAATAGTCATAACGCATGGAAACGGTGACCACGAAAGGTTCGGGTTGGTCGATCACTTGTGCGCGCTTCTCGGCGCTGGCCCGCCAGCCGTGCGGGGTCATCGCCAGCAGATCGGCGCGGGCCTTGGCCTCGACCAGGCTCAGGCGGAACTCGAGGACCTCGCTGTGGGCGTGGGTCATGCCTTCAGGGACCAGGGCAAGGTGCTTGTCGTCGGCGTAGGGACGCACTTCATCGTAGAGCACCTCGCGCAGCTCCATCAGGTGACCGCTGGTCGGGCCGACCCGCATCAGCCCGCCGCCCGGGGCGAGCAGGCGCCTGGCCTCCTGCCAGTCGAGCGGGCTGAACACGCTGGCGATGAAGCCACAGCTGGCATCGGCCATGGGAACGCGGGCCATGCTGGCCACCATCCAGGTCACTTCAGGGGCTCGGCGGCACGCGCGCTTCACCGCTTCGCGGGAGATGTCCAGGGCGTAGCCGTCGGCCGCAGGCAGCGCCTGGGCAATCTTCGCGGTGTAGTAGCCTTCGCCGCAGCCGATGTCCAGCCAGGCCTGCGGCTGGCGCTCGGCAGCCAGTTGCGCCAGGCGACTCGCCACCGGGGCGTAGTGCCCGGCGTCGAGGAAGTCACGACGGGCTTCGACCATGGCCTGGTTGTCACCCGGGTCACGGCTGTTCTTGTGTTGCACCGGCAGCAGGTTCAGGTAACCCTGGCGGGCGCGGTCGAAGCGGTGGCCGGCGGGGCAGGCCACGCCGTTGTCGAGCTGCGCCAGGGGCGCCAGGCAGAGAGGGCAGGCGAGCATCAGGCGAGCAACCGTACCAGGGTCTGATAGTAGATCTCGGTCAGCAGGTCGAGGTCGCTGGCCAGGATACGCTCGTCCACCTGGTGGATGGTGGCGTTGACCGGGCCGAGCTCGACCACCTGGGTACCCATGGTGGCGATGAAACGGCCATCGGAGGTACCGCCGCTGGTGGATGGGCGGGTCTCGCGACCAGTGACGGCCTTGATGCTCGACGACACCGCATCGAGCAGTTCGCCCGGCTCGGTGAGGAACGGCAGGCCCGACAGCGCCCAATCGATGCTCCATTCCAGCTGGTGCTTGTCGAGGATCGCCGCGACGCGTTGCTGCAGGCCCTCGACCGTCGATTCGGTGGAGAAACGGAAATTGAACAGCGCCGTCAGTTCGCCAGGGACCACGTTGGTGGCGCCAGTGCCGGAGTTGAGGTTGGAGATCTGGAAGCTGGTCGGCGGGAAGAACGCGTTACCTTCGTCCCAGTGCTCGGCGGCAAGTTCCGCCAGGGCCGGCGCGGCCAGGTGGATAGGGTTGCGCGCCAGGTGCGGGTAGGCCACGTGGCCCTGCTTGCCGCGCACGGTCAGCTTGGCGCCGAGCGAGCCGCGACGGCCATTCTTGACCACGTCACCGAGCAGGGTGGTGCTGGACGGCTCGCCGACGATGCACCAGTCCAGGCGCTCGTTGCGCGCCTTCAGACGCTCGACCACGGCCTTGGTGCCATGGTGGGCCGGGCCTTCCTCGTCGCTGGTGATCAGGAACGCGACCTTGCCGCGGTGGTTCGGGTAGTCGTGCACGAAGCGTTCGCTGGCCACCACCATAGACGCCAGGCTGCCCTTCATGTCGGCGGCGCCACGGCCGCAGAGCATGCCGTCGGCATCGATCAGCGCTTCGAACGGCTCATGCTGCCACTGCTGCACTGGGCCGGTGGGCACCACGTCGGTGTGGCCGGCGAAGCACAGCACCGGGCCTTCCTGGGTGCCATGGCTGGCCCAGAAGTTGTCTACGTCTTCGATGCGCATCGGCTCGAGCTGGAAGCCGACGGCGCCCAGGCGGTTCATCATCTGGGTCTGGCAGTCGGCATCGACCGGGGTGACCGACGGGCGGCGGATCAGGTCGCAGGCCAGTTGCAGGGTAGGCGAAAGCTCGGCAGGGGCCGTCATTGCAAGACTCCGGGGGCAAGGCAGGGCAGGAAACTGGGCGTTATCTTATATCAAATGATGTTTGCGGACACGATGTGCTTGGCGGGGGCGGCGTACCGCCGCTCCCACGCTGCATCAAACGACTTGTGCTTCGCTGACCTTGTCCGCCGGCTTGGGCAGCGACGACAGCAGCGCCATCACCAACGCCGCCAGGTACGGCAACGACTGCACCAGCAGCATCGCCACCCAGAAGCGCATGTCCGAACTCGGCAGCCCCTGAACCAGATAGATCCCTAGCGCCGCGCCCCACAGCATCAGCATGATGAACAGCTCTTCGCGGGCCTCGGCAATCGCCACCAGTAGCCCATGGCTATCAGCATTCTTTGGCGTGCGGAAGAACGGCATGCTGCTGGTGAAGAAACCGTACAGCACCGCCTTGGCGATGGTATGCGACAGCGCCAGCCCAGCCAGGGCGGCGGCGAAGGCGTCCTTCAGGTCGACACCCACCGCGCGGCGATAGAGGAACAGGATCTTGCCGACCTTGAAGAAGAACAGCGCCAGCGGCGGGATGGCGAACATCATCAGCGGCGGATCGACCCGATGCGGCACGATGATCATCGCCGCCGACCACAGCAGCGCGCCGACGGTGAAGAAGATGTTCATGCCATCGGCGATCCATGGCAGCCAGCCGGCCAGGAAGTGGTAGCGCTGGCCGCGGGTCAGCTCGCTGCCCTTGCCGCGCAGCAGGGCGCCGGCGTGGTGCTTGATGATCTGGATGGCGCCGTAGGCCCAGCGGAAGCGCTGCTTCTTGAAGTCGATGAAGGTGTCGGGCATCAGGCCCTTGCCGTAGCTGTTGTGGGCGTAGGCCGCCGACAGGCCTTTCTCGAATACCCGCAGGCCCAGCTCGGCGTCTTCGCAGATGCACCACTCGGCCCAGCCTAGCTCCTCGAGCACGCTGCGCCTGGTCATGGTCATGGTGCCGTGCTGGATGATCGCGTCACGGTCGTTGCGGGTGACCATGCCGATATGGAAGAAGCCCTTGTACTCGCTGTAGCACAGCTTCTTGAAGGCGCTCTCGTGCTGGTCGCGGTAGTCCTGCGGCGACTGCACCACGGCGATCTTCGGGTCGGCGAAGTGCGGCACCATGTGTTTTAGCCAATTACGGTCGACGCAGTAGTCCGAGTCGATCACCGCGATCACCTCGGCGTCCTTGGCGGTGTGCGGGATCAGGTAGTTCAGCGCCCCGCCCTTGAAGCCGGCCAGGGGCGCGACGTGGAAGAACTTGAAGCGCGTGCCGAGCTTCTCGCAGTGGGCCTTGAGCGGCTCCCACACGGCTGGGTCCTTGGTGTTGTTGTCGATCACCAGCACTTCGTAATCCGGGTAGTCCAGCGCGGCGAGGGCGTCGAGGGTCTGCTTGACCATCTCCGGCGGCTCGTTGTAGCACGGCACATGCACCGAGACTTTGGGGCGATAGGCGCTGTCGCCCTGCACGGGCAGGAATTCGCGTCGGCGTTTGTGGATCCACACCGCCTCGGCCAGTTCGTGGGCCTCGGTCAGCAGCACGATGAAAACGCCGAGGGCACCGAGCGCCAGCAGCACGCCCACGGTGAGGCTGAACCAGGTGCTGTACTGCTGGCTGTAGTCGTAGGCGATCCATACCAGCACCGACCCGCACAGGAAGGTGATGAAGGTGAGGAAGGTACGCCCACGCTGGCGCAGGGCCGAGCCGTCGATCAGCAGGACGGCCAGGGCGATCATCGCCAGCACCACCGAGGCCACGGCCAAGGCGCGCCATTGCGGGATCGCCACGATCGGCCCCTCGAAGTTGAACTTCTGCTGGCGCTCGGCGTTGTACACGCCCCAGTAGGCGCCCACCGAACCTTCGTCGCTGGCCTTCCACGGCTGGTCGTAGGCCTCGATGACGAAGTAGTTGTAGCCACGGCGGTTGAGGGTGTTGACCAGGGTACGCAGGTAGATGGCCTGGTCGGCCTGGGTGGCGTCGGCGCCGCCGCGCATGCGGCCATTGCTCGGCCAGCCGACCTCCGAGAGCAGCAGAGGCTTGCGTGGGAACTGCTTGCGCAGCTCGCGGGCACGGTCGAGGACGAACTGCACCGAGTCCTTCATGGGCACGAATTCCCAATAGGGCAGGATGTGCGCGGCGATCAGGTCGACGTGTTTCGCCAGCTCCGGGTGTTCCTTCCAGATGTGCCACTGCTCGCTGGTGGTCACCGGCACCTTCACCGCGGCGCGCACCCGGTCGAGGTAACCGATCAACTGTTCGGCGGTGACTTCCTCGCGAAACAACGCTTCGTTGCCGACCACCACCCGCACCACGCTGCGCGAGGTATTGGCCAGGCCGATGGCCTTTTCGATCTCGCGCTCGTTGCGCGCCTGGTCGTTGCTGATCCAGATGCCCAAGGTCACGCGCAGGCCGAGCTCTTCGGCCAGGCGCGGTACCTCGGCCTGGGTGCCTTCAACGGTGTAGATGCGCACGTTGTCGGTCAGCTTGTTCAGTTGCTCGAGGTCCTGGCGGATCTCGTCCTCACTGGGGTACTGGCCTTTCTGCGGGCTTTGCCCCAGGCGGAAGGGCGAATAGGAAAAACCGGAGATCTGTTCCGGCCAGGCGGGGGCGGAAACCGGGCGGTTGATCAAGGCCCAGAACCCGGTGAACAGCGCGGCGATCGCCAGGACCACCACCAGGTTGAGACCGAATTTACGTGATGACATAGGTGTTCGAGGTTCCGAAGAGGGGAGCGAGGGTCGCTGTCGCAGGCCGTGGGTCCTACAAGTGCCGGAGAAGGTAATCTGTTGGATTATCGACAAGGAATGTAGTTCTGAGGCCGTTCGCTTGTCGTCCAGATATATTTGCTTGATAGGACATTAAAGCAGGCTCGGTAGGTTTTGTTCCAACCCCGGGCCGCTCTGCCACGCCCTTGCGGCGTGTTCACGCGCTGTGCTCCCCCCGGAGCGCATGCCTTGGCATATAATGCGCGCCGGTTTTTTCGAGGTACCCACATGAGCACAGAAGATCCACGCTTCGCCGGCGTCGCCCGGCTCTACGGCGACGATGGCCTGCAGCGCCTGCGCCAGGCCCATGTGGCCATCGTCGGTATCGGCGGGGTCGGCTCGTGGGCAGCCGAGGCCCTGGCGCGCAGTGGCGTGGGCGAGATCAGCCTGTTCGACCTCGACGATGTCTGCGTGAGCAACACCAACCGCCAGGCCCACGCCCTCGAAGGGCAGGTGGGCCGCCTCAAGGTGGAGGTGATGGCCGAGCGTCTGCGGGCGATCAACCCGGCCTGCACGGTGCACGCGGTGGCCGATTTCGTCACCCGCGAAACCATGGCCGAGTACATCACCGAGCAGATGGACTGCGTGATCGACTGCATCGACAGCGTGATGGCCAAGGCCGCGCTGATTGCCTGGTGCCGCCGGCGCAAGATCGCCATCGTCACCACCGGTGGCGCCGGTGGGCAGATCGACCCGACCCAGATCCAGGTCGGCGATCTCAACAAGACCTTCAACGACCCGCTGGCTTCACGGGTGCGCTCGACCTTGCGCCGCGACTACAACTTCTCGCGCAACACCAGCCGCAACTATGGCGTGCCATGCGTGTTCTCCAGCGAACAGCTGCGCTACCCCAAGGGCGACGGCAGTGTGTGCCTGCAGAAGAGCTTTGTCGGTGAAGGCGTACGCCTGGACTGCGCCGGTGGTTTCGGCGCGGTGATGATGGTGACCGCGACCTTCGGCATGGTGGCGGCGAGCAAGGCCGTTGAAAAACTGGTGGCCGGGGCGCGGCGACCTTCGGAGCGGGTCAAGGCTGATTAGGCTATCGCGGGGCAGCGATTCAGGCCTGGGTGGCGAGTTCGGCCATCCTCAGTAGCACCGCATGCAGCCCATTGCTGCGCGACGGTGACAACTGCCGCTCCAGCCCCAGTTGGGTAAACCAGGCGCTCAGGTCGAGCGCTGCCAACTGATCGCTGGCCAAGCCTTGTACTCGCACAAGAAGAAGTGCCAGCAACCCCCGCAGCATCCGCGCATCGCTGCCTGCCTTGAACCGCCACTGGCCGTCGTCCTGCACCGCCACCAGCCATACCAGGCTCTCGCAGCCATGCACCCGGTTGGCTTCGGTTTTTTCGCTGTCGCCCAGTGGCTCCAGGCGGTCGCCCCACTGCATCAGCAACCGCGCCCGTTGTTCCCAGCCACGCGCCTGTTCGAAAGCTTCCAGCGCTTGGCTGGCCTCTGGCGAAAGGTTCATCGCAACAGCTCCAGGCCTTTGTCGAGCGCCGCGAAGAAGCGCTGCAGGTCGTCACTGTCGGAGTACAGCCCCAGCGAAACGCGGATCGCGCCATCGAGCCCCAGGTGCCTGAGCAGTGGCATGGCGCAATGGTGCCCGGCGCGCACGGCGATGCCCTGTTCGGTCAGCAGGTGGGCGATATCGGCGTTGTGCACGCCATCGATGACGAAACTGGCCAAAGCCGCCTCGGGCGAGCCGAGCAGGCGAACCCCCTCGCGATCGGTCAGGCCCCGTACCAGGTACTGGTGCAGGCTGCTTTCATGGGCAGCCACGGCATGTACGTCGAGGCTGGCCAGGTAGTCCAGGGTGGCCCCCAGGCCGATCACCCCGGCAATCGGCGGGGTGCCGGCTTCGAAACCCAGTGGCGCGGGGCGGAAGCTGGCGCTCTGGTAGTCCGCCATCTGCACCATTTCTCCGCCGTACTGCCAGTGACGCAGCAACGCCAGCGCATCCTGGCGGCCGTAAAGTACGCCCACCCCGTCGGGACCATAGAGTTTGTGGCTGGAGAACACATAGAAGTCGCACGCCAGTTGCTGCACGTCATGCCGGCCATGGACCACGCCCTGGGCGCCATCGACGACACTCAGCGCGCCCTGGGCGCGAGCGTGTGCCAGCAACGGCGCCAGCGGTTGCCAGGTACCCAGCACGTTGGACAGTTGGCTGATCGCCAGCAGGCGAGTGCGCGGGCCGATCAGTTGCAGGGCCTGCTCCAGGTCGACATGTCCCTGGTCGGTGACCGGCAGGACCACCAGTCGCAGGTTGCGGCGGTGCGCCAGTTGCTGCCAGGGCAGCAGGTTGGCGTGGTGCTCCAGGCCGCTGACGGCGATTTCGTCGCCTGCCTCGAAGCGATGTTCCAGGCCATAGGCCAGCAGGTTCAATGCAGAGGTAGCGCCGTGGGTGAATACGATCTGACGCGCATCGACTGCATTGAGCCAGGCGGCGACCTTGTCCCGTGTGCCCTCGAAGGCCTGTGTCGCCAAGGCGCCGGGCAGGTGCTGGGCGCGGTGCACGTTGGCTGCGCCATGGCCGTAGTAATGGCTCAGGGCATCGAGCAGGGCCTGGGGTTTCTGCGAGGTAGCGGCGCTGTCCAGGTAGGTCTGGTGCTGCCGTTGCAGGGCGGCGATGGCCGGGAAATCGGTACGCCAGGGGGAGGGCTGGAACATGTTCGCGGGGCCTGGAATGAAAAATCGGGTCTGCCCGTAGGAGCAGACCCGATCTTATCACCTCAAACCCAGGCAGAGCCTCAGTTGTGAGCGTGCAATGCCTCGTTCAGCTCGATGGCCGACTTGTGGGTCTTGCACTCCACGGCGCCATTGAGCGAGTTGCGGCGGAACAGCAAGTCGGTCTGGCCGGCCAGATCGCGTGCCTTGACCACCTTGACCAGCTGGTTGTTCTCGTCCAGCAGGTTCACCTTGGTACCGGCGGTGATGTACAGGCCGGCTTCGACGGTGTTGCGGTCGCCCAGCGGTATGCCGATACCGGCGTTGGCGCCGATCAGGCAGCCTTCGCCGACCTTGATGACGATGTTGCCACCGCCGGACAGGGTGCCCATGGTCGAGCAGCCGCCGCCCAGGTCGGAACCCTTGCCGACGAACACGCCGGCGGAGACGCGGCCTTCGATCATGCCCGGGCCTTCGGTGCCGGCGTTAAAGTTGACGAAGCCTTCGTGCATGATGGTGGTGCCTTCGCCGATGTAGGCGCCCAGGCGCACACGGGCGGTGTCGGCGATGCGCACGCCGGCGGGCACCACGTAGTCGGTCATCTTCGGGAACTTGTCCACCGAGAATACTTCCAGCAGTTCGCCTTTCAGGCGCGCTTCCAGTTGCCGCTCGGCAAGCTCCGCCAGGTCGACCGCGCCCTGGTTGGTCCAGGCGACGTTGGGCAGCAGCGGGAAGATGCCGGCCAGCGACACACCGTGCGGCTTGACCAGGCGGTGCGACAGCAGGTGCAGCTTGAGGTAGGCCTCGGGGGTGGAGGTCAGGGCGCCGTCTTCGGCCAGCAGGGTGGCGACCAGCGGCTTGTGGCTTTCGGCCAGGCGGGTCAGCAGGGCGGCCTGGGCGGCGTCGATGCCCTTGAGCGCGTCGGCCAGCTGGGCGGCCTGGGCAGTGCTGAAGGCGATGGCCTGGTTGCCCCCTTCATAACCGAGGACCGGTGCGATGGCCGCGACCAGTTCGGCGGACGGCTTGAGCACAGGCTGTGCGTAGAAGACTTCCAGCCAGGCGCCCTGGCGGTTCTGGGTGCCGACGCCGAAGGCCAGGCTGAACAGCGATTGAGACATGCGATTACCTCATGCGAAAAGGGGATGGAGCGTAATGCGTGATCAGGCCAGCGCCGCCGCGTACAGGTCGGGCTTGAAGCCGACCAGCGTGCGCTCGCCGAGGTCGAGCACCGGGCGCTTGATCATCGACGGTTGGGCGACCATCAGTTCGACGGCCTTGGCCTGGTCGAGGTTGGCCTTGCTGGCGTCGTCGAGCTTGCGGAAGGTGGTCCCGGCACGGTTCAGCACGACTTCCCAGCCATGCTCGTCGCACCAGCGGTTCAGGCTGTCGCGGTCGATGCCCTGGGTCTTGTAGTCGTGGAAGTCGTAGCCAATGGCCTTTTCTTCAAGCCAGGTACGGGCTTTTTTCATGGTGTCGCAGGCTTTGATGCCGTAGAGAGTGTAAGCCATTGAAATGCCTGGGGCTGCCGGCAGGGGGCTGGCGTCCCCGATACTCCTTGAAGATTGGGTGGGAGCGATTATGCGGTATCGATGGGGTTGGCGCCACGGCTGCGGGCCCGAAGGTACGGGGGGATGTATGTCACATCGTCTCAAGTAGCATTGTGTTACATATTTGGCGGTGGGTTGCGACTAACGTGCAGCGGTCCACAATAGAAGGTCCTCGCTAACATATTGTTTCAATGGAGATGTTTCGCTTTGCTGTCGTTTCTCCGATTACACAGGAAGCTTGCCGATGCAGTCAGCCTATACCGTTCTTATCCTGCTGATGCTGGTGAGCATGTCGAAACTGGTGGGGCGCGTGTTGCCGCTGCCGCTGCCGCTGGTGCAGATTGGCGCGGGTGCCTTGCTGGCCTGGCCAACCCTGGGCCTGCATGTGGCGCTGGACCCGGAGTTGTTTCTGTTCCTGTTCTTGCCGCCGTTGCTGTTCGCTGATGGCTGGCGCATGCCCAAGCGCGAGCTGTGGCGCATACGCGGGCCGGTGGTGGCACTGGCAGTGGGACTGGTGCTGTTCACCGTGGTCGGCGCCGGGTACTTCATCCACTGGCTGCTGCCGAGCATTCCCCTGCCGGTGGCCTTTGCCCTGGCGGCGGTGCTGTCGCCCACCGATGCGGTGGCGGTCTCGGCCATCACCCAGGACCGCCTGCCCACGCCCCTGATGCACATGCTCCAGGGCGAGGCATTGATGAACGACGCCTCGGGCCTGGTAACCTTCAAGTTCGCCCTGGCCGCCGCCATCACCGGCGTGTTCTCGCTGACCGAGGCCAGCCTGACCTTCGTGCTCGTCGCCCTTGGCGGCCTGGCGGTGGGCGTGGCGCTGAGCTGGCTGGTGGGGCGCCTGCGCATGTGGATGATCACCCGCGGTTGGGACGATCCGGCCACTCACGTGGTGTTCATGCTGCTGCTGCCGTTCGCCGCCTACGTGCTGGCTGAGCGCCTGGGTGTGTCGGGCATCCTCTCGGCGGTGGCCGCGGGCATGATGCAGAGCTGGCTCGACCTGCTGCCGCGTCAGACCAGCACCCGCCTGCTCAATCGCAGTGTCTGGTCGTTGCTGGAGTTCGCTTTCAACGGCCTGATCTTCCTGCTGCTCGGCCTGCAGTTGCCGGACATCATCAAGGCGGTGGTCACCGACGAGGCGACGGTGTGGCCGACCCTGGCCTGGCGCTGCCTGGACGTGGTGGCGATCTTCGCCGCGCTGGTGCTGCTGCGTTTTGTCTGGGTGCAGAGCATCTGGCGGGCGATCGGCGTGGTGCGGCGCTGGCGCGGCAAGCCGGCGCTGGTGCTGATGCCGACCGCGCGCTCCTGCTGGCTGCTGACCTTTGGCGGCGTGCGCGGGGCGGTGACCCTGGCGGGCGTGATGTCGGTGCCGTTGCTGATGGGAGCGGGCACGGCGTTCCCCGAGCGCGACCTGCTGATCTTCATTGCCGCCGGGGTGATCCTGCTGTCGCTGGTCAGCGCGGTGATTGCCCTGCCGATTTTGCTGCGTGGCGTTACCAAGAGTCCCGATGAGCGCTTGCACCAGGAGGTGCAGGAGGCCTGGCGGCGCACCGCCGAAGCGGCTATCCATGCCCTGGAAGCCGAGGAAGTGATCGATGCCAATGCGCCCCAGGACGCCGCCCAGGCCACCCTGGCGACCGAGCTGAAAGCGCGGCTGATGGCCGAATACCGGGATGAACTGGACAGCTACAACGACACTGCCGAGGCCCGCGCGCTGGCGGAGCAGATGGATCTGCTGGAGCGTCGCCTGCGTCTGCGGGCATTACGTGCTCAGCGCCTGGAACTGTACGAGCTGCATCGCCAGCATCTAGTGGGTGATGAGGTGGTGCGACAGGTGCTGGGGGAATTGGACATGAGCGAGGCGAACCTGGGGCAGGTTCGCTAGTGAAGCAGGGGGCGCAGGGCGCCCCCTTGCAACTCAACGGTTGTGCAGGAAGTCGCGAATCCTCTCGGCCGCCTCGATGCACTCGGCCAGCGGAGCAACCAGCGCCATGCGCACGCGGCCGGCGCCTGGGTTTACGCCGTTCACCTCGCGGGACAGGTACGACCCCGGCACCACAGTGACATGCTCTGCCTCGAACAAGTCGCGGGTGAATTCTGCGTCGCTGCCCGGTACCTTGGCCCACAGGTAGAAGCTGCCATCCGGGCGCTGCACATCCATTACCGGCTGCAGGATGTCGAGCACCGCGTCGTACTTGGCGCGGTACTGGTCGCGGTTCTCGCGCACGTGGGCCTCGTCCTGCCAGGCGGCGATGCTGGCCAGCTGGGTTTGCACCGGCATTGCGCAACCGTGATAGGTCCGGTACAGCAGGAATGGTTTGATGATCTCGGCGTCGCCAGCCACGAAGCCCGAACGCAGGCCGGGCAGGTTGGAGCGCTTGGACAGGCTGTGGAACACCACGCAGCGCTTGAAGTCACTGCGACCAAGCGCAGCGCATGCGCTCAGCAGGCCCGGTGGCGGCGCGTCCTCGTCGAAGTACAGCTCGCTGTAGCACTCGTCGGCGGCGATCACGAAGTCGTGCTTGTCAGCGAGGGCGATCAGCTTCTTCAGGGTATCCATCGGCACCAGGGCGCCGGTGGGGTTGCCCGGGGAGCACAGGAACAGGACCTGGCAGCGTTCCCAGGTCTCGTCCGGCACGGCGTCGAAGTCGGGGTTGAAACCGTTGCTTTCCAGGCATGGCAGGTAGTGCGGGGTGGCGCCCGCCAGCAGGGCCGCGCCTTCGTAGATTTGGTAGAAGGGGTTGGGACTGACCACCAGGCCGTCGTCGTCGCGGTTGACCACGGCCTGGGTGAAGGCGAACAGTGCTTCGCGGGTGCCATTGACCGGCAGGATATGACGGTCGGCGTCCAGCCAGCCCGTTGGCACGCCGAAGCGCCGTTCGCACCACTGGCCGATGGCCTGGCGCAGGGCCGGCAGGCCGATGGTGCTGGGGTAGACCGCCAGCTTGTCGAGGTTGTCGGCCATGGCCCTGGCGACGAACGCCGGCGATTCATGTTTCGGCTCACCGATCGACAAGGCGATGGCGCGCTTGTCGGCTGCCGGTTTCACGGTGCCCAGCAGGGCGCGCAGTTTCTCGAACGGGTAGGGCTGGAGCTGGGTCAGGGCGTGGTTCATCGGCGCAAGGTCTCGTTAGCGTCAAAAGGTCATGCGGGTAGGGCTGGCGTCGCTGGCCTGGCCGGCCTGCAACTGCTGGACGATGGCTTCCTGCAGGCGGCTGCACAGCTGCGGGTCGGACAGCGGCTGGTTGTCGGCGTCGGTGATGAAGAACACGTCTTCCACGCGCTCGCCTAGGGTGGCGATCTTGGCGTTCTGCAGCGAGATGTCGAATTCGAGGAAGATCCGCCCGATCCTGGCCAGCAGGCCGGGGCGATCGGGCGCGGTGATCTCGAGGATGGTCACCGGGCGTTGGGCGTCGTTGAGGATGGTCACCTGCGGCGGGAAGTCGAAGTGCTTGAGCTGACGCGGCACCCGACGCTGGATGATCGCCGGGTAGTCCTCGGGGTTGCGCAACGCGTCGGTCAGGCCGTCACGGATCTGCCTGACCCGCTGTGGATTGTCACCGATCGAGCCGCCGTCGTTGTCGAGCACAATATAGGTGTCGAGGGTGAACTGGCTGCTCGAGGTGATGATCCGGGCATCGTGGATGTTCAGGTTGAGCTGGGCCATGGCGGCCACGGTCACGGCGAAGAAATCGTGCTGGTCGGGGGCGTAGATGAAGATCTGCGTGCCGCCCTCGAATTCGCGCTGGGTGGTCTCCTTGATCAGCACCAGCGGGCCGCCATCGGCCGGTTGCTGGAGGATCGCATCGCTGTGCCAGGCCACATCGGCGGCAGTGTGCTTGAGAAAGTAGTCGTCGCCCAGTTGCGACCAGAGCTGCTCGACGTCATCCGGGTCGGTGCCCTCGCGCACCAGGATGTCCAGCGCCGCGCTTTGCGTCTGGCGGATCTGCTCTTCGCGGTCCAGCGGGTTTTCCAGGCCACGGCGCAGGGCGCGCTTGGTTTCGGTATAGAGCTGGCGCAGCAGGCTCGCCCGCCAGGAGTTCCACAGACTGGGGTTGGTGGCGTTGATGTCGGCCACGGTCAGCACGTAGAGGTAATCCAGGCGCGTCTCGTCACCGACATGCAGCGCGAAATCGTTGATCACCTGTGGGTCGGAGAGGTCCTTGCGCTGGGCGGTGGTGGACATTACCAGGTGGTTCAGCACCAGCCAGACAATCAGGCGGCTGTCCCAGGCCGGCAACTGGTGGCGCTGGCAGAACGCTTGCGCGTCGACGGCGCCCAGTTCGGAGTGGTCACCCTGGCGACCCTTGCCTATGTCATGGTAAAGCCCTGCCAGGTAAATCAGCTCGGGCTTGGGCAGGCGGCCCATGAGCTTGCTGGCCAGCGGGAATTTCTCCGAGACGGGCGTGTATTGCAGTTTGCGCAGGTGCTTGATCAGGTTGAGGGTGTGGGCATCGACCGTGTAGATGTGGAACAGGTCGTGCTGCATCTGCCCGACGATCAGGCCGAACTCTGGCAGGTAGCGGCCGAGGATGCCGTAGCGGTTCATTCGCCGCAGGTTGCGATGGATGCCGATCTCGCACTTGAACAGCTCGATGAACAGGCTGGTGTTGCGGATATCGTGGCGGAACTTGTCGTCGATCAGGTGGCGATGTTCGCGCAGCAAGCGCACGGTGTCGGCGCGCACGCCCTTGATTTCAGGGTGCTGGGCCATCAGCACGAAGATTTCCAGCATGGCGAAAGGAGTGCGCCGGAAAACGTTCGGGTTGACCGCTTCTATATAGCCATCGTGCAGGCGGAACCGCGCATTGACCGGCTGCGTGGCGCCGCTGTCATCGGCCAGAATCACCTCTTCAAAATGCTGGATGATCAGGTCGCACAGCTGGCTGATGCTCATCACCACCCGGTAGTACTGCTGCATGAATTGTTCGATGGCGCGCTTGGGGTTCTCGTCGGTGTAGCCCAGCAGCGCGGCGATGCTGCGCTGGTGGTCGAACAGCAGGCGGTCTTCGGCGCGCCCGGCCAGCATGTGCAGGGCGTAACGCACACGCCAGAGGAAGGCCTGGGACGAGGCCAGCAGCTCGTTTTCGCTCTCCAGCAGGAAGTCTTCACCGGCCAGCGCGTGCAGGTTCAGCGTGCCGTACTGGCGCCTGGCTACCCAGAGCACGGTCTGGATGTCGCGCAGGCCGCCCGGGCCGCCCTTTACGTTGGGTTCGAGGTTGTACTCGGTATCGTTGTACTTGTGATGGCGGGCCTTGAGTTCGGCACGTTTGGCCAGGAAGAACTCCTTGCTGGGCCACATGTGCGCGGTGCTGGTGGCGTCGAGCATGCGCTGGCGCAGGGGCTCGGGGCCGGCGATGGTGCGGCTTTCCATCAGGTTGGTGATGACCGTGAGGTCGGCCCGGGCCTGCTCGGCGCACTCGTCGACGGTGCGCACGCTCTGGCCGACCTCCAGGCCGATGTCCCAGAGCAGGGTGAGGAAGCGCTCGATGGCATCGCGGTACTGCTCGTGCTCGGCGGCGTCGAGCAGGATCAGCAGGTCGATGTCCGAATACGGATGCAGCTCGCCACGGCCGTAGCCGCCAACCGCCACCAGGGCGATGCCGTCTGGCGTGCCCCAGCTGAACTGGTGCCAGGCCTGTTGCAGGATGTTGTCGACGAACCAGGCGCGGTCCTCGATCAGCCGACGGATCTCGCGGCCTTCGCGAAAACGCTTGTCGAGCACCTCGCTGGCCATGCGGATGGCCTTCTTGAAAGCGGCGATGGGGCTTGCCTTGAGGGCCAGTTCCGCCTGGAACTGGCCGCGGTCGAACAGTTCGGGATCCACCTGGGGCATCGAGTCGCGTTCCTGTCGTTCAGTATCAGGCCGAGGTGCGCGGGATGGTGTCGTCCTTGCGCAGGGTGAAGATCTCGTAGCCGGTGGCGGTCACCACCAGGGTGTGTTCCCACTGGGCCGAGAGCTTGCGATCCTTGGTGATGGCGGTCCAGCCGTCGCCCAGTACCTTGGTGTCGGCCTTGCCCTGGTTGATCATCGGCTCGATGGTGAAGGTCATGCCTTCCTTGAGCTCCATGCCGGTGCCGGCGCGGCCGTAGTGGACGATCTGTGGCTCTTCGTGGAACACCTTGCCGATGCCGTGGCCGCAGAACTCGCGTACCACCGAGAAGCCGTTCTTTTCGGCGTGCTTCTGGATCACCTCGCCGATGTCGCCCAGGCGGCAGCCGGGCTTGACCAGTTCGATGGCCTTGTACAGGCACTCCTGGGTGACCTTGGACAGGCGTTCGGCCCACGGCGCGACGGTGCCGACATGGAACATCCGGCTGGTGTCGCCGTGGTAGCCGTCCTTGATCACGGTCACATCGATGTTGATGGTGTCGCCATCCTTGAGTGCCTTGTCATTGGGGATGCCATGGCAGACCACGTGGTTGATCGAGGTGCAGATCGACTTGGGGAAGCCTTTGTAGTTCAGTGGCGCCGGGATGGCCTTCTGCTCGTTGACGATGTAGTCGTGGCAGAGGCGGTCGAGCTCCTCGGTGGTGATACCGGGCTTGACGTGTGGCTCGATCATTTCCAGCACTTCGGCGGCCAGGCGGCCGGCGATGCGCATCTTCTCGATGTCTTCTGCGGTCTTGATGGTGACGGTCATTACAGGCTCTCTACGGCGCCGCGGGCGGCGCGAACAAACGGGAAAGGCCGGATTCTACCAGAGCGCGGCGTCGATCTGTCGGGATAGTCCAGCAGATCCGGTGGTCTATTGAGGGCATTCTGGCCCCAAAAGGCGGGGGCTGCAAAAGCCGCTGACGGACGAAGCATTATCCGGGTTCCGTTCGCTCGCCGGCTGTGGTATAAAATGCGCCGCTTTCGGGGGATGTCCTCCGTCAGCTCAAACCCACACACGTGTCGACACGATGGCCTGGGTGCCCGGTTTCCCTGGAAACACGGGTTGGTCATTGGGATACGTGGAGGCCCAACCCGACTTATCAAGGAACTATCATGTCCCAAGTCAACATGCGCGATATGCTGAAGGCCGGTGTGCACTTCGGCCACCAGACCCGTTACTGGAACCCGAAAATGGGCAAGTACATTTTCGGCGCGCGCAACAAGATTCACATCATCAACCTGGAAAAAACCCTGCCGATGTTCAACGAGGCTCTGTCCTTCGTAGAGCGCCTGGCCCAGGGCAAGAACAAGATCATGTTCGTCGGCACCAAGCGTTCCGCCGGCAAGATCGTCGCCGAGCAAGCTGCTCGTTGCGGTTCGCCATACGTTGATCACCGTTGGTTGGGCGGCATGCTGACCAACTACAAGACCATCCGCGCTTCGATCAAGCGTCTGCGTGACCTGGAAACCCAGGCCGAAGATGGTACTTTCACCAAGCTGACCAAGAAAGAAGCCCTGATGCGTTCGCGCGATCTGGAGAAACTGGACCGCAGCCTGGGTGGTATCAAGGACATGGGCGGCCTGCCTGATGCCCTGTTCGTGATCGACGTCGACCACGAGCGCATTGCCATCACCGAAGCCAACAAGCTGGGCATTCCGGTTATCGGCGTTGTCGATACCAACAGCAGCCCTGAAGGTGTTGACTACATCATCCCAGGTAACGATGACGCCATCCGCGCTATCGAGCTGTACATGACTTCGATGGCCGACGCCGTCATCCGCGGCCGCAACAACGTTGCCGGCGGCACTGAAGTCTATGTTGAAGAAGCGGCTGCACCTGCTGCCGAGTAATTGACGCTTAGCGTCTACTTGGCACGCAAAAAGGGGGCTTTGCCCCCTTTTTGCCACCTTGAAATCCTGCTGTCAGCGAAGGCCCCGCATCATGGGCCGGCTGAGGTAAAAACAGCGGATTTGCAGAATTTAACGCCCGTGACGAACGGGTGGAATGGTTGAAAAACTTTCCAAGAGGATTTTGAAATGGCAGCAATTACTGCAGCGCTGGTCAAAGAACTGCGCGAGCGTACCGGCGAAGGCATGATGGATTGCAAGAAGGCCCTGGAAAAGGCCGGCGGCGACATCGAGAAAGCCATTGACGACATGCGTGCCTCGGGCGCCATCAAGGCCGCCAAGAAGGCTGGCAACGTTGCCGCCGAAGGCGCCATCGCCGTCAAGACCGACGGTAAATCCGCCGTCCTGCTGGAAGTGAACTCGCAGACCGACTTCCTGGCCCTGCAAGACGACTTCAAGAACTTCGTCGCCGAAAGCATCGAGCAGGCCTTCGCCGATAAGCTGACCGACGCCGCTCCGCTGATCGCTTCGCGTGAAGCCGCTCGTGAAGCCCTGGTCGCCAAGTGCGGTGAGAACGTCAACATCCGTCGCCTGGTGCGCGTTGAAGGTGACGTTGTCGGTGCCTACCTGCACGGTAACAAGATCGGTGCAGTTGTTGTCCTGAAAGGCGGTGACGTCGATCTGGCCAAGAACATTGCCATGCACGTTGCCGCTTCGAACCCAGAGTTCCTGGATGCGTCGGAAATCTCTGCCGAGGCCATCGAGCGCGAGAAGAATGTCTTCCTGCAGCTGAACGCTGACAAGATCGCCGGCAAGCCGGAAAACATCGTTGAAAACATGATCAACGGTCGTATCTCCAAGTTCAAAGCCGAAGCCTCGCTGAAAGAGCAAGCCTTCGTGATGGACCCGGAAGTCAAAGTCGGCGCGCTGGCCAAGAAAGCCGGTGCCGAAATCGTTTCCTTCACCTACTTCAAGGTTGGCGAAGGCATCGAGAAGCCGGTTGACGACTTCGCTGCCGAAGTTGCCGCACAGGTAGCTGCCGCCAAGCAGTAAGACGGACTCGTCTGTCGCCCCAAAGAGGCTGCCCGCTCACGCGCGCAGCCTCTTTGTCAAAGCGGGAGTGGTTTACCAGACCGCTGCTCGCTGACGCAGTAGCTGCGTCACGCTAGAGTTACGCGCAGGCTGAAGCAGCCCGCCAGATTTTTACAAACGCCGCAGGAGAGATTCGCAATGGCTCAGCAGGGCAGTGGTCATCAGGCTCGCTATAAACGCATTCTACTCAAACTTAGCGGCGAGGCCCTGATGGGCTCGGAAGAGTTCGGGATCGACCCCAAGGTCCTGGATCGCATGGCGCTGGAAGTCGGCCAGCTGGTCGGCATCGGCGTCCAGGTCGGCCTGGTGATTGGTGGTGGCAACCTGTTCCGTGGCGCGGCGCTCAGCGCAGCCGGCATGGATCGGGTCACTGGCGACCACATGGGCATGCTGGCCACCGTGATGAATGGCCTGGCCATGCGCGATGCGCTGGAGCGGGCGAATATCACCGCGATCGTCATGTCGGCCATCTCCATGGTCGGCGTCACCGATCACTATGATCGCCGCAAGGCCATGCGCCACCTGAACTCGAAAGAAGTCGTGATCTTCGCTGCCGGTACCGGCAACCCGTTCTTCACCACCGACTCCGCCGCTTGCCTGCGCGCCATCGAAATCGATGCCGACGTGGTATTGAAGGCAACCAAGGTCGATGGTGTATACACTGCAGATCCATTCAAGGACCCGCATGCCGAGAAGTTCGATCATCTGTCCTACGATGAAGTGCTGGATCGCAAGCTGGGTGTAATGGACCTGACGGCAATCTGCCTGTGCCGCGATCACAAGATGCCGTTGCGCGTCTTCAACATGAACAAACCCGGCGCCCTGCTGAACATCGTGCATGGCGGCGCGGAAGGAACTCTGATCGAGGAAGTTCAAAAATGATCAACGAAATCAAGAAAGACGCCCAGGCGCGCATGCAAAAGTCGCTGGAGTCGCTGATCCACGCATTTGGCCAGATCCGCACTGGCAAGGCGCACCCGAGCGTCCTGGGTAGCGTGATGGTGCCTTACTATGGCACCGACACCCCGCTGACCAGCGTGGCCAACGTGACCGTGAAAGACAACCAGACCCTGCAAGTGGTGCCTTTCGAGCGCAACATGCTGGGCGCCATCGACAAGGCTATCGGCAGTGCCGGCTTGAACCTCAACCCGACCAACCTGGGTGAGTTGCTGCTGGTCAACATGCCCCCGCTGACCGAAGAAACCCGCAAGGGCTTCACCAAGCAGGCACGTGCCGCAGCCGAAGATGCCCGCGTTGCCGTGCGCAACATTCGTCGTGACGCCATGGGTGACCTGAAGAAGCTGTCCAAGGACAAGGAAATCAGTGAAGACGAAGAGCGTCGTGCCAGTGCCGACATCGACAAGCTGATCAAGGATTTCGAGGCGCAGATCGCCAAGGCCACCGAAGCAAAAGAAAAGGACCTGATGGCCATCTAAGGGTCAGGACGCCTTCATGGAAAAGACCAAGCAGACTGTGCCCTCCGTGGTGCCGCGTCACGTGGCGATCATCATGGATGGGAATAATCGCTGGGCGAAGAAGCGCTTTATGCCCGGCGTTGCCGGGCATAAAGCGGGTGTCGATGCGGTGCGCGCCGTAATTGAAGTGTGCGCCGAGGCCAAGGTCGAGGTGCTCACGCTTTTTGCGTTCTCCAGTGAGAACTGGCAGCGACCGGCGGACGAAGTCAGTGCCCTCATGGACCTGTTCTTCAAGGCGCTGCGCCGAGAGGCCAAGCGCCTGAACGACAATAACATCAGCCTGCGCATCATCGGCGACCGCTCACGCTTCCACCCTGAACTCCAGGCTGCTATGCGCGAGGCTGAGGCTGCGACCGCCGGCAGCAACCGCTTCATCCTGCAGATCGCCGCCAACTACGGTGGCCAGTGGGATATTGCCCAGGCTGCCCAGCGCCTGGCGCGTGAAGTGCAGGCCGGCCATCTGCGGCCGGAGGACATCACGCCGGATCTGCTGCAGACCTGCCTGGTGACGGGTGACCTGCCATTGCCTGACCTGTGCATCCGCACCGGTGGCGAGCACCGCATCAGCAATTTCCTCTTGTGGCAGCTGGCCTACGCCGAGCTGTACTTCTCCGACCTCTATTGGCCGGACTTCAAACACGAGGCCATGCGCAATGCGCTGGCCGATTTCGCTTCGCGCCAGCGCCGCTTCGGTAAGACCAGCGAGCAGGTCGAAGCCGGAGCCCGTGCTTAATGCTTAAACAACGCATCATTACCGCGCTGATCCTGCTGCCGATCGCGGTGGGTGGTTTCTTCCTGCTCAATGGTGGGGATTTCGCCCTCTTCATCGGTTTCGTGGTGACGCTCGGTGCCTGGGAGTGGGCGCGTCTGGCCGGCCTGGTGGCGCAACCGTTGCGCATCGCCTATGCCGCCGTGGTCGCGGGCGGGCTGATGCTGCTCTACCTGATGCCGGATCTCGCGCCCTGGGTGCTGGGCGCTTCGGTGATCTGGTGGGCGCTGGCCACGTGGCTGGTGCTGACCTATCCGCGCAGCGGCGAGCTATGGAGCAGTGCCGCCTGCCGCCTGCTGATCGGCCTGCTGGTGTTGCTGCCCGCCTGGCAGGGGCTGGTGCTGCTCAAGCACTGGCCGCTGGGCAACTGGCTGATCCTGGCGGTCATGGTGCTGGTCTGGGCGGCCGACATCGGTGCCTATTTCTCCGGCCGTGCCTTCGGCAAGCGCAAGCTGGCGCCACAGGTCAGCCCGGGCAAGAGCTGGGAGGGCGTGTATGGCGGCCTCGCGGTCAGCCTGCTGATCACCCTGGGCGTGGGCATTGCCCGTGACTGGAGTGTCGGCCAGGTGCTGCTGGGCTTGCTGGGCGCCGTGGTGGTGGTGATGTCTTCGGTGGTCGGCGACCTGACCGAAAGCATGTTCAAGCGCCGTGAAGGCATCAAGGACAGCAGCAACCTGCTGCCGGGCCATGGCGGCGTGCTTGATCGTATCGACAGCCTGACCGCGGCGATTCCGATGTTTGCCGTATTGTTGTGGGCGGCTGAGTGGGGTGTGATGTGAGTCGCGTGCAACGCATTACCGTGCTGGGGGCCACCGGCTCCATTGGCTTGAGCACGTTGGACGTCATCGCTCGCCATCCTGACCGTTACCAGGTGTTCGCCTTGAGCGGCTATTCGCGCATCGACGAACTGCTGGCCCTGTGCGAGCGCCATCGCCCGGCGTACGCCGTGGTACCGAGCGCCGAGGCGGCCGGGCGGCTGCGCGCGGGGCTGGCCAGGAGCGGATGTGCCACCGAGGTGCTGGAAGGTGAGGCCGGGCTGTGCCAGGTCGCCTCCGCATCGGAGGTCGATACCGTGATGGCCGCCATCGTCGGTGCTGCCGGCCTGCGTCCAACCCTGGCCGCGGTCGAGGCGGGCAAGAAGGTACTGTTGGCCAACAAGGAAGCCCTGGTGATGTCCGGGGCCCTGTTCATGCAGGCGGTGCAGCGTAGCGGCGCGGTGCTGCTGCCGATCGACAGCGAGCACAACGCGATATTCCAGTGCATGCCCGGCGACTACGCCCGGGGCCTGGGCGCTGTCGGCGTGCGCCGCATCCTGCTGACGGCCTCCGGCGGCCCGTTCCGCGAAACCCCGGCTGAAGCCTTGCTGGATGTCACGCCGGAACAGGCCTGCGCCCACCCGAATTGGTCCATGGGGCGCAAGATCTCGGTCGACTCGGCGAGCATGCTGAACAAAGGCCTGGAGCTGATCGAGGCCTGCTGGCTGTTCGACGCCAAGCCTTCGCAGGTCGAAGTGGTGGTGCACCCGCAGAGTGTCATCCACTCGTTGGTGGACTATGTCGATGGCTCGGTGCTCGCCCAGTTGGGCAACCCCGACATGCGCACGCCGATCTCCAATGCCCTGGCCTGGCCGGAGCGCATCGATTCGGGCGTGGCGCCGCTGGACCTGTTCGCCATCGCCCGTCTGGATTTCCAGGCCCCCGACGAACAGCGCTTCCCATGCCTGCGCCTGGCGCGTCAGGCTGCCGAGGCGGGCAACAGTGCGCCGGCGGTGCTCAATGCCGCCAACGAAGTGGCTGTCGAAGCGTTTCTCCAGCGGCGTATCCGCTTCCCGGAGATCGCGGGTATGATCGAACAAGTGCTCGACCAGGAGCCTGTGGTGGCATTGCCCACGCTCGACGCGGTATTCGCCGCCGACCAGCGTGCCCGGGAGCTGTCCCGGGAATGGTTGCGACGCCACGGCCGCTGAAGCCTGCGGCCGGCTCCGCCGAATGTCATCCGGAGATAGGACATGACTGCGCTCTACATGATTGTCGGCACGCTGATTGCGCTCGGCGTGCTGGTCACCTTCCACGAGTTCGGCCACTTCTGGGTCGCGCGGCGCTGCGGGGTCAAGGTCCTGCGCTTCTCGGTGGGCTTCGGTACGCCGTTGCTGCGCTGGCACGATCGCCAGGGCACCGAGTTCGTCGTTGCCGCGATTCCCCTGGGCGGCTACGTCAAGATGCTCGACGAGCGCGAGGGCGAGGTGCCGCCGGCGCTGGTCGAGCAATCGTTCAACCGTAAATCGGTGCGCCAGCGCATCGCCATCGTGGCGGCCGGCCCGGTTGCCAACTTTCTCCTCGCGATCCTGTTCTTCTGGGTGCTGGCCATGCTCGGCTCGCAGCAGGTGCGCCCGGTCATCGGCGCGGTCGAGGCGGGCAGCCTGGCGGCCAGTGCCGGTCTGGGCGTCGGCCAGGAAATCGCTTCCATCGATGGCAAACCGACCAATGGCTGGTCGGCGGTCAACCTGCAGTTGGTGCGTCGCCTCGGCGAGAGCGGCACGCTGCGAGTAGGTGTGCTCGATGAAGGGGCAACGGTCGAGCGCCAGCTCGACATTACCCTGAACAATTGGCTCAAGGGCGCCGATGAGCCTGATCCGATCCAGTCCCTGGGCCTGCGCCCGTGGCGACCTGCGATGGTTCCGGTGCTGGCGGAGATCGATCCGAAAGGGCCGGCCGCCGCCGCCGGGCTCAAGACCGGTGACAAGCTGCTGGCGCTCGACGGCGTGGCGCTGGGCGACTGGCAGCAGGTGGTCGACGCGGTCCGTGCCCGCCCCGAGCGTACGGTGAACCTGCGCATCGAGCGCGACGGCGCAACCCTCGAAGTACCGGTCACCCTGGCGCGCAAGGGCGAAGGCCAGGCATCCGGTGGCTACCTCGGGGCTGGGGTCAAGGCGAGCGAATGGCCGGCGAAGATGCTTCGCGAGGTCAGTTACGGGCCGCTGGAGGCGGTGGGCGAGGGCTTGTCCCGCACTTGGAACATGAGTGTCCTGACCCTCGAATCGCTGAAGAAAATGCTGTTCGGTGAGCTCTCGGTAAAAAACTTGAGCGGACCGATAACCATTGCTAAAGTGGCGGGCGCTTCAGCCCAGTCGGGCGTTGGGGATTTCCTGAATTTCCTGGCCTACCTGAGCATAAGCCTGGGGGTTCTGAACCTGCTGCCCATCCCGGTACTGGATGGGGGGCATTTGCTGTTCTACCTGATCGAGTGGGCGCGCGGTCGTCCGCTCTCGGATCGGGTGCAAGGTTGGGGGGTCCAGATCGGTATCAGTTTGGTCGTCGGGGTGATGTTGCTCGCCCTGATCAACGATCTGGGTCGACTATAAAAGCTTCGCTCAATCGCGAAACCTGCCGCTTTCTCGCGGCGGGTTGTTTATTGCCAGTTGGAATAAAAGGACTTCATGAAACGTCTGCTGCTAACTGCGGTGCTCTCCGCACTGATGATCGCTGAAGTTCACGCCGAGTCCTTCACCATCTCCGATATTCGTGTCAACGGCCTGCAGCGGGTTTCCGCCGGCAGCGTGTTCGGCGCGTTGCCGCTGAACGTCGGTGACCAGGTCGACGACCGCCGTCTGGTCGAGTCCACCCGCTCGCTGTTCAAGACCGGCTTCTTCCAGGACATCCAGCTGAACCGCGACGGCAATGTCCTGATCATCAACGTGGTCGAGCGCCCTTCGGTGTCGAGCATCGAGATCGAAGGCAACAAGGCGATCAGCACCGAAGACCTGATGAAGGGCCTGAAGCAGTCGGGCCTGGCCGAAGGCGAGATCTTCCAGCGCGCGACGCTCGAAGGCGTGCGTAACGAGCTGCAGCGCCAGTACGTGGCCCAGGGCCGCTACTCCGCCGAAGTCGACGCCGAAGTCGTGCCGCAGCCGCGCAACCGCGTCGGCCTGAAGATCAAGATCAACGAAGGCACCGTGGCCGCGATCCAGCACATCAACGTGGTGGGCAACACGGTCTTCGACGACGAGACCCTAGGCCAGCTGTTCGAGCTCAAGACCACCAACTGGCTGTCGTTTTTCAAGAACGACGACAAGTACGCCCGCGAAAAACTGTCCGGTGACCTGGAGCGCCTGCGTTCCTACTACCTGGACCGCGGCTACATCAACATGGACATCGCCTCCACCCAGGTGTCGATCACCCCGGACAAGAAGCACGTCTACATCACTGTCAACATCAACGAGGGCGAGAAGTACACCGTCCGCGACGTGAAGTTGTCCGGTGACCTGAAAGTGCCGGAAGACCAGGTCAAGTCGCTGCTGCTGGTGCAGCCGGGCCAGGTGTTCTCGCGCAAGGTGATGACCACCACCTCTGACCTGATCACCCGTCGCCTGGGTAACGAAGGCTATACCTTCGCCAACGTCAACGGCGTGCCGCAACCGAACGACCAGGATCACACCGTCGACATCATGTTCGTCGTCGATCCGGGCAAGCGTGCCTACGTCAACCGCATCAACTACCGCGGCAACACCAAGACCGAAGACGAAGTGCTGCGCCGCGAAATGCGCCAGATGGAAGGCGGCTGGGCTTCGACCTACCTCATCGACCAATCCAAGACCCGCCTCGAGCGCCTGGGCTTCTTCAAGGAAGTCAACGTCGAGACGCCGCCGGTGCCGGGCACCGACGACCAGGTCGACGTCAACTACAGCGTCGAAGAGCAAGCCTCCGGCTCGATCACCGCCAGCGTCGGTTTCGCCCAAAGCGCGGGCCTGATCCTGGGTGGCTCGATCAGCCAGAACAACTTCCTGGGTACCGGTAACAAGGTCTCCATCGGCCTGACCCGTTCCGAATACCAGACCCGCTACAACTTCGGCTACGTTGATCCCTACTTCACCCCCGACGGTGTGAGCCTGGGTTACAACGCCTTCTACCGCAGCACCGACTACGACGACCTCGACGTCGACGTGGCCAGCTATGCGGTGGACAGCCTGGGTGCCGGCGTCAGCCTCGGCTACCCGATCAGCGAGACTTCGCGCCTGACCTACGGCCTGACCGTGCAGCAGGACAAGCTGAAGACCGGCCGCTACACCGTCGATGAGATCTTCAAGTTCATCCAGGACGAAGGCGACAACTTCCTCAACTTCAAGGCGTCGATCGGCTGGTCCGAGTCGACCCTTAACAAGGGCGTGCTGGCCACCCGTGGTCACTCGCAGAGCCTGACCCTCGAGACCACCGTGCCGGGCAGCGACCTGTCGTTCTACAAGCTCGACTACCGTGGTCAGCTGTTCAAGCCGATCAACAACGACTACACCCTGCGCCTGCACACCGAGCTGGGCTACGGTGACGGTTTTGGCGGCACTTCGGGGCTGCCGTTCTACGAGAACTACTACGCGGGCGGCTTCAACTCCGTGCGCGGCTTCAAGGACAGCACCCTGGGCCCACGCAGCACGCCTAGTAGCGGCAAGAACCCGGGCACCATCGCCGACCCGGACCAGGATCCGCTGCCGTTCGGTGGCAACGTCCTCGTCCAGGGCGGTGTGGAGCTGCTGTTCCCGCTGCCGTTCGTCAAGGACCAGCGTTCGCTGCGCACCTCCGTGTTCTGGGACGTGGGTAACGTGTTCGACACCAACTGCGGTTCCAAGCCGGACTGCACCAAGGTCGGTTTCTCGGACATGGCCAGTTCCGTCGGTCTGGGCGTAACCTGGATCACCGCGCTGGGCCCGCTGAGCTTCAGCCTGGCGATGCCGATCAAGAAGCCGGACGACGCCGACACGCAAGTGTTCCAATTCTCTCTGGGCCAGACCTTCTGAGGTCGGCCCTTGCATAACGACAACGGATTATCCAGGAGTGCATCGTGCGTAAGTTGACTCAACTGGCCCTCGTGGCCGCGGCGCTGGTCGCCACCCCGGCTTTCGCCGAAATGAAGGTTGCCGTGCTGAACTATCAGATGGCCCTGCTGGAATCCGACGCGGCCAAGAAATACGCCGTTGACGCCGAGAAGAAGTTCGGCCCGCAACTGACCAAGCTCAAGGGCCTGGAAAGCAGCGCCAAGGGCATCCAGGATCGCCTGATCAAGGGCGGCGACAAGATGCCTCAGCCAGAGCGCGAGCGCCTCGAGCTCGAGTTCAAGCAAAAGGCCCGCGACTTCCAGTTCCAGTCCAAGGAACTCAACGAAGCCAAGGCCGTGGCGGATCGCGACATGCTCAAGCAGCTCAAGCCCAAGCTTGATGGCGCCGTCGAGGAAGTGATCAAGAAGGGCGGCTTCGACCTGGTGCTCGAGCGTGGCGCGGTCATCGATGTCAAGCCGCAGTACGACATCACCCGCCAGGTCATCGAGCGCATGAACCAAGCCCGTTGATATGACCGTAACCATGACACTCGGCCAGCTGGCCGAAGCCCTCGGCGCCGAGCTCAAAGGCCCCGAGGCGCTGGAAATCACCGGGTTGGCCACCTTGCAGGAGGCCGTTTCCGGGCAGCTGAGTTTCCTCGCCAACAAGCAGTACCGCAAGTTTCTGGACGATTCCACGGCCAGCGCGGTATTGCTCAAGGCCGAGGACGCCGAAGGTTTCTCCGGCAATGCCTTGATCGTGGCCGACCCGTATTTGGCTTACGCACGCATCTCGCACCTGTTCGATCCGAAGCCCAAGGCTGTGGCGGGAATTCATCCCAGCGCCGTGGTTGCCGAGGATGCCCAGGTGGATGCCAGCGCCAGCATCGGTCCGTTCGCGGTGGTCGAAAGCGGCGCGCGAATCGACGCCAACGTGACGGTCGGCGCGCACTGTTTCATCGGTGCCCGTTGCGTCATCGGTGAGGGTGGCTGGTTGGCACCCCGTGTCACGCTGTATCACGACGTGACCATTGGCAAGCGCGTGGTCATCCAGTCCGGCGCGGTGATCGGTGGCGAGGGCTTCGGCTTTGCCAACGAGAAAGGCATCTGGCGCAAGATTGCGCAGATCGGCGGCGTCACCCTGGGCGACGATGTCGAGATTGGCGTGAACACCGCGGTGGACCGCGGCGCCCTGTCGGACACGCGCATCGGTGATGGCGTCAAGCTCGACAACCAGATCCAGATCGCCCATAACGTGCAGGTCGGTGACCACACGGCGATGGCGGCCTGCGTCGGTATCTCGGGCAGCACCCGTATCGGCAAGCACTGCATGATTGCCGGTGGTGTCGGGATGGTCGGTCACATCGACGTCTGCGACAATGTTTTCGTCTCCGGCATGACCATGGTGACCCGTTCGATTACCGAACCGGGTGGCTACTCTTCCGGAACTGCCATGCAACCCTTGGCCGAATGGCGCAAGAGCGCCGCTCGCATTCGCCAGCTGGACGAGATGTCCAAGCGTCTCCAGCAGCTGGAAAAGCGTGTCGACACCGTGACCTCAGGTGGCCAGCCGACATCAGAAGGCTGATACCATTTACTGAGCGAGCGTTACAGTCGCTAGCTGGCTCCTCTTTGGATCTGCAAAAGGAGCGTGTGGTCAGCACCTGCGCTCCCTATTCTTATACAGGCTTCCCCCCGAAATGATGGACATCAACGAGATTCGCGAATACCTGCCTCACCGTTACCCGTTCCTGCTGGTGGACCGGGTGACGGAGCTGGACTTCGAGGCCCAAAGCATTCGTGCCTACAAGAATGTCAGCATCAACGAGCCGTTCTTCAATGGCCACTTCCCGGCGCATCCGATCATGCCGGGCGTGCTGATCATCGAGGCGATGGCCCAGGCGGCCGGAATTCTCGGATTCAAGATGCTCGACGCCAAACCGGCTGACGGCACGCTTTATTACTTTGTCGGCTCCGACAAGCTGCGTTTCCGCCAACCGGTACTGCCGGGTGACCAGCTGGTCCTGGAAGCCAAGTTCCTCAGCCGCAAGAGCATGATCTGGAAGTTCGAATGCCGTGCCCTGGTGGACGGCAAGCCAGTCTGCTCGGCCGAGATCACCTGTGCGGAACGCTCCCTATGAGTTCGATTGATCCACGGGCGATCATCGACCCCTCGGCCAAGCTGGCCGAGGGCGTCGAGGTTGGCCCCTGGTCGATCGTAGGCCCCGATGTGGAAATCGGGGAGGGTACCGTCATTGGCCCGCACGTCGTGCTTAAAGGGCCGACTCGTATTGGCAAGCACAACCGTATCTACCAGTTCTCCTCGATCGGTGAAGACACCCCTGACCTGAAGTACAAGGGTGAGCCGACGCGCCTGGTGATCGGTGACCACAATGTGATCCGCGAGGGTGTCACCATCCATCGCGGCACCGTGCAGGACCGTTCGGAAACGACGCTGGGCGATCACAACCTGATCATGGCCTATGCCCACATCGGCCATGACAGCGTCATCGGCAACCACTGCATCCTGGTCAACAACACCGCGTTGGCCGGGCACGTGCACGTGGGCGACTGGGCGATCCTGTCGGGCTACACACTGGTGCACCAGTACTGCCATATCGGCGCGCATGCCTTTTCCGGCATGGGTACCGCGATCGGCAAGGACGTGCCGGCTTATGTGACGGTGTTCGGCAGCCCGGCCGAGGCGCGTAGCATGAACTTCGAAGGCCTGCGCCGTCGTGGTTTCAGCGACGAGGTGCTGCATGCACTGCGCCGCGCCTACAAAGTTGTCTATCGCCAGGGCCTGACCGTCGAAGAGGCGCTCAAGGAGCTGGACGAGCTGGTGAGCCAGTTCCCGGAAGTCGACCTGTTCCGTCAATCGATCGCCAACTCCGCCCGCGGCATCACGCGCTGACATGGCCCAGCTTTGCGTGGCGCTGGTCGCGGGCGAGGCCAGCGGCGACATCCTCGGTTCCGGCTTGATGCGTGCCATCAAGGCGCGCCACCCCGATGTGCGGTTCATCGGCGTCGGCGGGCCATTGATGGAGGCCGAAGGCATGACCTCCTACTTCCCGATGGAACGCCTGGCCGTCATGGGCCTGGTCGAGGTGCTTGGGCGTCTGCGCGAGCTGCTCAAGCGGCGCAAGCTGTTGATCGAGACACTGATCGGTGAAAAGCCTGACGTGTTCATCGGTATCGATGCACCTGATTTCACCCTGAATATCGAACTCAAGCTGCGCCAGGCCGGGATCAAGACAGTGCACTATGTCAGCCCGTCGGTCTGGGCCTGGCGGCAGAAACGTGTGCTGAAGATCCGCGAGGGGTGCGACCTGATGCTCACCCTGCTGCCGTTCGAGGCGCGCTTCTATGAAGAGCAGGGTGTGCCGGTGCGCTTCGTCGGCCACCCGTTGGCGGACACCATTCCCCTCGAGGCTGACCGTGGCGCGGCGCGTGCCGAGCTGGGCCTGGGTGATGGCCCGGTGATCGCTCTGATGCCCGGCAGTCGCGGCGGCGAAGTGGGGCGCCTGGGCGCCTTGTTCCTTGATGCGGCCCAGCGCCTGCGCGAGCTGGTGCCTGGCGCACGTTTCGTGCTGCCGTGCGCCAATGCCGCGCGCCGCGCCCAGGTCGAGCAGATGCTCGAAGGGCGCGAGCTGCCGCTGACCCTGCTCGACGGCCAGTCGCACAAGGCTCTGGCGGCGTGCGACGCGGTGCTGATCGCCTCGGGTACCGCCACCCTGGAAGCGATGCTGTACAAGCGGCCGATGGTGGTGGCTTATCGCCTGGCACCGTTGACGTACTGGATCCTCAAACGCATGGTCAAGAGCCCCTACGTGTCGCTGCCCAACTTGCTTGCCCAGCGGCTGTTGGTACCCGAGCTGCTGCAGGACGCCGCCACCAGCGAGGCCTTGGCGCAAACCCTGGCACCGCTGGTCAAGGATGGCGCGCAGCAGACCGACAGCTTCGACCAGATTCACCGCACCCTGCGCCGTGACGCCTCCAACCAGGCGGCCGACGCGGTGCTTGCCTTGTTGAAGGACCGCTGACATGCAGATTGGACTGGATTTCAACCTGGTCGAGGAACTGGTGGCAGGTGTAGACGAAGTGGGGCGGGGTCCGCTGTGCGGCGCGGTGGTAACCGCAGCGGTTATTCTCGACCCGCGCCGGCCGATCCTCGGTCTGAACGACTCGAAGAAACTCACCGAGGCCAAGCGCGATGCGCTGTTCGACGAGATCTGCGAAAAGGCGCTGAGTTTCTGCATCGCTCGCGCCGAGGTCGAGGAAATCGACCGACTGAACATCCTCCATGCGACCATGCTGGCCATGCAGCGTGCGGTCGAAGGGCTGCACGTCACGCCGAAACTGGCGCTGATCGATGGCAACCGCTGTCCGAAGCTTTCGGTACCGGCGGCTCCGGTGGTCAAGGGTGATTCGCAGGTGCCGGCAATCGCCGCCGCCTCGATTCTGGCCAAGGTCACCCGTGACCGCGAGATGAGCGCGTTCGAGCTGATCTACCCGGGTTATGGGATCGGCGGGCACAAGGGGTATCCGACTCCAGTGCACCTTGAGGCCCTGGCCCGTCTAGGGCCGACGCCCATTCATCGGCGTTCGTTCGCGCCTGTTCGAGCTGCCTGGGAAGCCCGTGAGGGCGTTTCCACTCTGCTGATCTGATCGTCGCCACTCATCGCGGGGCAAGCGCAGAGCAATACGCTACAATCCCGCCCTTGTCGTTCAGCACTGCTACAGGATCCTCCATGTCGGTCTCCTTCGTTCACCTTCGCGTGCACTCCGAATTCTCCCTGGTCGACGGCCTGGTGCGGATCAAGCCGCTGGCCAAGGCCCTGGCCGGGATGAACATGCCGGCGGTGGCGATCACCGACCAGAGCAACATGTGCTCGCTGGTGAAGTTCTACAAGACCGCCATGGGCGCCGGCATCAAGCCGATCTGCGGCGCCGACCTGTGGCTGGCTGGGGTTGACCCGGAGGCGCCACTGTCGCGCATCTGTTTCCTGGCCATGAACCCCAAGGGTTACCGCAATCTCACCGAGCTGATCTCGCGTGGTTGGACCGATGGCCAGCGCAATGGGCTGGTGATCATCCAGCGCGACTGGATCGCCCCGGCCAGCGAGGGGCTGATTGCCCTGTCCGCGGGCAAGGAAGGCGACATCGGCATGGCGCTGATGGCCAATCGTCAGGACGAAGCCCAGGTACTGCTCGCCGACTGGATGAGCATGTTCCCCGAGCGCTTCTACGTCGAGGTGCAGCGTACCAACCGCGCTGGTGACGAGGAATACGTGCACGCTGCCGTGGCCTTGGCCGACAAGCTCGGCGCGCCGCTGGTGGCGACTAATGACGTGCGCTTCGTCAAGCAGTCGGACTTCGACGCCCACGAGACCCGCGTGTGCATCGGCGAGGGCTGGACCCTGGACGACCCGCGCCGCCCGCGTGGCTACAGCGACCAGCAGTACCTCAAGTCCGCCGAAGAGATGGCCGAGCTGTTCAGCGACCTGCCGGATGCCATTGCCAACACCGTGGAGATCGCCAAGCGCTGCAACATCACCGTGCAGTTGGGCAAGTACTTCCTCCCCGACTTCCCGACGCCCAACGGCATGGGTATCGACGACTACCTGCGGCATGTCTCCCACGAAGGCCTGGAAGAGCGCCTGGCGGTGCTTTGGCCGAAGGAGACCACGCCCAATTATGAAGAGAAGCGCCAGGTTTACCTGGACCGCCTTAAGTTCGAGCTGGATATCATCATCCAGATGGGCTTCCCCGGTTACTTCCTGATCGTTATGGACTTCATCAAGTGGGCGAAGAACAACGACGTGCCGGTCGGCCCGGGCCGGGGTTCGGGTGCCGGTTCCTTGGTGGCCTACGTGCTGAAGATCACCGACCTCGACCCGTTGGCCTACGACCTGCTGTTCGAGCGCTTCCTCAACCCTGAACGTATTTCCATGCCCGACTTCGACGTCGACTTCTGCATGGATGGCCGCGACCGGGTGATCGACTACGTGGCCGAGGCCTACGGGCGCAATGCGGTGAGCCAGATCATCACCTTCGGCACCATGGCCGCCAAGGCGGTGGTGCGTGACGTGGCGCGGGTGCAGGGCAAGTCCTACGGCCTGGCCGACCGCCTGTCGAAGATGATCCCGTTCGAAGTGGGCATGACCCTGGAGAAGGCCTACGAGCAGGAAGAGATCCTGCGCGACTTCCTCAAGGGCGACGAGGATGCCCGCGAAATCTGGGACATGGCCCTCAAGCTCGAGGGTGTCACCCGCGGTACCGGCAAGCACGCCGGTGGCGTGGTGATCGCCCCGACCAAGCTTACCGACTTTTCGCCGATCGCCTGTGATGAAGAAGGCGGCGGCCTGGTGACCCAGTTCGACAAGGACGACGTCGAGGCCGCGGGCCTGGTGAAGTTCGACTTCCTCGGCCTGCGCACGCTGACGATCATCAAGTGGGCGATGGAAATCATCAACCGCGAGCAGGCCAAGAAGAACCTGCCCGACGTCAACATCGACTTCATTCCGCTGGACGACCGCAAGACCTACGAGTTGCTGCAGAAGGCTGAAACCACCGCAGTGTTCCAGCTCGAATCGCGCGGCATGAAAGAGCTGATCAAGAAGCTCAAGCCTGACTGCCTGGAAGACCTTATCGCACTGGTGGCACTGTTCCGCCCCGGTCCGCTGCAGTCGGGCATGGTGGACGACTTCATCAACCGCAAACACGGCCGCGCCGAGTTGGCCTACCCGCATGCGGACTACCAGTACGAAGGCCTCAAGCCCGTTCTTGCGCCGACCTACGGCATCATCCTGTACCAGGAACAGGTGATGCAGATCGCCCAGGTGATGGCGGGCTATACCCTGGGTGGCGCCGACATGCTGCGCCGGGCCATGGGTAAGAAAAAGCCCGAGGAAATGGCCAAGCAGCGTGGCGGTTTCATCGAAGGCTGCGTGGCCAACAACATTGATGCGGATCTGGCCGGTAACATCTTCGATCTGGTAGAGAAATTCGCCGGTTACGGGTTCAACAAATCTCACTCTGCGGCCTATGGCCTGGTCTCTTACCAGACAGCGTGGTTGAAGACCCACTACCCGGCGCCGTTCATGGCCGCGGTCCTGTCGGCGGATATGCACAACACCGACAAGGTCGTGGTGCTGGTCGAGGAAGTACGCAGCATGAAGCTGCGCCTCGACGCGCCGGACGTGAACTTCTCCGACTTCAAGTTCACCGTCAACAACGATGGCCGCATCGTCTATGGCCTGGGGGCGATCAAGGGCGTGGGCGAAGGCCCGGTGGAGGCGATCGTCGAGGCGCGCGCACAGGGTGGACCGTTCAAGGACCTGTTCGACTTCTGTGAGCGCATCGACCTCAAGCGCGTCAACAAGCGTACCCTCGATGCGTTGATCCGCAGTGGCGCACTGGATCGTCTCGGCCCGCACTTCCATGATGAGATCAAGGCCTACCAGGCCAACATCGACATCAACCGCGCGACCCTGCTCTCGGCGCTGGGTGAGGCCGTCAAGGCTGCCGAACAGGCGGCCCATACCGCCGACAGTGGCCATGTCGACCTGTTCGGCGGCATGTTCGACGAGGCGGATGTCGACGTCTACGCCAACCACCGCAAGGTGCGGGAGTTGACGCTCAAAGAGCGCCTGAAAGGCGAAAAGGACACGCTCGGCCTGTACCTCACCGGGCATCCGATTGATGAGTACGAGACCGAGATCCGTCGTTTCGCCCGCCAGCGCATTGTCGATCTGAAGCCCGCGCGGGATACCCAGACCATCGCCGGGATGATCATTGCCCTGCGCGTGATGAAGAACAAGAAGGGCGACAAGATGGGCTTCGTCACCCTCGACGACCGTTCCGGGCGCATCGAGGCCTCGTTGTTCGCCGATGCCTTCATGGGCGCCCAGGCCTTGCTGCAGACCGACGCCATGGTGGTGGTGGAGGGGGAGGTCAGTAACGACGATTTCTCCGGTGGCCTGCGCCTGCGGGTCAAGACGGTGATGACCATGGAGGATGCCCGTACCAAGCTGGCCGAAAGCCTGCGCCTGAAGGTCGCCCACGACGCGCTCAAGGGTGACCGCCTGAACTGGCTGGGCGAGCTGATCACCCGTCACCGTGGTGGCTGCCCGATCACCCTGGAGTACACCGGCAGCGACGCCAAGGCCATGCTGCAATTCGGCGACCAGTGGTCCATCGACCCGGCTGACGGCCTGATTCAGGCACTGCGTGACCAGTTCGGACGTGAGAACGTCTTCCTGCAATACCGTTGAAACGACGAATTTTAATCTCGACCTATATGCGCCTGATCCCTTAAGGTAGGGCGCCAAACGGATCAACCGGCCGGCCGCCTGGCCGTAGACCCAAGACGGAAGCCTATGAACCCGAATTTCCTCGATTTCGAACAGCCGATTGCCGACCTGCAAGCCAAGATCGAAGAGCTGCGCCTGGTGGGTAACGACAACTCGCTGAACATCAGCGATGAAATTGCCCGTCTGCAGGACAAGAGCAGCACCCTGACCGAGAGCATCTTCGGCAACCTGACCAGCTGGCAGATCGCCCGTCTGGCCCGTCACCCGCGCCGCCCCTACACCCTCGACTATATCGACCACCTCTTCACCGAGTTCGAAGAGCTGCACGGCGACCGTCACTTCTCCGACGATGCCGCCATCGTCGGTGGCACCGCGCGCCTGGACGACAAGCCGGTCATGGTCATCGGCCATCAGAAGGGCCGCGAGGTGCGTGAGAAGGTGCGCCGCAACTTCGGCATGCCGCGTCCCGAAGGCTATCGCAAGGCCTGTCGCCTGATGGAAATGGCCGAGCGTTTCAAGATGCCGATCCTGACCTTCATCGACACCCCGGGTGCCTATCCGGGCATCGACGCAGAAGAGCGCAACCAGAGCGAGGCCATCGCCTGGAACCTGCGCGTCATGGCGCGTCTGAAGACGCCGATCATCGCCACCGTGATCGGTGAGGGTGGTTCCGGCGGCGCACTGGCCATCGGCGTGTGCGATCAGCTGAACATGTTGCAGTACTCCACCTACTCGGTGATCTCGCCGGAAGGCTGCGCCTCGATCCTGTGGAAGACCGCCGACAAGGCCGCCGACGCCGCCGAGGCCATGGGCATCACCGCCGAGCGCCTGAAGAGCCTGAACATCGTCGACAAGGTCATCCAGGAGCCGCTGGGTGGCGCCCACCGTGATCCGGCCAAAATGTCTGCGAGCATCCGCGCCGACCTGATCGAACAGCTGGACATGCTCGGCAAGCTCGACAACGACGCGCTGCTCAAGCGCCGTTACGATCGCCTGATGAGCTACGGTCTCTGATGGATTCCAGGGGCCGCTTTGCGGCCCTTTCGCCGGCAAGCCGGCTCCCACAAGGGAATGCATATTTCTGTGGGAGCCGGCTTGCCGGCGAAAGGGGCGTGAAACGCCCCCCCGCGATCTCCATCACGGTGAGGCCCAGATGATCAACCTCACCCGCCAGTTTGCCCGTTGGCTCGATGCCCCCGCCTGGCACGTCGCCTTCTCCGGCGGCCTCGACTCCACCGTCCTCCTGCACCTGCTGGCCGATTACGCCCGTAATCACCCCGCGCCTCCCCTGCGTGCCGTCCATGTGCATCATGGTCTGCAAGCTGCCGCTGATGCATGGCCCGCCCACTGCAAGACCGTCTGTGATGCCCTGGGCATCGAACTCGACGTTGTTCGCGTTCAGGTAGCCCCGGGCGCCAGTCTTGAGCAGGCTGCCCGCGATGCCCGTTACACAGCGTTCGAAAAGCAGCTCGCTCCAGGCGCCGTCCTGTTCACCGGCCAGCACCGTGACGATCAGGCCGAGACCTTGCTGTTTCGTCTGCTGCGCGGTGCCGGCTTGCGTGGTCTGTCGGCCATGCCCGAGGCGCGCTCGTTGGGGCAGGGCAGGCTCGTGCGCCCGCTGCTGAAGGTTTCGCGTGAGCGCTTGCACGCTTATGCCCAGAGCAGGGGGCTGGTGTGGGTTGACGATCCCTCAAATACCGACACCACCTTCGCCCGCAACTTCCTGCGCGCAGAGGTCTTCCCGCTGCTGCGCGGTCGCTGGCCCCAGGCTGAGGGCAACCTGGCGCGCAGCGCCGAGCACCTGGGCGAGGCCCTCGGCCTGCTTGACGAGCTGGCCGCCACTGACCTGGCTCCGGCGTGCGACAATGCGCCGCTGCCCTGGCTCGGTCTTGCCTCCCTCGACCTCGCCGTACTCGAGGCGCTGTCACCGGCGCGCCAGCGCAATGCCCTGCAATGCTGGCTCGGTCGCCGCACCCGCCTGCCTGACAGTCGCCACTGGGCCGGTTGGGATGACCTGCGTGGCGCGGCAGGCGATGCCTGCCCGATCTGGCGCCTGACCGACGGTCAGTTGCAGCGCAGCCACGGGCGCATCTGGTGGCTGGACGGGCAATGGCTCCAAGCTCCGACGGGTGAATGGGCGTGGCCGAACCCGTCCACGCCCCTGACGCTGCCGGGCAACGGCCAGGTGTGGCTGGAAGGCTGCATGGACAACACAGGCCTGCGCATCGCCTACCGTCAAGGCGGCGAAATGCTGGAGGTCAGTGGCCGTGGCCGGCGTGACCTCAAGCGTCTGCTCAACGAGCTGCAGGTCCCGCACTTCGTGCGCTCGCGCCTGCCACTGCTGTACCGGGGCGAGCAATTGCTGGCGGTGGCCAATCTGCCCGGACTCGCTCAGGCCGAATGTCAACTGCACTGGCAACCGCCGATGAACGTGCAAGGTTTGAGCTGAAGGGTACATTCCGGTAGACTACCCTCCCTTCTTGATACAACTTCTGTGGGTTCCGCGAAAACACAGCAGTTGCCGATTACCAAGCAGTTTTTTGCTGGGCTGATTTCTTAAAATGACGAGCGAGCTCCATGCCGGGGACACCCCTGGTCTGTACAGACGCGGCAGTTTTTCGAGATGCACTGTGATTGACGCAGGTGATCGGGGGCTTCGGCCTTCCTTCGCTTTCTCCGGCGGCGCTGACCGCCTTAACGCAGACTTCTAGGGTTTTTCATGACGCGCTACATATTCGTCACGGGCGGTGTTGTTTCTTCATTGGGGAAAGGCATTGCCTCGGCTTCCCTGGCGGCCATCCTGGAAGCGCGGGGGCTTAAAGTCACCATGCTCAAGCTGGACCCGTACATCAACGTCGACCCGGGCACCATGAGCCCGTTCCAGCACGGTGAAGTGTTCGTCACCCACGACGGCGCCGAGACCGACCTCGACCTGGGCCACTACGAGCGGTTCATCCGCACCACGATGACCCAGAACAACAACTTCACCACCGGCCGCATCTACGAGCACGTGCTGCGCAAGGAGCGCCGTGGTGATTATCTGGGCGCGACCATCCAGGTCATCCCGCACATCACCGACGAAATCAAGCGCCGCATCATCAAGGGCGCCGGCGATGCCGACGTCGCGCTGGTCGAGATCGGCGGCACCGTGGGCGACATCGAGTCGCAGCCGTTCCTCGAGGCCATCCGCCAGTTGCGCGTCGAAGTGGGCTCCAAGCGCGCCATGCTGATGCACCTGACCCTGGTCCCGTACATCGCCACCGCCGGCGAGACCAAGACCAAGCCGACCCAGCACTCGGTCAAGGAACTGCGCTCCATCGGTCTGCAGCCTGACGTGCTGATCTGCCGCTCCGACCACCCGGTCGACGCCTCGTCGCGCCGCAAGATCGCGCTGTTCACCAACGTCGAAGAGCGTGCGGTGATTTCGCTGGAAGACGTCGACACCATCTACAAGATCCCAGGCGTGCTGCATGCCCAGGGCCTGGACGACTTCGTCGTCGAGCGCTTCGGCCTGCAGTGCAATAGCGCCGACCTGTCCGAGTGGGACAAGGTCGTCGACGCCAAGCTCAACCCTGAGCAGGAAGTGACCATCGCCATGGTCGGCAAGTACATGGAGCTGCTGGACGCGTACAAGTCGCTGATCGAAGCGATGAGCCACGCCGGCATCACCAACCGCACCAAGGTCAACCTGCGCTACATCGACTCCGAAGATATCGAGAACCAGGGCACCAGCCTGCTCGAAGGCGCCGATGCCATCCTGGTCCCGGGCGGTTTCGGCCTGCGCGGCGTTGAAGGCAAGATCACCGCGGTGCAGTACGCCCGTGAGAACAAGGTCCCGTACCTGGGCATCTGCCTCGGCATGCAGGTTGCCGTGATCGAATTCGCCCGTAACGTGATGGGCTGGAAAGACGCCAACTCCACCGAGTTCGACCGCAACAGCGGCCACCCGGTCGTTGGTCTGATCACCGAGTGGGCCGATGCCACCGGCGCGGTCGAGACCCGTACCGAAGCGTCCGACCTGGGCGGCACCATGCGCCTGGGCGCTCAGGACTGCCAACTGGCTGCCGGCTCCAAGGTGCACGACTGCTACGGCAAGGACATCATCACCGAGCGTCACCGCCACCGCTACGAAGTCAACAACAACCTGCTGCCGCAGCTGGTCGAAGCTGGCCTGCAGGTGTCCGGTCGCTCCGAAGACGGCGCGCTGGTTGAAGTGGTCGAGTCCAAGGACCACCCATGGTTCGTCGCCTGCCAGTTCCACCCGGAGTTCACCTCGACGCCACGTGACGGTCATCCGCTGTTCAGCGGTTTCGTCAAGGCTGCCCTGGCACAGAAGAACAAGGCCTGATCCATGACTCAGAAGATCATTCGCGTCGGTAACATCGAGATCGCCAACGACAAGCCGTTCGTCCTTTTCGGCGGCATGAACGTCCTGGAGTCCCGTGACCTGGCCCTGAAGGTCTGCGAGGAGTACGTGCGGGTAACCGAGAAGCTCGGTATCCCGTACGTGTTCAAGGCCAGCTTCGACAAGGCCAACCGTTCGTCGGTCAGCTCGTACCGCGGCCCGGGCATGGAAGAGGGCCTGAAGATCTTCGAGGAGATCAAGCAGACCTTCAACGTGCCGGTGATCACCGACGTGCACGAACCCTACCAGTGCGAACCGGTGGCCAAAGTGTGCGACATCATCCAGCTGCCGGCCTTCCTGTCGCGCCAGACCGACCTGGTCGTGGCGATGGCCAAGACCGGTGCGGTGATCAACATCAAGAAGGCGCAGTTCCTGGCGCCCCACGAGATGAAGCACATCCTCGCCAAGTGCGTCGAGGCCGGCAACGACCAGCTCATCCTCTGTGAGCGCGGCTCGAGCTTCGGCTACAACAACCTCGTTGTGGACATGCTCGGCTTCGGCATCATGAAGCAGTTCGAGTACCCGGTGTTCTTCGACGTGACCCACTCGTTGCAGACCCCGGGCGGTCGCGCCGACTCCGCCGGTGGCCGCCGCGCCCAGGTTACCGACCTGGCCAAGGCTGGCATGAGCCAGGGCCTGGCCGGCCTGTTCCTCGAAGCGCATCCGGACCCGGACAACGCCAAGTGCGATGGCCCGTGCGCCCTGCGCCTGGACAAGCTTGAGCCGTTCCTGGCACAGCTCAAGCAGCTGGACGACTTGGTGAAAAGTTTTCCGACGGTAGAAACCGCGTAAAGCTCATTTCTCGGGTAAAGTACCGCCCGTTCCACCCCTGACCTTTCGGTCAGGGGCTCCCTTCGCCAGGCCTGCCCGTGCCATGTCGCCTGGTGAACGGCAAGAATTCCCAAAAGCTGCGTTGTTTTCGTCAATTCTGGAGTGCTTACAACAATGGCAAAGATCGTCGACATCAAAGGTCGTGAAGTTCTCGATTCGCGTGGCAACCCCACCGTGGAAGCCGATGTACTGCTCGACAACGGCATCATCGGCAGCGCCTGCGCGCCGTCGGGTGCTTCCACTGGCTCGCGCGAAGCGCTGGAGCTGCGTGATGGCGACAAGAGCCGTTACCTGGGCAAGGGCGTGCTGAAGGCCGTCGCCAACATCAACGGCCCGATCCGCGACCTGCTGCTGGGCAAGGACCCATCGGACCAGAAAGCCCTGGACCGCGCGATGATCGAGCTGGACGGCACCGAGAACAAGGCCAAGCTGGGCGCCAACGCCATCCTCGCCGTGTCCCTGGCTGCCGCCAAGGCCGCCGCCCAGGATCAGGACCTGCCGCTGTACGCGCACATCGCCAACCTCAACGGCACGCCGGGTCAGTATTCCATGCCCGTGCCGATGATGAACATCATCAATGGCGGCGAGCACGCCGACAACAACGTCGACATCCAGGAGTTCATGGTCCAGCCAGTTGGCGCCAAGACCTTCTCCGACGGCCTGCGCATGGGCACCGAGATCTTCCACCACCTCAAGGCCGTACTGAAGGCCCGTGGCCTGAATACCGCCGTCGGTGACGAAGGTGGCTTCGCCCCGAACCTGGCTTCCAACGAAGACGCCCTGGGCGCCATCGCCGAAGCTGTCGAGAAAGCCGGCTACAAGCTGGGCACCGACGTGACCCTGGCCCTGGACTGCGCGGCTTCCGAGTTCTACGAAGACGGCAAGTACAACCTGTCCGGTGAAGGCAAGTCGTTCGACGCCGAAGGCTTCGCCGAATACCTGAAGGGCCTGACCGAGCGCTTCCCGATCATCTCGATCGAAGACGGCCTGGACGAGTCCGACTGGGCTGGCTGGAAGATCCTCACCGACAAGATCGGCGAGAAAGTCCAGCTGGTCGGCGACGACCTGTTCGTGACCAACACCAAGATCCTGAAGGAAGGCATCGAGAAGGGCATCGGCAACTCGATCCTGATCAAGTTCAACCAGATCGGCTCGCTGACCGAAACCCTCGAAGCCATCCAGATGGCCAAGGCCGCTGGCTACACCGCGGTGATTTCGCACCGTTCCGGTGAAACCGAGGACTCGACCATCGCCGACCTGGCCGTGGGTACTGCCGCTGGCCAGATCAAGACCGGCTCGCTGTGCCGCTCCGATCGCGTCAGCAAGTACAACCAACTGCTGCGCATCGAAGAGCAACTGGGCGCCAAAGCCGTGTATCGCGGCCGTGCCGAGTTTCGCGGCTGAGCAAGAGATGGTAAAAAGGCAGCAGCCGGGGCCTGCTGAACGTTCGTACTGATCGTTCGGTTGCCTCCACGGGTTTCTGTCGACGAAGCCTGGCCTCGGCCAGGCTTCGTGCTATCGGAAGCTCGCTGCGGCGGCCTTTTTTACCCTGGATATCTTCATGCGCAGTCCCTATTGGTTGTTCCTCGTCCTGCTCCTGCTGCTCGGCGGCCTGCAATATCGCCTTTGGGTAGGTAATGGCAGCCTGGCGCAAGTGACCGAACTCAAGCAGCAGATCGCCGACCAGCATGCGGAAAACGAACGCCTGCTGGAACGCAATCGCGTGCTCGATGCCGAGGTCCTGGAGTTGAAGAAAGGTATGGAGACCGTGGAAGAACGGGCTCGTCATGAACTGGGGATGGTCAAGGAGGGCGAAACCCTCTACCAGCTGCCACAGAAATGACAAACGAACTGCCGGCCTTCTGGGCCGTGATTCCCGCCGCGGGCATTGGCGCCCGCATGGCTGCCGACCGGCCCAAGCAGTATCTGCAACTGGGCGGGCAGACCATTCTCGAGCATAGCCTCGACTGTTTCCTCGACCATCCCATGCTCAAGGGCGTGGTGGTCAGCATTGCCGAACACGACCCTTACTGGCCCGGCCTGCGCTGTGCCAGCGATCCGCGTATCCAGCGTGCCCCGGGTGGTGACGAGCGCGCTGACTCGGTGCTCAATGCGCTATTGCTGCTGCATGCCCAGGGCGCGTCGGATGACGACTGGGTGCTGGTGCACGACGCCGCGCGGCCGAATCTGGCGCGTGGCGATCTGGACAAGTTGCTGTCAGCCCTGGCTGAAGATCCCGTCGGTGGATTGCTCGCCGTACCCGCTCGGGACACGCTCAAGCGTGCCGACGGCGAGGGCAGGGTGGCGGCGACGGTCGATCGCAGCACCGTCTGGCAAGCCTACACCCCGCAGATGTTCCGCCTCGGCATGTTGCACCGGGCACTGGCCGAGTGCCTGGTGTCCGATGTAGCAGTCACCGATGAGTCGTCCGCCATCGAGTGGGCCGGGTATGCGCCGCGCCTGGTCGAAGGGCGCAGCGACAATATCAAGGTGACCCGGCCAGAGGACTTGGAGTGGTTGCGCCAGCGCTGGGCTGGGCGTCGCTGAGCGACGGTCTGACGCCGTACCTGTAGGAGCGGCTTCAGCCGCGATCACCCGCGCAGCGGGTGCCTGACCGCGTTGCCCGCATCGCGGCTAAGGCCGCTCCTGCAAAGGCGTGGTGCGATACTCCGGCAACTGCGCCAACCCTTCCTTGAGATAGTCCACCAACCGCCGCACCTTCGGCGACAGATGCCGTTGTTGCGGATACAACGCCCATACCGCTGTATTCGGCGGTTGGTGCCCCTCCAGCAACGACACCAGCGCCCCGCTATGCAGGTGCTCGAGCACGTAGTAATCCGGCAACTGGCACAGGCCCATCCCCTGCAGCGCCGCATCCAGCACCGCCTGGCCGCTGTTGCAGCGCCAGTTGCCCTGTACCCGCTGGCTGATCTCGCGACCCTCCTGCTGCAGCGCCCACAGGTCGGAGCTGCCGACCAGGCAATTGTGCCGCGCCAACTCCGACACGCTGTGCGGCCGCCCATAGCGTGCCAGGTAGGCCGGTGATGCGCACAGGTACATGCGTCGCGGCGCCAGGCGCGTGGCCACCAGCCGGGAATCCTGCAGGCGGCCCAGGCGGATCGCCAGGTCCATGCCCTCATGCAGCAGGTCGAGGGTGCGGTTGCTCAACTCCACCTCCACCCGCAACTGCGGGTACAGCGCCATGAAGCGCGTCACCAGCGGCACGATGAAGCGCTCGCCATAGGCTACCGCGCAGGTCAGGCGCAGCAGGCCTTTGGGTTCGCTGGCCAGGTCGCCCATGGCGCGCAACGCTTCCTCGCGGCCATCCTGCAGGCGCTGGCAGTGCTGGAGAAAGGTCTGCCCGGCTTCGCTGAGGGTCACCCGCCGCGTGCTGCGGTACAGCAGGCGGGTCTGCAAGCGTTCCTCCAGGCGGGCGATCTGCCGACTGATGTGCGACGAAGACACTCCGAGGCGTTCGGCGGCGGCGGTGAACTGGCCCATTTCTGCCACGGCGACGAATTCGTCGATGCCTTCCCAGCGGCTGCTCAATGGATTGTCCCTGTGTGGCAATAATGTTTTGTGAATGGCCGGATTATTCATCAAAAGGCAGTGAATTACACTGCTTGCCTGCAATCGACACTCTTGTCTGGAGACCTTTGATGATCAAGTCCCGCGCTGCTGTAGCCTTCGAGGCCAAGAAACCCCTGGAAATCGTCGAAGTGGACGTGGCCATGCCCAAGGCCGGCGAAGTGCTGCTGCGCGTCGTCGCCTCGGGTGTCTGCCATACCGACGCCTATACCCTGTCTGGCGCCGACCCGGAAGGCATCTTCCCGTCGATTCTCGGCCATGAGGGCGGGGCGATCGTCGAGGCGGTTGGCGAGGGCGTGACCTCGGTGGCGGTCGGCGACCACGTGATCCCGCTGTACACCCCGGAATGCGGCAAGTGCAAATTCTGCCTGTCGGGCAAGACCAACCTGTGCCAGGCCATCCGCGCCACGCAGGGCAAGGGCCTGATGCCCGACGGCACCACCCGCTTCAGCTACAAGGGCCAGCAGCTGTTCCACTACATGGGCACCTCGACCTTCTCCGAGTACACCGTGCTGCCGGAAATCTCCGTGGCCAAGATCCAGAAAGAGGCCCCGCTGGAGAAGGTCTGCCTGCTCGGCTGCGGCGTGACCACCGGTATCGGCGCGGTGCTCAACACCGCCAAGGTCAAGCCGGGTGACACTGTGGCCATCTTCGGCCTCGGCGGCATCGGTCTGTCGGCAGTGATCGGCGCGGTCAAGGCCAAGGCTTCGCGCATCATCGCCATCGACATCAACCCGGCCAAGTTCGAGATCGCCCGCCAGCTGGGCGCCACCGATTGCATCAACCCGAAAGACTACGACCGCCCGATCCAGGAAGTGATCGTCGATCTCACCGACGGCGGCGTGGACTTTTCCTTCGAGTGCATCGGCAATGTGCAACTGATGCGCGCGGCGCTGGAATGCTGCCACAAGGGCTGGGGCGAGTCGGTGATCATTGGCGTGGCCGGTGCCGGCCAGGAAATCGCCACCCGTCCGTTCCAGCTGGTCACCGGTCGCGTCTGGCGCGGTTCGGCCTTCGGCGGCGTGCGTGGCCGCAGTGAGCTGCCGAGCTACGTGGAAATGTCCGAGAAAGGCGAGATCCCGCTGGACACCTTCATTACCCATACCATGGGCCTGGAGGACATCAACAAAGCTTTCGACCTGATGCACGAAGGCAAGAGCATCCGCAGCGTAATCCACTTCTGAGGCCCTCGCCATGACGCTGGAAAACATCTCTTGCCAGAAAAGCTTTGGCGGCTGGCACAAGCGTTACCGGCACAGCTCCAAGGTGCTTGCCTGCGACATGGTGTTCGCGGTGTACCTGCCGCCCCAGGCCGAGCAGGGCGAAAAGCTGCCGGTGCTGTACTGGCTCAGCGGCCTGACCTGCACCGACGAGAACTTCATGCAGAAGGCCGGCGCCCAGCGCCTGGCCGCGGAGCTTGGGCTGATCATCGTCGCCCCGGACACCAGCCCGCGTGGCGAGCAGGTGCCGGGTGATCCGGACGGTGCCTGGGACTTCGGCCTCGGCGCGGGGTTCTACCTCAATGCCACCCAGCAGCCCTGGGCGCGCAACTACCAGATGCACGACTACGTGGTGCACGAGTTGCCGGAGTTGATCGAGGAGCATTTCCCGGCGTCAAGCCAGCGCAGTATCAGTGGCCACTCGATGGGCGGGCATGGCGCGCTGGTCTGCGCCTTGCGCAACCCGGGGCGCTACCGCTCGGTGTCGGCGTTCTCACCGATCAGCAATCCAATGGATTGCCCTTGGGGTGAGAAGGCCTTCAGCCGCTACCTGGGCGAAGACCGGGCGCAGTGGCGCGATTGGGATGCCAGTGTGCTGCTGGCCGAGGCGGATGAATGCCCGCCGCTGCTGGTGGACCAGGGGGATCGCGATGACTTCCTTGAAAAGCAGCTCAAGCCAGAGGCGCTGGAGCAGGCGGCCCGTAAGGGCGGCCATGGGCTGACCCTGCGCCTGCAGCCAGGCTACGACCATAGCTACTACTTCATCGCCAGCTTCATCGATGAACACCTGCGCCATCATGCGGTGGCACTGGGCAGGGTCTGAGCCGCAGGGCCGTGAAGCAGCCCCAATACCGCAAAAGCAGGTAGAATCACGCCCTGACTCAATCAGGGCGTTCTTCTATGCGTATTGGCCACGGCTACGATGTCCATCGTTTCTGCGACGGTGATTTCATTACCTTGGGCGGGGTGCGTATCCCCCACAAGTTCGGCCTGCTGGCCCACTCCGACGGCGACGTGCTGCTGCACGCCCTGAGCGATGCCTTGCTGGGTGCCGCGGCGCTGGGCGACATCGGCAAGCATTTCCCCGACACCGACCCGCAGTTCAAGGGCGCCGACAGCCGGGTGCTGCTGCGCCACGTGGTCGCTGTCGTGCGTGACAAGGGCTGGAAGGTCGGCAATGTCGACGCCACCATTGTCGCCCAGGCACCAAAGATGGCCCCGCACATCGAGACCATGCGCCAGCACATCGCCGCAGACCTGCAGGTCGAGCTCGACCAGGTCAACGTCAAGGCCACTACCGAAGAAAAGCTGGGCTTCACCGGCCGCGAGGAGGGCATCGCCGTGCATGCGGTCGCCCTGCTGCTGCCAGCATGACCGAACTGGAACTGCTAGGCCCTCGGGCCTCGGGCGATGTCTTGGGCACCGCGGTGCTCAAGGCGGTGGCTGAAGACTTCCAGGTCGATGAAGTCCTCGATATCCCGCTGTCCGGCCAGGGCGAGCACCTGTGGCTGTGGGTCGAGAAGCGTGACCTCAACACCGAGGAGGCGGCTCGCCGCCTGGCCCGCGCCGCCGGCGTGCCGGTGCGTGCCATCAGCTATGCCGGCCTCAAGGACCGTCAGGCCCTGACCCGCCAGTGGTTCAGCCTGCACCTGCCGGGCAAGGCCGACCCAGACCTGTCCCGTGCCGAGGACGACACCCTGCGCGTGCTCAAGCAGGTGCGCCACCAACGCAAGCTGCAGCGTGGCGCGCATTCGGCCAATGGCTTCACCTTGCGCCTGACCGCGCTGGAGGCCGACCACCAGGCCCTTGATGCCCGCCTGGAGCAACTCAAGCAGCAGGGCGTGCCCAACTACTTCGGCAGCCAGCGCTTCGGCCATGCCGGTGGCAATGTGCACGACGCACAGGGCTGGGCCGCTCGCCAGGCGCTGCCCGAGCAGCGCAACCTGCGTTCGCGGCTGCTGTCGGCCGGGCGCAGCTACCTGTTCAACCAGGTGCTGGCCGCCCGTGTCGCCGACGGCAGCTGGCTGCGCGCCCAGGTCGGCGACCTGCTGGCCTTCACCGACAAGCGCAGCTTCTTCGTGGCCGGCGAGGCCGAGTGCAACGACCCGCGCCTGGCCATTCTCGACCTGCACCCGACGGGCCCGCTGTGGGGCGCCGGTGCGGCACCGAGCCAGGGCGCGACCCTCGACCTGGAGTCCACGGTCGCCGGACGTCATCCGGCGCTGTGCGATTGGCTGGCGCGAGCGGGCATGGATCACGAACGGCGCATCCTGCGGCTCCCTATTGGGCGGCTGACGTGGCATTATCCCGAGCCTGATATCCTGCAACTGGAATTCGTCCTTCCGGCCGGATGCTTCGCCACCGTGGTGGTGCGCGAACTCGTCGATCTGGTGCCGGCAGGGCAGACGGACAGCCCATGCGTATTCTGATTTCGAATGACGACGGTGTTACCGCACCCGGCCTCGCCGCGCTGCATGAAGCGTTGGTGGACTATGCCGAGTGCGTGGTGATTGCCCCGGATCAAGACAAGAGCGGTGCCGGCAGCTCGCTGACACTGGACCGGCCGCTGCATCCGCAGACGCTGGCCAACGGCTTCATCAGCCTCAACGGCACGCCGACCGACTGCGTGCACCTGGGGCTCAACGGCCTGCTGCCGGAAACCCCCGACATGGTGGTGTCCGGCATCAACCTGGGCGCCAACCTGGGGGATGACGTGCTCTATTCGGGCACGGTGGCTGCGGCGTTGGAGGGGCGCTTCCTCGGCGGCACCTCGCTGGCCTTCTCGCTGCTGTCGCGCCTGCCCGACAACTTGCCGACCGCCGCCTACATCGCCCGGCGCCTGGTCGAGGCGCAGTCGCGCCTGGAGTTGCCGCCGCGCACCGTGCTCAACGTCAATATCCCCAACCTGCCGCTGGAGCATATACGTGGCATCCAGCTCACCCGCCTGGGGCACCGCGCGCGTGCCGCGGCACCGACCAAGGTGGTCAACCCGCGGGGCAAGGAAGGCTACTGGATCGCCGTGGCCGGCGATGCCGAAGATGGCGGCCCGGGCACCGACTTCCATGCCGTGATGCAGGGTTACGTGTCGATCACCCCGCTGCAACTGGACCGCACCTTCAACGATGCCTTCGAGCGCCTCGACGGTTGGCTGGAGGGCCTGCTCTGATGCGCGAACAGGACGATCTGCAGCGCCGCGGCATCGGCATGACCTCCCAGCGTACCCGGGAGCGGCTGATCCAGCGGCTCTATGAAGAAGGCGTGTCGAACGCCAAGGTACTCGAGGTCATTCGTCGCACCCCGCGCCACCTGTTCGTCGATGAAGCCCTGGCCCATCGCGCCTATGAAGACACGGCGCTGCCGATCGGCCACAACCAGACGATCTCCCAGCCGTTCATGGTCGCGCACATGAGCGAGCTGTTGCTGGAGGCAGGCCCCCTGGACAAGGTGCTGGAGATCGGCACCGGCTCGGGCTACCAGACCGCGATCCTGGCCCAGCTGGTCGAGCGGGTGTTCTCGGTGGAGCGCATCAAGGTGCTGCAGGACCGGGCCAAGGAGCGCCTGGTCGAGCTCAACCTGCGCAACGTGGTGTTCCGTTGGGGCGACGGCTGCGAAGGTTGGCCGGCGTTGGCGCCTTACAACGGCATCATCGTCACCGCAGTCGCGCCTGAAGTGCCGCAGGCACTGCTCGATCAGTTGGCGCCGGGCGGACGCATGGTGATCCCGGTCGGGCCGGCGGGGGAGACCCAGCAACTGATGCTGATCGTGCGCGAAGAGCATGGCTTCTCGCGGCGGGTACTCGGCGCCGTGCGCTTCGTGCCGCTGCTCAATGGCCCACTGGCCTGAGCGGCGTCACGGAATATTTGCGGCGACGACGAATTCTTGCGCCTGGGCCCTGTCTATCTGGCGTGGCGCTTTTCGTACTGGATCAGGCCAACAGCGAGTCACCCCAAGCAGGGTGGCTCGGTTATAATTGAAACAATATTGCATTTTTGTATCGTCATTTTTTGACAGCATGAGGGGAGCGCGGGTGGGTCACACAGGCATGCGGCAGCGCAAGGATCGGTCGGTTTTGAAGCTTCTGGTGATCGCGCTGGCCATGGGGACCCTGCTGGCTGGCTGTTCCAGCACCAGCTCGAACGGCGCCCGCGTGGTCGACCGCAACAACGCCGCGCCCAAGCGCCCGACCGTCACCTCGGGGCAGTACATCGTCAAACCCGGCGACACGCTGTTCTCCATTGCCTTCCGCTACGGTTGGGACTACAAGGAGCTGGCGGCACGCAACAATATTCCCGCCCCCTACACCATCCGCCCGGGCCAGCCGATCCGTTTCAGCAGCGGCGCGGGGGGCAGCACGACGGTCGTCGGCAGCGCTTCTTCATCGAGCCGGACCACCGTGATCCGCCGGCCGGTTGCCACTACGGCGCCGGCAACCAGCAATGGCAAAAGTGCCACAACTGCCCCTTCCACCACCTCGCAAACGGTTGCCCAGGTGCCCGCCGCAGAGCGCGCGGTTGGCGGTTGGACGTGGCCGGCGAACGGCGTGCTGATTGGAAAATTCGCTTCAAACGGTAGTTTGAATAAAGGCATTGATATCGCCGGTGATTTGGGACAGCCTGTTTTTGCTGCGTCTGATGGAGCGGTGGTCTACGCCGGCAGTGGCTTGAGGGGCTATGGCGAGCTCATCATCATCAAACACAGCGATACCTACGTCAGTGCCTACGGTCACAACCGCAGGCTTTTGGTTCGGGAGGGGCAGCAGGTCAAGGCAGGGCAGACGATCGCAGAAATGGGGTCCACGGGCACTGATCGGGTGAAGCTGCATTTCGAGATTCGCCGCCAGGGCAAACCCGTCGATCCTCTCCAGTTCCTGCCACGCCGTTGATCATTGTCCCGGCCTGTTCCTTGGATGTAGAGGGGACAGGCTCCAGCGCTGCCATGGAAGGGTGACGCTCGAGTCTGAGTTCGAACTCAGCAAAGGACTATAACAATGGCTCTCAGTAAAGAAGTGCCGGAGTTTGACATCGACGATGACCTGCTTCTGATGGAGACGGGCATCGTTTTGGAAACGGATGTGGTGTCAGACGAACCTGCTGTACCTTCGGTTCGGACCAAGTCGAAACAGGGCGCGTCGCTCAAGCAGCACAAGTACATCGACTACAGTCGGGCACTTGACGCGACCCAACTGTATCTCAACGAAATCGGCTTCTCGCCTCTGCTTTCGCCAGAGGAAGAAGTGCATTTCGCGCGCCTGTCGCAAAAAGGCGACCCTGCCGGGCGCAAGCGCATGATCGAAAGCAACCTGCGCCTGGTGGTCAAGATTGCCCGCCGTTACGTCAATCGTGGCCTGTCGCTGCTCGACCTGATCGAGGAAGGCAACCTGGGCCTGATCCGTGCGGTGGAGAAGTTCGATCCTGAACGCGGTTTCCGCTTCTCGACCTACGCGACCTGGTGGATCCGCCAGACCATCGAGCGGGCGATCATGAACCAGACCCGCACCATCCGCCTGCCCATTCACGTGGTCAAGGAACTCAACGTCTACCTGCGCGCCGCGCGTGAACTGACACAGAAGCTCGACCACGAGCCGTCGCCTGAGGAGATCGCCAGCCTGCTGGAGAAACCGGTGTCCGAGGTCAAGCGCATGCTTGGCCTGAACGAGCGGGTGTCCTCGGTGGATGTCTCGCTGGGGCCGGACTCCGACAAGACGCTGCTCGACACCCTCACCGACGATCGTCCTACCGATCCATGCGAACTGCTTCAGGATGACGACCTGTCGCAGAGTATCGACCAGTGGTTGGGCGAGTTGACCGACAAGCAGCGTGAGGTGGTGGTACGGCGTTTCGGCCTGCGTGGGCATGAAAGCAGTACCCTGGAGGATGTCGGGCTGGAGATCGGCCTGACCCGTGAGCGGGTGCGGCAGATCCAGGTCGAAGGCCTGAAGCGCCTGCGCGAGATTCTCGAGAAGAATGGCCTGTCCAGCGAGTCGCTGTTCCAGTAGTCACTGACGTGCGCCAGGCAAACGCCCCGACATGTTCGGGGCGTTTGCTTGAGTGGCTTGCATGATCGACAGGAATGAAAAAGCCCCGCCATCAAGGCGGGGCTTTCCGTTCAGATGGCAAGCGTTACTGGATCTGGCTGACCGAGCGTGGCGCCACCGGCTGGTTGTCGTTGGAGATGGTCACTTCCACCCGACGGTTCTGCGCACGGCCCGAGTTGCTGCCGTTGTCCGCTACCGGATACTCCTTGCCATAACCCTGGGCGACGATGCGCGCAGGGTCCACGCCGGCACGCACCAGTGCCATGCGCACCGCGGCGGCGCGACGTTCGGACAGGGTCTGGTTGTAGTTGGCCGAACCGACGCTGTCGGTGTAGCCCTCGACGATCACCTTGCGCTCAGGGTTCTCCTGGAGGAACTGGGCCAGCTTGGTGACATCCGGATAGGCGCTGCTCTTGAGTTCGGCCTTGTTGAAGTCGAACAGTACATCGCCGAAGGTCACCAGGGTGCCACGGTCGGTTTGCTTGGCGTTGAGGCTGTCCTGCAGTTTCTTGATCTGCGCATCGCGGGCGTCAAGTTTGGCCTGGGCGCGTTGTGCCGCGGCGTTTTTCAGTTCACCTTCCGCGGTGCGCAGCGCGATGGTCTGTTTGGCCACTTCGACGCGTTGATTGGTGAGGTAGGCGAGCTGGTCGACCTTCTTCTCATCCTCGCGATCCATGTAGGCCTTGTCGGCCTTGTTCAGCCAGTCCTGTGCGTCCTTGGTCTCGAGCGCGGCCACCTTGCTCGACTGCGGATCGCTCTGCAGGGCGGAGAAATTGGTGCGGGCCGACTCGAGGTTGGCGTTCGGGTCGTGGGAGCAGGCGGCAAGGCCGACGCTCAGGGCCAGCAGGGCGGGAATCATGACGTAGTTGCGCATAATGTTCATCCTTTGATCTTTAAACGAAGGCTATAGAGGCAGGGCAGGCTTATTCAGCGCTGCGCAGGCCTTCCTCACGTACGTCCCGGACGCCCTGGCGGGCATCCTGCACGGCCTTCTGGGCCTTGGCAGCCTGGGCTTTGCGCTCGGCAAGGCGGGCGTCCCATTCGGCCTGCTCGGCCAGCAGCTTGGCATCGTCATACTTCTTGTCGTGCATGGCGATTTCGGCCTTCTTGAACTTGTCCTGGGCAGCTTTCATTTCCACTGCTGCGAACTCGGTGCCACCGGCGCTGACCGCCGAGTTGACCGCCGATTGGGTCACGGCGTACTGCTCGGTAGGCGGCTTGCCCGCGCAGCCGGCCAGCACCAGGCTGCTGCCCAGGGCCAGCGCGGCCAGCTTGAGCCCGCGCAGATGAGTGGAGGAAGGTTGTGCGATGCGGGTCTTCATGGTGGTCAACTCCATTGGGTCACTCCTGTTAAACGACGATGCCACGCAGTGACAATCGCTGTTCCCCTGTTGCCAGCGTCGGGCGCAAAGGCCCGTGTTTACAGGGTTTTGCCGTGATGGCTATTGGCTGTGACCGAAGCGGTTTTTGAATAGTTCAGAAAAATTTGCACGCTAAAGGTATTTTTTTCTGACTAATCAGTCAGCGGATTTCGCCTGGAACTTCCGCTGCGAATGACGGTATGCCGGGCGGTGCCCGGCACCCGCAAGGGCTCAGTGCGAGGGGTCTTTCCGTACCCGGCCAAGGGCCTGCAGATGGCGCCTGGAAAGGGCCAGGAAGCGCGGCGTAGGGCCGATGTCCTCGTACAACGGGTCGCCTTCCTCGTCGGTGGCGATCACCTGCTGGCCCTTGACGTAGGGGAAGCTGGCCTCGAGCTCTTCCAGTGCCGCCGCCACCAGCTCGCCCAGGAGTTCCTCGGGGCTGCGCTTGGGGTACATGTCGATCAGCGCGGCCAGGCGCGCTTCTGCTTCCATGTCCAGGTGCAGGACATGGCCGGTGGGGCTCAGGCGGCCGGCGGCGTTCTGTTCCCAGTGCTGGGCGAGTTGGCGAATTTTCATGATGACCTCTGTCAAAGCCTGGAGTGGCATTGCTTCGGATGACCTGTGTTTACTTTAGTTGCTTTGGCGGCTCGCGGCTTGCCAGGGGCGGGCGCGAGTGGGCACTCTTGGGCGCATGCGGTTTCCTGGAGTGGAGAAGGCTGATGAGTGATATCGATCTGCGCTTGCGCGAGGATGTGCACCTTTTGGGAGAACTGCTTGGCGAGACCATCCGCCAGCAGCATGGCGAGGCGTTCCTGCAGAAGATCGAGGACATCCGCCACAGCGCCAAGGCCGACCGGCGCGAGGCGGGCGAGCAACTGAGCTCGACCTTGGGCGATCTGGCCGAGGAGGACCTGCTGCCGGTGGCGCGGGCGTTCAACCAGTTCCTCAACCTGGCCAACATCGCCGAGCAGTACCAGCTGATCCGCCGCCGTGACGCCGGCCAGCCCGAACCGTTCGAGGCCCGCGTGCTCCCCGAATTGCTGGCGCGCCTGAAGGCGGCTGGCCATGGCAACGATGAGCTGGCCCGGCAACTGGGCAAGTTGCACATCGAGCTGGTGCTTACCGCGCACCCCACCGAGGTGGCCCGGCGTACGTTGATCCAGAAGTACGACGCCATTGCCGCGCAGCTGGCCGCGCAGGACCACCGCGACCTCATCCCCGCCGAGCGCCAGCAGGTGCGCGAGCGCCTGCGTCGGTTGATCGCCGAGTCCTGGCACACCGAGGAAATCCGCAGGACCCGGCCGACGCCGGTGGACGAGGCCAAGTGGGGCTTCGCGGTGATCGAGCATTCATTGTGGCAGGCGGTGCCCAACCACCTGCGCAAGGTCGACACGGCACTGTTCGAGGCGACCGGGCTGCACCTGCCACTGGAGGCGGCGCCGGTTCGCTTTGCTTCCTGGATGGGCGGTGATCGTGACGGCAACCCCAATGTCACGGCGGCGGTAACCCGCGAAGTGCTGCTGCTGGCGCGCTGGATGGCTGCCGACCTGTTCCTGCGTGATATCGACTACCTGGCTGCCGAGCTGTCCATGCAGCAGGCCAGCGCCGCACTCAAGGAAAAGGTCGGGGACAGCGCCGAACCTTACCGGGCGCTGCTCAAGCAGTTGCGCGACCGCCTGCGTGCCACCCGCGCCTGGGCCCACGCCTCGTTGGCCGCGACGCAGCCGGCCAGCGCGGCGGTGCTGGTGGACAATCGCGACCTTATCGCGCCGTTGGAGCTGTGCTACCAGTCGCTGCATGAGTGCGGCATGGGCGTGATTGCCGACGGCCCGTTGCTCGACTGCCTGCGCCGGGCGGTGACGTTTGGTCTGTTCCTGGTGCGCCTGGATGTGCGTCAGGACGCTGCCCGCCATCGCGATGCGCTGTCGGAAATCACCGACTACCTCGGGCTCGGCCGCTATGCCGAGTGGGACGAAGAGCGACGCATCACCTTCCTCCAGACCGAGCTGAAGAATCGCCGCCCGTTGCTGCCGGCGCACTTCCAGCCCCAGGCCGATACCGCCGAAGTACTCGCCACCTGCCGCGAAATCGCCGCGGCCCCGGCGGCGTCGCTGGGTTCGTACGTGATATCCATGGCCGGCACGGCGTCCGACGTGCTGGCGGTGCAGCTGTTGCTCAAAGAGGCCGGGTTGACCCGGTCGATGCGCGTGGTACCCCTGTTCGAGACCCTGGCCGACCTGGACAACGCAGGCCCGGTCATGGAGCGCCTGCTCGGGCTGCCGGGCTATCGCGCCGGGCTGCAGGGCCCGCAAGAGGTGATGATCGGCTATTCCGACTCGGCCAAGGATGCCGGCACCACGGCGGCGGCCTGGGCCCAGTACCGTGCTCAGGAAAACCTGGTGCGCATCTGCCGTGAACACCAGGTCGAGCTGCTGCTGTTCCATGGCCGCGGTGGCACGGTGGGACGTGGCGGTGGCCCTGCTCACGCGGCGATCCTGTCGCAGCCGCCGGGCTCGGTGGGCGGGCGTTTTCGCACCACCGAACAGGGCGAGATGATCCGTTTCAAGTTCGGTCTGCCGGGCATCGCCGAACAGAACCTCAATCTCTACCTGGCCGCGGTGCTGGAGGCGACCCTGTTGCCACCGCCGCCGCCTGAGCCGGCCTGGCGCGCACTGATGGACCAGCTGGCCGCCGACGGCGTCAAGGCCTACCGCGCCGTGGTGCGCGAGAATCCGGACTTCGTCGAGTACTTCCGCCAGTCCACCCCCGAGCAGGAGCTTGGCCGGCTGCCGCTGGGCAGCCGCCCGGCCAAGCGCCGCGCCGGTGGCATCGAAAGCCTGAGGGCGATCCCTTGGATCTTCGGCTGGACCCAGACACGGCTGATGCTGCCGGCCTGGCTCGGTTGGGAGACCGCGCTGAACAATGCCCTGGCACGCGGGCAGGGGACGCTGCTGGCGCAGATGCGCGAACAATGGCCGTTCTTCCGTACCCGCATCGACATGCTGGAGATGGTCCTGGCCAAGGCCGATGCGCAGATCGCCGAGGCCTACGACGAACGTCTGGTGCAACCCGAACTGCTGCCGTTGGGCGCGCACCTGCGCGACCTATTGTCGCAGTCGTGCCAAGTGGTACTGGGGCTGACCGGGCAGTCGGTGCTACTGGCGCACAGCCCGGAAACCCTGGAATTCATCCGCCTGCGCAACACCTACCTGGACCCGTTGCACCGCCTGCAAGCCGAGTTGCTGGCACGCTCGCGCAGCCGTGAAGCCGCTCTGGACAGCCCGTTGGAACAGGCCTTGCTGGTGACGGTGGCCGGGATCGCGGCCGGGTTGCGCAACACCGGCTGAGTTAGGCCGAGGGTAGGCGCGGTGAGTGGCAGGGCTGGCCGTGGCCGCTCCTTCCATGGCCGGTTGCGCCCGGCGCAACCTGTCCCCCGGCAAGCTGCAAGTGGCGCATTCCTGCCACTTTGGGACGCTTGTCGGGGGGGCGGGCGCTGTGTATCTTGAGCAGCCTTTTGACCGATTTTGCGGTCTCGACCGATTTTTCCGGAGTTGGCCTTGTGCGCCGAATCCGTTGATTTGCATAAAAAATATGAGGAGCACAAGATGCGCGTAATTCTGCTGGGAGCTCCCGGGGCCGGTAAAGGTACTCAGGCAAAGTTCATCACCGAGAAGTTCGGTATTCCCCAGATCTCCACCGGTGACATGCTGCGTGCCGCCGTCAAGGCCGGTACCCCACTGGGCCTGGAGCTGAAAAAGGTCATGGATGCCGGCCAGCTGGTCTCCGACGAGCTGATCATCAGCCTGGTCAAGGAGCGCATCGCGCAGGCTGACTGCGCCAACGGCTGCCTGTTCGACGGCTTCCCGCGCACCATCCCGCAGGCTGAAGCCATGGTCGCTGCTGGCGTCGACATCGACGCCGTGGTCGAAATCGCCGTGGACGACGAAGAAATCGTCGGCCGCATGGCTGGCCGCCGCGTGCACCTGGCATCCGGCCGCACCTACCACATCCAGTACAACCCACCGAAAGTGGAAGGCAAGGACGACGTCACCGGCGAAGACCTGATCCAGCGCGATGACGACAAGGAAGAAACCGTGCGTCACCGCCTGTCGGTCTACCACAGCCAGACCAAGCCGCTGGTGCACTTCTACCAGAAGCTGTCGGCCGCCAACGCCGGCAAGCCGAAGTACAGCCACATCGAAGGCGTCGGTTCGGTCGAATCGATCACCGCCAAGGTACTGGCAGCCCTGAGCTGATCCGTCACCGTGCGTCACGACGGCCCGCTTGCGGGCCGTTGTCGTTTATACTGCCGCTCTTTTCCCCTGTCGCCTGGATACCTCGCTCGATGACCACCCTGCTGGCCCTGGATACCGCTACCGAAGCCTGTTCCGTCGCCCTGTTGCATGACGGCAAGGTGACCAGCCATTACGAGGTCATCCCGCGCATGCACGCGCAGAAACTGCTGCCGATGATCAAGCAGTTGCTGGCCGAATCGGGCGTGGCGCTGAGCGCGCTGGATGCCATCGCCTTTGGCCGTGGCCCGGGCGCTTTCACTGGCGTGCGTATCGCCATCGGCGTGGTCCAGGGCCTGGCTTTCGCCCTCGAACGCCCGGTACTGCCAACGTCCAACCTGGCGGCCCTGGCGCAGGGCGCCTTGCGTGAGCGTGGCGTGCAGCAGGTGGCCGCGGCCATCGACGCGCGCATGGACGAGGTGTACTGGGGTTGCTACCGCGCCGAACAGGGCGAGATGCGCCTGATCGGCCAGGAGGCGGTACTGCCGCCAGAGCGCGTGGCCCTGCCGCAAGGCCCGGGCGAGGCATGGTTCGGTGCCGGTACCGGCTGGGGCTACGCCGAGCGCCTGGCCGTGCAGGTTTCTGCCAGCGATGCGGCCGCGTTGCCTAGCGCCCTGGATATCCTCACCCTGGCCGGCTTCGCCTGGGCACGGGGCGAGGCGGTGGTCGCCGAACAGGCGCAACCGGTCTACCTGCGCGATAATGTGGCTACGCCCAAGGCGCGTTGAAGGCATTTCGTCGGCTATCGCCATTCACGATAAAACCTTTTGCGCGAACTGTGGTCCAGTTATCAGTTCGGGCATTAGCGAAGGATTCCTGATGCTGCTAAATTGCCATCATTGATCCTGAGTGCCTTTGTCATGCGTATCGACGGCTTCTCCTCACAGAGCTACCCCATCAAGCGTGCGCCACGCAAGGCGCCAGCGCGTGACGAAGCCATCGACGAAGCCGATGCCGAGATCATCGAGGACATCGACGCGCAGATCAGCCGCGCCAGCCGTCGCGGCGAGAACCTGCCCGCCCGCCAGCAGGACCTGATCTTCCCCCGCGCCCGCAACCGCCGAACCTCCACCGCCCTGGCCAGCTACCTGACCACCGCCGGCTTCACCGACTGGGAGATGGAAGTGCTGGGGCTGGACCTGTACATTTGATGGATGACGCCATCACCCCTCCCTTATTTCCTCGGTTGCCCGTCCTGGGCTGAAAACGCCTGGCGCGAGTACCTCTATCCCGCCGACGCCCGTAGCGGCGAGTTCCTCGGGCTCTACAGCCAGGTATTCAACGCCGTTGAAGGCAATACCACCTTCTATGCCCGTCCCGCGCCGGCGACCGTCGAGCGTTGGGCGCAGATCATGCCGTCGGGGTTTCGCTTCACGGCCAAGTTTCCGGGCGATGTAAGCCATGCCGGCGACCTGCGCGAACAACTCGATGCGGCCGTCGATTTCACCCGGCTGATGGCGCCCCTGGGCGAGCGCGTTGCGCCGTACTGGCTGCAGTTGCCGGCAATGTTCGGCCCGTCGCGCCTGGGCGAGCTGGCGTATTTTCTTGATGAGATCGGCGTGCCCCTGGCGGTGGAGGTGCGCAACGATGCCTTCTTCGCCCGGGGCGAGGAGGAGCGTCAGCTCAATCGCCTGCTGCATGAACGTGGAGTCGAGCGTATCTGCCTGGATCCGCGTGCGTTGTTCAGTTGCACCTCGCGCGAGCCCGCGGTGCTCCATGCCCAGGCCAAGAAGCCCAAGGTGCCGCCGCGCCCAGCGGCCTTCAGCCAGTCTCCGCAGGTGCGTTTCATCGGTCACCCGCAGCTCGAGGCCAACGAGACCTTCCTCACTCCTTGGATCGACAAGGTCGCTGCATGGATCGAAGAGGGCCGCAGCCCCTACGTGTTCCTGCATACTTCCGACAATCGCCTGGCGGCGGCGCTGGCCCAGCGTTTTCACCAGCGGCTTATGGCTCGCCTGCCGGGCCTTGCAGCGCTGCCTGAATTGCCCCGCGCCCCTGAGGTCGAACAACTGGGGTTACTTTGATCTGATTGCCGGGAGGTTGAACCATGGATGTGCAAACCCTGCGAGCCGAAGCCTTCAAGGCGCTGCATGAGCAAGATGGCGCGTTCGTCATCCCCAACCCGTGGGATGCCGGCTCCGCCCGGCTGTTGGCCAGCCTGGGATATGAAGCGCTGGCCACGACCAGCGCGGGGCTGGCGTTCAGCCTCGGGCGGCCGGATGCCGAGGGCGCGCTGACGCTCGAGGAAACCCTGGGCAACGCCCAGGCGATCGTCGATGCCACCCCATTGCCGGTGGCGGCGGACCTGGAAAACGGCTTCGGCGATTTGCCCGAGGACTGCGCACAGACCCTTCTGCGCGCCGCCGAGGCGGGGCTGGTGGGTGGTTCGATCGAAGATGCCAGCGGCCGCGCCGAAGCGCCGATCTACGACTTCGACCTGTCCGTGGCGCGTGTACGCGCCGCCGTGCAGGCTGCCCGCAGCCTGCCGTTCCCCTTCACCCTTTGCGCGCGCGCCGAGAACCTGCTGCACGGGCGTCTCGACCTGGATGACACCATTCGCAGGCTGCAAGCCTATGCCGAGGCCGGCGCCGATGTGCTGTATGCCCCGGGGCTGCGCAGCGTCGATGAGATCCGTGCGGTGGTGCAGGCCGTGGCGCCAAGGCCGGTGAACGTGCTGATGGGCATGGCGGGCGTGCCCTTGAGCGTGAACCAGTTGCAAGACCTGGGCGTCAAGCGCATCAGTGTCGGCTCATCGCTGGCGCGTGCCGCCCTGGGCGCTCTGCAGCGGGCCGCGCTGGAGATCCACGAGCAGGGTACTTTCAGTTATGGCGAGCAGGCATTGCCATTCGCTCAGCTCAATGACCTCTTCCGTCGCTGAGGCCGCATGGGCAAGACGTTGACCGTACTGGCCAGTCTGCTGCTGGCCGTGCTTGTTGCCTGGTGGCTCGGTTGGCGCCCGGCGGATGCCTGGAACCCGTGGGCGGTGCTGGATGTGCGGCAGCCGCCGAACCTGCTGACACCCTACAAGTTGTCGCGCCTGCGCGCCGACCCCGAGCTGTGCCGTCAGGCGTTGCAGACCTCGTCATTGCGCTATCGGCAGCAAAGCGACAGCCCGGTGACGGCCAACTGCCCGTTGCGCAACGTCTGGCGCGTCGAAGGCGGTCAGGCGCGGCTCAGCAGCAGCTTCCTCGCCAGTTGCCCGCTGGCCGTGGCCTATGCGCTGTTCGAGGTGCATGGGTTGCAACCGGCGGCGCAGCGGGTGTTCGGCCAGCCAGTGACCCAGGTTGATCACCTGGGCAGCTTTGCCTGCCGCAACGTCTACCATCGCAAGCAAGGGCGGCTCAGCCAGCATGCCAGCGCCAATGCCCTGGATATCAGTGGTTTTCGCCTGCAGGACGGCCAGCGTATCGTGTTGGCGCGGGACTGGCAGGGAGATGGGCGCAAGGCGGACTTCCTGCGCCAGGTGCAGGAGGCGGCGTGCGCAAGCTTCAGCACGGTGCTGGGGCCGGACTACAACGCCGCCCACCACAATCACTTCCATGCGGACATGGGCTTCTGGCAGATCTGCCGCTGAGGTTCAGGCGTGCAGGCGCACGTTGTTCAGCACTACCGGGCGGGCCCAGTGGATATCGAACTCCAGGTCGTTCTGCTGCTTGGCCAGCGTGCTGTCGTCGAAGGGCTCGGGCGCAGGGTCGAGCAGGCCGGTCTCGAACTCGGCGATGGGCAGGAACAGCGGGCGTGGCGTTGGGCCAGGGCCGGGCTCGGCGATGGGGTGGCCCTGGCTCATGACCACTGGACGCACCCAGCTGTTGTCGATGTCGAGCTGGCGTTGCTGCTCGATCAACTCGACGGTGTCGAAGGGCTCAGGGGCAGGGGGCAGCAGTTTGGCCTCGAGTTCCGCCTTGGGCAGGAACAGCGGCTCGGGTGGTGCCACCTCGGTGTCGTGTACCGGCAGGGCGCGCTGGGCATCGATCAGGGCCAGGGCACGGGCGCCGCCGATCGGTTCGCCGCTCTCCTGGTCGCACTGCATCAGCGCCTGGCTGAAACCGTCGACTTCGCCTTCCTGTTGCTCTGCCATGGCGCGGGCAAAGAAATCCTGCCACAGGTGGCTGACGCCACCCAGTGCCTGGGTATTCTGTCGACCGTAGTTGCCGACGGGCGACAAGTAGGTCAAGCCAATGGGAAGAGTGTCTGACATGGCAGTCGCGGGCGTTGTGCTCTGGCAGAATAGCGGGATATTGCCTGTATCGGCTCTGGCCGGGGTTACATTAATTTTTTTCGAGTGCGCGAATCGATGTTAGAGCAACAACAGGCGGCGGGTATCAGGGTCGAGGCGTTGGCCGCGCAATTCCAGGCGCAGGCCGAGGCATGGGCGCAGCGACTGGGCTTGCCGCTGGTTGACGAGGCGGCGGAGTTTGCCGTGCAACTGGGCGCCGAGGGCTTGCAGATCCAGCAACTGGGGCCGCAGGCGCCCGGGCCTGTGCGGGTGGATTTCGTCGAGGGGCAGGCGGCGCATCGAAGGCTGTACGGCGGTGGCAACGGGCAGATGATCGCCAAGGCGGTCGGCATCGCCCAAGGCGTGCGGCCGCGGGTGCTCGATGCCACGGCGGGGCTGGGCAAGGACGCGTTCGTGCTGGCCAGCCTGGGCTGCGAGATGACCCTGATCGAGCGCCAGCCGTTGATTGCCGCGCTGCTGGAAGACGGTTTGGCGCGGGCGCGGGGGGATGCCGAAATCGGCCCGATCGTCGCGCGCATGCAACTGCTGACGGGCAATGCCATCGAGCGCATGCGTGCGTGGGAGGGGGAGGCGCCGCAGGTGATCTACCTTGATCCGATGTTCCCGCATCGCGACAAGAGCGCGCTGGTGAAGAAGGAGATGCGGGTGTTCAGGCCGCTGGTCGGCGATGACCTCGATGCGCCTGCCCTGCTCGAGGCCGCCCTGGCGCTGGCCAGCCACCGGGTGGTGGTCAAGCGGCCGCGCAAGGCGCCGATCATCGAGGGGGGCAAGCCTTCTCACAGCCTCGAGGGCAAATCCAGCCGGTACGATATCTATCCCAAGAAGGCGCTGAAGGGGTGAAGGTCGGTCGTTGATTCAATCAGTGGGCAGTGACGGCTCCTGCGCCCGGCGATACCGCCCGGCGGGTCTGCCGCCGTGGCGCAGACTCGGTTATACTCGCGGGCTTTTCACCGAATTCGCACGAGAGCTGCCCGCCCATGGAAATCCAACCGATCCTGAACACCATCAAGGACCTCACCGAGCGTTCCCAGTCTATTCGGGGGTATCTTTGACTACGATCACAAACATGATCGTCTGGTCGAAGTAAACCGCGAGCTGGAAGACGCCGCTGTCTGGAACAAGCCAGAGTACGCCCAGGCCCTGGGCCGTGAGCGCGCGATGCTGGCGCAGGTGGTCGAGACGCTTGATAAGCTGGCCAACGGTCTGGCCGACTGCAAGGACCTGCTCGACATGGCTGTCGAAGAGGGCGATGAAGGCGCTGTCGGCGATGTCGAGACCGAGCTGCAAGGGCTGGAGGAATCCCTCGCCCTGCTCGAGTTCCGTCGCATGTTCAGCGGCGAGATGGACCCGAACAACGCCTACCTGGACATCCAGGCCGGCTCCGGCGGCACCGAGGCCCAGGACTGGGCCAACATCCTGCTGCGCATGTACCTGCGCTGGGCCGACAAGCGCGGCTTCGACGCCACCATCATCGAACTCTCCGAAGGTGAAGTCGCCGGCATCAAGGGCGCCACCGTGCACATCAAGGGTGAGTACGCCTTCGGCTGGCTGCGCACCGAGATCGGCGTGCACCGCCTGGTGCGCAAGAGCCCGTTCGACTCCGGCGCCCGTCGCCACACCTCGTTCTCGGCGGTGTTCGTCTCGCCCGAGATCGACGACAAGGTCGAGATCGAGATCAACCCGTCCGACCTGCGCATCGACACCTACCGCTCCTCCGGCGCCGGTGGCCAGCACGTCAACACCACCGACTCGGCGGTGCGTATCACCCACGTGCCGACCAACACCGTGGTGGCCTGCCAGAACGAACGTTCCCAGCACGCCAACAAGGACACCGCCATGAAAATGCTGCGGGCCAAGTTGTACGAGCTGGAAATGCAGAAGCGCAACGCCGCCTCGCAAGCCCTGGAAGACAGCAAGTCGGACATCGGCTGGGGTCACCAGATCCGCTCCTATGTACTCGATGACTCGCGCATCAAGGACCTGCGTACCGGTGTCGAGCGCAGCGACTGCCAGAAGGTGCTCGACGGCGACCTCGACGAGTACCTGGAAGCGAGCCTCAAGCAGGGGCTGTAAACCGCACACCACCGCCGCAATACCGGGCCTTTGCCCGGTTTTGCGTGCCCTGCCCGACAGGGGCAACGAATACCTGATGGAAAGAATGACGACATGAGCGACCTCAAGACCGAAGCGCAAGACCTGCAACAGGAAGAAAACACCCTGATCGCGCTGCGCAAGGAAAAACTTGCCGCCGAGCGCGCCAAGGGCAACGCCTTCCCCAACGACTTCCGTCGCGACAGCTACTGCAACGACCTGCAGAAACAGTACGCGGACAAGACCAAGGAAGAGCTGGAAGCAGCCGCCATTCCGGTCAAGGTTGCTGGTCGCATCATGCTCAACCGTGGCTCGTTCATGGTCATCCAGGACATGACCGGCCGCATCCAGGTCTACGTCAACCGCAAGACCCTGCCGGAAGAGACCCTGGCGGCGGTCAAGACCTGGGACCTGGGCGACATCATCAGCGCCGAAGGCACCCTGGCCCGTTCCGGCAAGGGCGACCTGTACGTCGAGATGACCAACGTGCGCCTGCTGACCAAGTCGCTGCGCCCGCTGCCGGACAAGCACCACGGCCTGACCGACACCGAGCAGCGCTACCGCCAGCGCTACGTCGACCTGATGGTCAACGAGGAAACCCGCCACACCTTCCGTGTGCGTTCGCAGGTGATCTCGCACATCCGCAAGTTCCTCATCGAGCGCGACTTCCTCGAAGTGGAAACCCCGATGCTGCAGACCATCCCCGGCGGCGCCGCGGCCAAGCCGTTCGAAACCCACCACAACGCGCTGGACATGGCCATGTTCCTGCGTATCGCCCCGGAGCTGTACCTCAAGCGCCTGGTGGTCGGTGGTTTCGAGAAAGTGTTCGAGATCAACCGCAACTTCCGTAACGAAGGCGTTTCGACTCGTCACAACCCAGAATTCACCATGCTCGAGTTCTACCAGGCCTACGCCGACTACCGCGACAACATGGACCTCACCGAGGAACTGTTCCGCGAGCTGGCGCAGCTGGTGCTGGGCAGCACCGACGTGCCGTACGGCGACAAGGTGTTCCACTTCGGCGAGCCGTTCGTGCGCCTGTCGGTGTTCGACTCGATCCTCAAGTACAACCCGGAGCTCACCGCTGCCGACCTGCAGGACGTCGACCGCGCCCGCGAGATCGCCAAGAAGGCCGGCGCCAAGGTGCTGGGCCATGAAGGCCTGGGCAAGTTGCAGGTGATGATTTTCGAAGAGCTGGTCGAGCACAAGCTGGAGCAGCCGCACTTCATCACCGAGTACCCGTTCGAAGTCTCGCCGCTGGCCCGTCGCAACGACGACAACCCGGCCGTGACCGACCGCTTCGAACTGTTCATCGGTGGCCGCGAGATCGCCAACGCCTACTCCGAGCTCAACGATGCCGAAGACCAGGCCGAGCGCTTCCTGGCTCAGGTGGCCGAGAAGGACGCCGGTGACGACGAAGCCATGCACTACGACGCCGATTTCGTCCGTGCCCTGGAGTACGGCATGCCGCCGACCGCCGGTGAAGGCATCGGCATCGACCGCCTGGTGATGCTGCTGACCAACTCGCCGTCGATCCGCGACGTGATCCTGTTCCCGCACATGCGTCCGCAGGCCTGAGTGATCTGAACAAGCCGCCTTTCGAGGCGGCTTTTTCTTGCCTGAAGCTTTATGTTGTCAGTACCGGCCCTATCGCGGCTGAAGCCGCTCCTACAGGTATCCGCTGTCCTGTAGGAGCGGCTTCAGCCGCGATAGGGCCGGTACAGGCAGCAGATGACTCGAACTATGAGGTACCGCCCCGTGACCCCCGCCATGCCCCACCAGGGCGCCGCCGGCATCGCCACCGCCGTCGCCGAAAGCGTGCAGTACCAAGGTCGCAAGACCGCCCGACAGGGCAGCGAGCAACGCCGTCAGCAGATCCTCGACGCTGCCATGCGCATCGTCGTGCGCGATGGCGTGCGCGGCGTGCGCCACCGCGCCGTGGCCGCCGAGGCCAGCGTGCCGTTGTCGGCCACCACCTACTATTTCAAGGATATCCAGGACCTGCTGGCCGACACCTTCGCCCAGTACGTCGAGCGCAGCGCGGCCTACATGGCCAAGCTCTGGACCAACACCGAAGGCGTGCTGCGCCAGTTGCTGGCCCAGGGCGACGGCAGCCACGAGGCGCGGGCGCACCTGGCCGATGAAGTGGCGCGCATGCTGGCCGACTACGTGCTGCGCCAACTGAACAACCGCCGCGACTTCCTCATGGCCGAACAGGCCTTCCGCCAGGAGGCGCTGCTGTGCCCGCGCCTGGCCGAACTGGTGCAGGCCCACGAGCAGATCCTGCTGCATGGCGCGCGCCAGATACTGCAGGTGGTCGGCTCGCGCCAGCCGGAGCAGGATGCCCAGATGTTGACGGCGATTATCGAGCAGATGGAATATCAGGGCCTGCTCAAGGATGCGAATGCGCAGGCCGATGAGCAGATGCTCGCTATCCTTGTCCGATACCTGCAGATGGTGCTGGCCTCGGCCTGAGTGGCGAACGATTTTTCAAGGAGAACCTGATGAAAGCCTGGCGTGTGGTGTTGTTGACCTTGTCATTCCTCCTGCTGGGCGGTTGTCTGGTGACCTTCGACGAACCGCTGCCGGCCAACCAGGCGGCGCCTAAAGCCTTGCTCGGCCAGTGGAGCAGCAAGGATGCCTGGGGCCAGCCACTCAAGCTGAGTATCAGCCGCGCCGGTGGCAATGCCTACAAGGCAGTGGCCCGTGCTCAGGGCAAGGCGCCCGAAGAGTACGTCTTCACCGTGGCCCGGCACGGCAACCGCTGGTACCTGTCGGCGGGCGTGCCCAAGCGGCTGGGCGGCAACTTCCTGATTGGCGGCTTCGAGGTGATCGACGGCAAGCAGCTGGTGGTCTACAACCTCGATGTCGAGCAGGTCCAGCAGGCAGTGGACGAGAAGGAGTTAAGCGGGCGCAGTACTGAAGTGCCGGAAGATAACGGCCAGGGCATTCTTATCGACAGCCCGACCGAGCGGGTTCTGGCCTATCTGGACGACCCGGCCAATTCGGACCTGTTTGTTGAAGTGGCGCGGTTCCAGCGTTCCGGTAAGTAGCGTGGACTGCGTTGGCTTCATCGCCGGCAAGCCGGCTCCCACATGTTGTGCAGCGTTTTCTGTGGGATCCGGCTTGCCGGCGAAAGGGCCGCAAGGCGGCCCCGGCTACGTTGGTTGCAAGGCATTTCGATTCAAGGAGTCCCCGGTGGACGAATACCAGCAAACTATCCGCAGCCTGTCCGATCGCATTGTCGCCACGCAGACGCCGATCCGCGTGCTCGACGCGGTGAAATGGGACGACGGCATCCGCCAGGGCTTCCTCAAGGCCAAGGGCAAGGAGCCGCCTGCGGTAGATCGCGCCTATTACCAGAACCGGCCGTTGTCGTTCGACTCCAGTGCGGTGAAAGCCGAGTTCCAGAGCATCGAGCGCGACATCACCCGACAACTGGGCCAGTTCAACCCGGTCGGGCAGATCATGCGGCGCATGTGCAAGGAGTACCGCATGGTGGTGCGCATGCTTGAGGCGCGAGGCACCGAGGATTTCGGCCTGATTTCCCAAGAGCTCTACGGCGCCGCCTCCGATGCCTTCCACGCCGGTGACCCGACCCTGGCCGACCTGGGCCTGATGCTCTCGGACTACCTGAACAACATCGACGGCCGCGGCGACTTGAAGGACGAGCCGAAGAACCTCACCGCCAAGGAAGCGGTGGAGATTCTCCAGCGTCGCCTGAACAAGGTGTTCGGCGAAGCCGAGGAAACCATCCGCGTGTTCGAGTCCGACGGTATCGTCGCCGACGCCGCGGCCGGCGCCGACTACATCAAGGTGCGCGCCGACGCCATGTTCAACAGCCGCGACGTACGAGCTCTGGAGGTGCACGAAGGGCTGGTGCATGTCGGCACCACCCTCAATGGCCTGAACCAGCCGATCTGCACCTTCCTGGCCAAAGGACCGCCCTCGTCGACGGTGACCCAGGAGGGCCTGGCGATTCTCATGGAAGTGATCGCCTTCGCCTCCTACCCCAGCCGCCTGCGCAAGCTCACCAACCGCACCCGGGCCATCCACATGGTCGAGGAAGGGGCGGACTTCCTGCAGGTCTTCGAGTTCTTCCGTGGCCAGGGCTTCGAGATGGGCCAGAGCTACAGCAACGCCAGCCGGGTGTTCCGTGGTTCGGTGCCCAACGGCCTGCCGTTCACCAAGGACTTGTCCTACCTCAAGGGCTTCATCATGGTTTACAACTACATTCAGTTGGCCGTGAAGAAGGGCAAGCTCGAGCAGATCCCGCTGCTGTTCTGCGGCAAGACCACCCTGGAAGACATGCGCACGCTGCGTCAGCTGGTCGAAGAGGGGCTGGTGGAGCCGCCCAAGTACCTGCCGGAACAGTTCCGTGACCTCAACGCGCTGTCGGCGTGGATGTGCTTCTCCAACTTCCTCAACCACCTGAGCCTGGACCGTATTGAAGCCGACTACGCGAACATTCTCTGACGCCTGCCGTCACCTCGCCTTCGGCCTCGGTTTGCTGCTGCTGGGGGGCTGCAGCAACCTGCTGTTCTACCCCGAGCCGGGCCAGCCGTTCACCCCGGCACAGGCACATTTGCAGTATCAGGACGTGAGCCTCACCGCCGCCGACGGCACGCGCCTGCACGGCTGGTGGATCCCGGTGCCGCAGGGTGTCGAGGTCAAGGGCACCGTGCTGCACCTGCATGGCAACGGCGGTAACCTGGCCTGGCATCTGGGCGGCAGCTACTGGCTGCCGAAAGAGGGCTACCAGGTGCTGATGCTCGACTATCGCGGGTACGGCCTGTCCCAGGGCAAGCCGACCCTGCCCGAGGTGTATGGCGACATCGGCGCGGCGCTGGACTGGCTGCGCACCGCTCCCCAGGTGCAAGGCAAGCCGCTGGTGCTGCTGGGCCAGAGCCTCGGCGGGGCGATGGCCATTCACTACCTCGCACAGTACCCTGAGCAGCGTCGCCGTTTCAGCGCTCTGGTTTTCGACGGTGTGCCGGCCAGCTACCGGGCCGTGGGACGTTACGCCCTGAGTACCTCGTGGATGACCTGGCCGTTGCAGGTACCGCTGTCGTGGCTGGTGCCCGACGGCGACAGCGCGATCCACTCGATCGAGCGCCTGGACAGTCCGCCAAAGCTGTTCTTCCACAGCATCGACGACAACCTGGTGCCGCTGGACAACGGCCTGCGCCTGTACCGGCATGCACCGCCGCCGCGGGTGCTGCAACTGACCCGTGGCGATCATGTGCAGACCTTCGCCGACCCGACCTGGCGCCAGGTGATGCTGCGCTTTTTGGACGACCCCTCGCACTTCAACGGCCTGCGCCGTCTGGCCGAAGTCCCCAACTACCCTGACGAGAAGAACAAGCAATGAGTGAAGAACGCAACGCCATCCCGCTGATCCTGACCGGTGTCGGCAGCATCATCGTGACGGTGGGAGCCCTCTGGTACTACGGCTACCTGCATTTCGCCAAGCCTGAGGACGCCCTGTTGCTGCAGGACTTCACCATGCTCAAGACCATTCCCGGCGAGGACTACAAGCTCTCGCTGACCCCGGCGCCGCAGGTGGCGCAATGCATCGACGGCGTGCTGGTGCTGTTCGATACCCAGCAGAAAGGGCTGACCGGCGTGCTGGTGGACAACCGCAAGCGTGCGGTGCGCTGCGCCGGACAGGAGACGCCGCAGCAGGAGCTGCAGTAACAGAAGGTACAGTAGCGGCACCCCCTGGCAACGGGCTTGCCCGCTGCCACAGGCCCGGCCGGCGTCATTCGTCGTCGGCAGTGCCGTCGGCCCGCCAGTAGGCGGCAGCCTTGAGGGCGTCTTCCTGCACGCCCTTTTCCAGCAGCAGCGCCTTGGCCTGCCGGGTCAGTGCCTTCTCCAGCGCCACCCAGCCATACAGCCGGCCCTGGGGCAGCGCCAGGCGCTTGATCTGCTCCAGCAGGTCTTCTGCATGCCGGCGCACCCAGATCACCTCGACCTGCGCCTTGCTGGCCAGTGCCTGGCGCTCATGCTCATCCTCGATCTGGATCACCGCCAGCACCTGGCGCCCCGCCGGCAATTCTTCAAGGCGCCGGGCGATGGCCGGGATTGCGGTTTCGTCACCGATCAGCAGGTAGCTGTCGAAGATGTCCGGTACCACCATCGAGGCGCGTGGGCCGGCAATGTCCAGGGTCTGCCCTGGCGCCGCCTGCGCGGCCCAGGTGGAGGCGGGGCCGTCGCCATGCAGGACGAAGTCGATATCCAGTTCAAGGTTCGCCAGGTCGATGCGCCGTGGCGTGTACTCGCGCATGGTCGGTCGGGCGCCGCCGTCGCGACCGAGGTTGCGGGCGTCGATGGCCTGCTGCTCTTCGGGCGTGCAGGCGAACAGCAGCTTGATGTGGTCGTCGCTGCCGACGCTGGCGAAGCCCGCCAGCTCCGCGCCACCCAGGGTGATGCGGCGCATGCGCGGGGTCAGGTCGGTGACCCGCAGCACGTCTAGGCGGCGTTGGCGGATCTCGTGGTTGACGCGATGGATCGTGGCACTCATGGGGTGTTCTCCGTAACAGGGATGGCCGGCCCGGAGGCGATGGCCTTGGCGGTGTCGTTGAGCAGGTCGCGCACCCGCTCGATCTCTTCGGCGCTCCAGCGGCCGCTGTGCATGTGCAGGGCATGGCGCAGGTTGCCGACGGCTTCATGGATTTCTGCGGGGCGGTCATGGCCGCGCAAGGCACGCTTGCTCACCTCGATGCGCATGCGCACGCCGTCGAGGGCGACGGCCTGTTCTGCCAGGGCGCTGCGACCGGCGTCGGTGATGGCGTAAAGGCGCTTGCTGCCCTGGATGGCGCCGGTGACCAGCTCGGCTTCCTCGAGGTAGCTGAGGGTCGGGTAGATCACCCCGGGGCTGGGGCTGTAGCTGCCGTCGAAGAGGCTCTCGATCTGACGGATCAGGTCGTAGCCGTGCCCCGGTTGCTCGGCCAGCATCGACAGCATCAGCAGTTTCAGGTCGCCCGGGGCGAATACCCGTGGGCCACGTTCGCCGCGGCCGGGGCGGCGTTCGAAGGGATCATGGTCACGCATGGAGAGGGCTCCGTCTGTTTAGATATATCGCAAGATATTACTCAAGATATATCTAAAGACAAGCCTTCAAATGCAGATGATTATCATCTGGTTTTTTGATGATTCACGACTGGCCCGCCACCTGTGGCGCCTTGCAGGCGGTTGGGTTGCCTGGTTCCAGGTACGGCATGAGGATCGGCGCCATGCCCTTGAGAACCTGCACCGGCAGTGCCGAGGTGAAGGTGAAGGCCTCGGCCGTGCGCCCCGGAACGAACGCGGTGAGGGTGCCGAAGTGGTTGTCGCCGAGGAAGAACACGAAGGTGGCGGTGCGGTTCAGCGAGCGCGAGCCGATCAGCCGGCCGCCGGCGCCGAAGCTTTCGATGCGGTTGTCGCCGGTGCCGGTCTTGCCGCCCATCACCAGTGGCGTGCCGTCGTGCAGTTTGAAGCTGCCGGAGATACGACGCGCGGTGCCGGCATCGACCACTTGCGACATCGCGCCCTTGAGCGCCCGGGCGACCTCGACGGGCAAGATCCGCTGACCGCGGTCCGGGTCGCTGATCAGTTGCGTCTCGTACGGGGTGTTCTGGGCGAAGTGCAAGGTGTCGATGCGCAGGGTCGGCAGGCGCACGCCATCGTTCTGGATGATCCCGACCAGTTCGGAGAGGGCGGCCGGCCGGTCGCCGGAGCTGCCGATGGCGGTGGCCAGCGACGGCACCAGGTGGTCGAACGGATAACCCACGCGCTTCCAGCGCTGGTGGATGTCGGTGAACGCCTCGATCTCGACCATGGTGCGGATGCGGCTGTCGCGGGCGCCCTGGTGGCGGCTCTTGAACAGCCAGCTGTAGACCTCCTGGCGTTCGAAGCGGCTGGCGTTGAGAGCGTCCTTGAGCGAGGCGCCCGGGTTTTTCAGCAGGTAGCCGAGCAGCCACAGGTCCAACGGGTGGACCTTGGCGATGTAGCCCTGGTCGGGCAGGTCGTACTTGCCTGGGCCATAGGCCTCGTACATCTCCACCAGGCGGCCGTCGGTGAGCTTGGCCATGGCCTTCTTGTCGTCCTTGCTGTGGGCGCGGACGAAGGCGTTGAAGGTTTCCTGGCCGGCCTCGGGGAACAGGTAGCGGTGCACCGCGGCCAGGCGCTGGGGGGTCACGCGCATGCTGTCGAGGAAGGTGTCCAGGCGCTGCTGCGAGGTCTTGCGCTGGTATTTCTTCCAGAAGCGCATGGTGTAGTTGGAGCCTTCGCGGTCGGCGAAACGCGCCAGGTATTCCTGGCGGCGCGGGTCGCTGTCGTCCCTTAGCAGCGGTTCGCGGTTGAACGGCTGCTGGTAGGTGACGTAGCGCACGATGTCGCGCATCAGGCGGATGAACGGCAGGTTGATCGATTCGCGCAGGGCGTCCTTTAGGGTCGGGTTACGGTTGTTGTCTTCCTTGCGGAAGTTGTTGAACACATGCATGCCGCCACCGGTGAAGAAGGCTTCGCCGGTGTTGGCCGAGTACTTGCGCTCAAGGGCTGCGTCGAGCATGGCGTCCAGGCTCTGGTTCTTGCCGTTCTGCATCAGCCATTCCAGTGACCACTGGCTGATGCGGTCGAGTTCGGCCACCGGGACTTTCTTCAGTTCGGCAGCGGGTTTGCCGGCGTACTTGTCGTGCAGCTCGGCAACGATTTCCAGGTAGGTGGTAAGCACCCGCAGCTTGGCGGTGGAGCCCAGTTCGAGCTTGCTGCCTTCGTTGATGTCGAAGGGCTGGTTGGTGCTGTCGGTCTGCACCCGCACCCGCGAGCCGTCGGCGGTGCGTTCGAACAGGGTGAAGCTGTAGCTGACCTGGTCGGTGGTCTTGCTGGTCAGCAGGCGTTCGCCGATCAGGCCGAGCTGTGCGGCGAACGCCGGGTCGGCGAGGTTCTTCAGGTACTGACTGACCTGCACCTGCAGGTCGGCCTGCAGGGTGCTGGTGGCCGACAGGTCGAGGCGGTCGAGGTCGTACAGCGGCCGGTTGAGCATCGCCGCCAGGCGGTTGCGGGCCAGGCTGATGCCCTTGTTGGTGATAATCGGCACGATGGTCGGTTGGGCTACCCAGTCGCGGTACACCGCCTTGCTGGCCAGGGCGGCGTCGGCCAGTGGACGGTCGATGACAGCGTTGGCGGCGAGTACCCGGATGTGCGAATCAGTCAGTTCCGCCAGTTCGATGCGGCCCTTGGACAGGTAATGCGAAGGGCGGCGCTGGGCGATCATCAGCGACAGCACCTGGCGCAGGGCCAGGCCGCGCTCGGCCATGCTCTTGTCATCGGTGGCCGTGGAGGTGAGCGCCTGGTTGACCTGATCGAAGTCGGCGCCGTACCACACCCGCAGGCCTTCGGCCATGCCGTGCACCTCACCGTGGCCAGGGACCGCCGACAGCGGCACGCTGTTGAGGTAGTCGCGCACGATGCGTTCGCGGGCCTCGGTGGTGTCGGGGCCGCCCTGGTAGGCGCGCACGCTGGCGGAGATCATCTGGCGGATTTTCTCGGCGCCGGAGACGGTCAGCCCGTCCGGCGAGTGGCGATATTTTTCCAGCTGGGTGGCAAGGGTGCTGCCACCGGCCGACTGGCCGGGCAGGGCCAGGTACTTGGCCACCTGGCTGTAGGCCGCCTTGGCGAAGCGTGGCCAGTCCACCGCCGGGTTGTTTTGCGGGTCCTTCGGGTCGAGCAGGTCGCGGTTCTCGATGAACAGCAGGCTGTTGACCATCACCGGCGGGATCGCTGCGAAGTTCGGGTACAGGTGCTGCGGGTAGTTGTACTGGTAGAGCATGTCGCCGCGGCAGTCGGTGATCGACAGGCCGGCCTGGATTTTTTCCACGTATGGCACGAACAGGCCGTGATCGACGTAGTTCATCAACGCCGGGGAAAAGCGCGCCTGCTGGTTGATCAGGTAGTCGCGCTTGAGCAGCCGTGGCAGGAACTCGCCCAGGGCGCTGTAGCCCAGGCGTTTGTCGAACGGGCCGTCGCCCGGGTAGACGATGGCATCGCTCGGGCCGGGCTCCAGGGCATAGGTCAGGGTACCGGCCAGGCGGCTGAATTCACGGGACTGCAGGCGCGAGGTCTGGAATTCGTCGTAGGCGGCCATACCTATCGCCACCAGTGCCACCAGCAGGATAAGCAGGATCAGGCGCCACCACAGACGGCGCTGACGTGGGGTCTTGGACAAGGGGGCTTCAGCCTGAGCTTCTTTGGGTGCTTCCGTTCTGGTTGGTTCCGATTGCCACAGTGCGCCCATAGTCTTGAGTCCGGCCAGGTGTTTTCGCGTTGCTTGTCTGAAGCTTAGACGGTGGCCGAGTTTGGTGAAAAATTTGTAAGAAGCTTCGGGGAATCACGCATGAACATGCGCCTTTGGTGCGGCTTCCATTCTTCGGCAATGTTGCTAAGGTAGCTGCCCCATTCCTGTGCATGGGCGGAGCGAGGCTAGGATGCCCCTCCGGTAAAGGCTATCTGGCCGAGAATTCTCGCCAAATTTCCTGCTGTATATAGTGAAAAGCCCTGCAAGCGGCTTCCTATACTGCTCGCCCCCTTCGACCCGTCGGCGCCCTTGGCCCCGGTGGACAGGCCGGTCCACAAGGCCGCCTGGCAAGACGACGCCCCGCCTATCGGCAGGGCCGGTGCTGCACGAAGGTCAAATCCAATAACAAAATGAGGTTGTATTGCTATGCCAGTCGGCAACCACCCTGCCCAAGGCGAGTCCGCCCAGGGCGGCCCGCTCAAGCGCGAGCTGGGCGAACGGCACATCCGTCTGATGGCCCTCGGCGCCTGTATCGGCGTCGGCCTGTTCCTCGGTTCGGCCAAGGCCATCGAAATGGCCGGCCCCGCCATCATGCTCTCCTACATCATCGGTGGCCTGGCCATCCTGGTGATCATGCGCGCCCTTGGCGAGATGGCCGTGCACAACCCGGTCGCCGGGTCGTTCAGCCGCTACGCCCAAGACTACCTCGGCCCGCTGGCGGGCTTTCTGACCGGCTGGAACTACTGGTTCCTGTGGCTGGTGACCTGCGTCGCCGAGATCACCGCGGTGGCCATCTACATGGGCATCTGGTTCCCCGATGTGCCACGTTGGATCTGGGCGTTGATGGCCCTGGGCAGCATGGGCGCGATCAACCTGATCGCGGTCAAGGCGTTTGGCGAGTTCGAGTTCTGGTTCGCCCTGATCAAGATCGTCACCATCATCGCCATGGTGCTCGGCGGCATCGGCATCATCGCCTTCGGCTTCGGCAACGACGGTGTGGCCATGGGCGTCTCCAACCTGTGGAGCAACGGCGGTTTCATGCCCAACGGCGTGACTGGCGTGCTGATGTCGCTGCAGATGGTGATGTTCGCCTACCTGGGCGTGGAGATGATCGGCCTGACCGCCGGCGAAGCGCGCAACCCGCAGAAGACCATCCCCCAGGCCATTGGCTCGGTGTTCTGGCGCATCCTGTTGTTCTACGTGGGCGCGCTGTTCGTGATCCTGTCGATCTACCCGTGGAACGAGATCGGCAGCCAGGGCAGCCCGTTCGTGATGACCTTCGAGCGCCTCGGCATCAAGACTGCCGCCGGCATCATCAACTTCGTGGTGATTACCGCGGCGCTGTCGTCATGCAACGGCGGCATTTTCAGCACCGGGCGCATGCTCTACAGCCTGGCGCAGAACGGCCAGGCCCCGGCCACCTTTGCCCGCACGTCGAAGAACGGCGTGCCGCGCAATGCGCTGCTGCTGTCCATCGCCGCGCTGCTGCTGGGTGTCCTGGCCAACTACCTGGTGCCGGAGAAAGTGTTCGTCTGGGTGACCTCCATCGCCACCTTCGGCGCGATCTGGACCTGGGTGATGATCCTCTTGGCGCAGTTGAAGTTCCGCGCCGGGCTCACCACCGCCGAGCGCAATGCGCTGAAGTACCGCATGTGGCTGTGGCCGCTGAGCTCGTACCTGGCGCTGGCGTTCCTGGTGCTGGTGGTGGGCCTGATGGCGTACTTCCCGGACACCCGCGTGGCCCTGTACATCGGCCCGGCGTTCCTGGTGCTGCTGACGGCGCTGTACTACACCTTCCGCCTGGCGCCTAAAGAGGCCGAGGGCGCGGTGAGTACCGCCTCCTGATGAACGAAGCCCCGGCCAGTGCCGGGGCTTCGTTTTTGTGGGCATCGCCGGGCAGGCTGTGCGTCAACTGGCATTTTTACCAGCAGAATAGTTTCCAGGTCCTGGCTAAGGTATCGGTCACGCTAGGTATACCCAACCTGTAGCGGGCGTGACCTGATGCCCCAGGCATGGTCAGCCTGAGCGGGGCCTGAAAGCGGGCAAGGACGAACAATGACTGTTTCGCTACGTTGGCACGGTGCTGCAAAGATCTGTGTGGTGCTGGCGATTCTGCTGATAGGTACGGCGGTACGGCTGCATCAGCTTACGTTGCCGGTTATCTGGCTGGATGAAGCGTTCAGTGTGTTACTCAGCCGCTTGTCACCTGGGCAGATTCTGTTTCACACCGCCCGGGATGTTCACCCACCTTTCTATTATCTGATTCTGCACTACTGGATGCACTGGTTCGGCAGTGAACCACTGGCGGTGCGTAGTCTCAGCGTTTGCGCGGGCGTCGCTACGGTCGGTATCGGCATGCTGCTAACCCGGCAGTTGGCGTCTTGGCGGGCCTCGGTGATCGCCGGATTGCTGTTGGCGCTGTTTCCGATAGGGGTGCGTTACAGCCAGGAAGTGCGGATGTACGCGTTACTTGGCCTGCTGCTGCTAACGGCCCTGTACATGTTGTGGCAATGGGTAAGCAGGCAGAAGAACATCTACCTGGTGGCCTACTGCTTGTTAATGGTCGCCGCCATGTACACCCATTATTTTTCAGCGTTGTGTGCGTTGGCCAACTGGCTTTATCTGTCGTTGAGCAAGGACGCGCAGGGACGGACGCTCGTATTGTCCCGCGTATGGTGGCTGGGACATTTGCTGATGGTCATTGCTTATCTGCCCTGGCTGCCGGTGTTGTATCAGCAACTGGGACATCGCGAGCTGGTAGGTTGGATCGTCAATTACCCCACCTCGGTAATCAGCATTCCGCAATCGTTCTGGAGAGCTTTCACCCTCAGTGTCGTCACTCGATACTCCGATGTTTTCAGCGTCGTGCTGGCGTTTTTCATTGTTCTGGCTTCGCTGCGTGTCCTGCGCCGTGTCGTGGCGCCCGGTCAGCCGAGTGTCCTGCTGCTCAGTTACTGCTTTGTCCCCATTTTCGTGCTGTGGCTGGCCTCGTATGTGATGCCGCTGTACATCAATCGCTATCTGTTTTTCGCCTTTTTGGGGCTGCCCCTGGTCATGGCTATCGCCATGGACATCGGGCCCAAGCCAATAGTGTCGTTGGCGCTTGTGGGGTGTCTGTTCGTTGAGTTCGTCGGGTTGGCCAATCTGTACAATTACCAGGCCAAGCCAGGCGGCGATCTGGGCGCCATCATGGCTCAGGTGAATGAGCGGTGGCGCCCTGGTGATGCAGTGATGGGGGACCGTAAAAGGGCTTATTTGTCTATCGATTACTACAACGCTACGGGGCAGCCCACTTTTTTCTTCACCCCTGTTGAACCCGATCCAAGCGGGCAGGCCGCAACGACGTTCGGTACGTTGACGTTGTTCTATCAACGTTCAAATGAGCTTTACATCGCCAAGCCACAGGATCTGCTACACCACTTCAAGCGCCTTTGGCTGATTACCCAGCCTGGGGCTGTGAATACGACACAGTTGCCGATTGATGAGTGGGTGAAAACGGATGAGATCGTCGAAGGTTCGTTCAGGGCACTGCTGTTCGTAGCGCCTGAACGAGCCAATCGCTAACCATTAAGCGGCGTCAGGCTGCTTGTGGTTCGAAACTGTCGGCCCGCGCCATCTGCCACATCCGCGAATAGAACTGTCCGTTGACCTCGCCGGTGAGCAACTCCCCCGGTTTGAGGAACACATGCATCTGCGAGAACAGCTTGATCTCGGTAGCCGAGATGCGCCGCACCAGGTGCTTGGCCTCCAGTTGCGCGGGGTGCTCCAGCCCCGCGGCGGCGAGCATTTCGGCCAGGGCGCGCAGGGTGTTGTGATGGAAGTTGAACACCCGCTGGGCCTTGTCCGGCACCACCAATGCGCGCTGGCGCAGGGCGTCCTGGGTGGCCACGCCGGTCGGGCATTTGTTGGTGTGGCAGCTTTGCGACTGGATGCAGCCGATGGCGAACATGAAGCCGCGCGCCGAGTTGGCCCAGTCGGCGCCGATGGCCAGCACGCTGGCGATGTCGAACGCGCTGACGATCTTGCCGCTGGCGCCGAGCTTGATCTTGTCGCGCAGGTTCAGGCCCACCAGGGTGTTGTGCACGAACAGCAGGCCTTCGCGCAGCGGCACGCCGATATGGTCGGTGAACTCCACCGGGGCGGCGCCGGTGCCGCCTTCCTTGCCGTCGACGACGATGAAGTCGGGCAGGATGCCGGTTTCCAGCATGGCCTTGGCAATGCCCATGAACTCCCACGGGTGGCCGAGGCAGAACTTGAAGCCCACCGGCTTGCCACAGGACAGTTCACGCAACTGGGCGATGAACTGCATCATTTCGACCGGCGTGGAAAAGGCGCTGTGACGCGACGGCGAAATGCAGTCCTCACCCATGAGGATGCCGCGGGTCTCGGCGATCTCCTGGGTCACCTTGTGCTTGGGCAGGATGCCGCCGTGGCCGGGCTTGGCGCCCTGGCTCATCTTGATCTCGATCATCCGTACCTGCGGGCTCTGCGCCTGGGCAGCGAAGCGCTCGGGGTCGAAACGGCCATCCGCGGTGCGGCAGCCGAAGTAGCCACTGCCCAGCTCCCAGACCAGGTCGCCGCCGTGTTCGCGGTGGTAGGGGCTGATGCTGCCTTCGCCGGTGTCGTGGTGGAAGTTGCCCAGCTTGGCGCCCTGGTTCAGGGCCCGGATGGCGTTGGCGCTGAGCGAGCCGAAGCTCATGGCCGAGATGTTGAAGATCGACGCGGAGTACGGCTGGGTGCATTGCGGGCCGCCGACCACGACGCGAAAGGCGGCCGGGTCGGCCAGCGGCGCGGGGCGCATGGAATGGCCGATGAACTCGAAGCCCGACTCGTACACATCGATCAAGGTACCGAAGGGTTTGTCCGAGGCCTCGTTCTTGGCCCGGGCATACACCAGCGAGCGCTGGGCCCGGGAGAAGGGCAGCGCATCGCTGTCGGACTCCAGCAGGTACTGGCGGATCTCCGGGCGGATGCCCTCGACCAGGTAGCGGATATTGCCGAGGATCGGATAGTTGCGGCGTACCGCGTGGCGCTGCTGCAGCAGGTCGAACACGCCGATCAGGCTCAGTACGCCGGTGGTCAGGGCGAACGGCCACAGCCAGTCGTGGGCGAGGAAGGGCAGGCTGGCGAAGGTGAACAGCACGCAGGCGGCGAAGAAGGCGTAACGGCTGAGAAGTGACAGGCTCATACGGGGTCCTTGCGGATGGCTCGGTCAGGCTCAGGGGCCTGGGCAAAGGCCGACCATAGCCCGGTTGGGCGGCGTTTTGCCAGCGTACCGGGCGGCACAAAAATGAAAATTCGGGTATCGAAAATCATTCGCGTTATGATATGTTATAAAGTATCTAATGTGCTTCCCAGGAGATTGCGTCATGAAAGCTGGCATTCATCCCGATTATCGCCCGGTGCTGTTCCACGACACGGCTGCCGATGTGTACTTCCTGATCGGCTCTACGGTGAATACCGACCGCACCCAGGTGCACAGCGATGGCCAGACCTACCCCTACGTCGCGCTGGATGTGTCCAGCGCTTCGCATCCGGTGTACACCGGGCAGCAGCGCAAGACCACGGTGGAAGGGCGGGTGGCCGGGTTCAACAAGCGCTTCGCCGGTTTTCAGGCCAAGGGCTGAACCGCCGCTCCCTAGGTTGCTGCATCGCGCAACAGAAGCTGGTGCCAATGGTCCTGTTCGCTGGCCGATGCTTCGACCGCAAACAGGTACTTCCCTGCCACGCGACTGGCGACTGGCACCCCATCGCGGTACAGCAGCCGATTGCCCGCCACTGCCGGCACTTTCGTTCCCGGCAACAGTGTGCCGACCAGGTTAAGGGGATCGCAGCCGCTGACCACCACCAGTTCCCCGCCCAGCGCGCGGTTGCGCACCTGGCGCAGCAATCCTACCGCTTCGGGCAGGGCGAACTGCTCGCCCGCCAGCCCGGCAATGAAGCGCCCCCCGCGGATCTCGCCTCGTGCCTCGAGACGCTGATAGCAGCGCAGCAGTGCGCGCCAAGCGGGCAGCACATCGCTCTCGCGCTCCAGCAGGCGCCAGCACACCACGCCATAGCGGCGCAGCAGGCTGCGGGCCACATGTTCCAGGCGCTGGTCGCTGTCGACCGTGGTGGCCGAGCGGCGCAGCAAGGCCCAGCGCCCGGCATGGACCATGCTGCTCGACAGCGCAGGGTGCCCGCGCCGGCTGGTGCGCGGTCTGCGCCTGGCCGCTGGGCTGATGAGGCTGCGCAGGCCGCTGAAACCGTCGGCGCTGGCCAGGCCCGAGCCCACCAGTTCCTGCAGCGCCGACTCTAGCTCGCTGGGCAACAGGCGGGCTTCATGGACCAGTTCGTCGAAGAACAGCGCGCCTTGCTCCTGCAAGGCTTGCAGGACTCGCTGCGCGCGGGCGCCCAGCTGTTCGAGGTCGGGCGCGGGGGTGAGGCTGCGCCACAACCCCAGGTGCTCGCGCGGCAGCAGCACCAGGGGCGTGCTGGCCAGGGTGCTGGCCGCCAGCGTCGCCGCCAGCCGACTCCAGGCCCACTGGCCGCTGCGACAGGCGTCATCGAGCCAGTGGGGGCTGTAGTCCTTGATCCGCGCCGGCAGCAGGTCGCTTTCCCAGGCCCCGGCGGCGGCGGGAAAGCCTTGCAACTGGGCGAGCACCTCGGGCACCGCCTGCGGCCCACGCAGGCGGGCTTCGCCGCTCACGTGCTGCCAGTCGAACAGGAAGCGCAGGTAGTCCTGCAGGCTGACCGGTTCGATCTCCTGGCGCAGGCGTTTGACCGTGTAGCGATGAATGCGCGCCAGCAGGTGCCGTTCGCACCATTGCAGGCGCGTCTGGCCGGGGCTGAAATGGCCACGCATCACGAGGCCCTGGCCCTCCAGGCGGGCCAGGGCCTGTTCGCAGTCGCCGGCCTTCAGCGCCAGAGGTGTCGCGATCTGCTCCAGCGTCATCGGGCCAAAGCCATCGAGGCGGCAGCGCAGCAGTTCCGTGAGGGCGGTATCGCTGTCGACGGGCACGTCATAGCCCGGCAATAGCGGCATGTCCGGTTCCAGGCGAGCATCCGGGTACAGCGTCAACAGGGCCTGCTGGCGCTCGCGGGCCAGCCACAGACGGTGTTCGCCCGTATCCAGCTGACAAGCCCGGCCCGCCTTGGCCAATTGCTGCAACAGGTCGCGCCAGGCGTCATTGGCATCTACTTCGTCCTCGGTCACGGCCCCCAGGCTCATCAGCGCCTCATGCATTTCGTCGGCGTTGCCGGCACGCGGCCAGGCTTCGGCCCGCACCGCGGCAATGGCGTCGGCGTCCAGCGCGCCCAGGTCGTCGGCGTTGTGCACGTCGCTCCAGCGTCGGTTGAGCACCGCCTGGGTGCGCCGTTCTTCCAGCGGCGCATCGTCGAGGAAGGTGTAGGGGCGGGCATTGAGAATCGCCGAGGCCAGCGGCGAGGGGGCTGGCAGGTCGCGGCTGAGCAGGTCTACTTCTCCGCGCTCCATGCGCCGCAGCAGCGCCAGCCAGCCTTCGCTGTCCATGGCCTCGTGCAGGCAGTCGTCGAGGGTCTGCTCGACCAATGGATGATCGGGGATCTGCCGCTCGCCGACGATGTTCTCCAGGCAGGCGAGCTGGTCGGGGAACACCGAGGCCACCAGGTCCTCGCTTTTCATGCGCTGGATCTGCGGCGCCACCTTGCGACCGCCCACGTAACGCGGCAGGGCCATGGCCACGGCGGCATTCCAGCGCCAGCGCACGCCGAACAGCGGGGCGTCGAGCAATGCCTGGATCAGGATCGCTTCGGCACTGCGGCTGTTCAGGTAGCGCCACACCTCGTCCAGGTCGAAACTGTGGCTGGTGGACAGTGACAGCACGATGGCGTCCTCGCTGGCCGCCGCCTGCAGTTCGAAGTTGAAGGTGCGGCAGAAGCGCTTGCGCAGGGCCAGCCCCCAGGCGCGGTTGATACGGCTGCCAAAGGGTGAGTGGATGATCAGTTGGGTACCGCCGGACTCGTCGAAAAAGCGCTCCATCACCAGTGTCTGCTGCGAGGGCAGGGCGCCGAGCACCTGCCAGGTGCGGCCGAGGTAGTCCAGCAGTTGGCTGGCGCAGGCTTCGTCCAGTTCATAAGTTGCCTGGAGCCAGGCCAGCACCTGTTTAGCGTCGCCGGCCTGCAATTGCTGGTCGATGCGCTGCTGCAGCCGGGCCACCGCGGCGGACAGCTCGTCGCTGCGCCCGGGCGCCTCGCCGAGCCAGAACGGGATGGTCGGCGGCAAGCCGTGGGCATCCTCGACCCGCACCCGCCCAGGCTCGACGCGCAGGATGCGGTACGATGCGTTGCCCAGCTGGAAGATATCGCCGGCAATGCTCTCGACGGCGAAATCCTCGTTAACGCTGCCGATGTTCAACGCCTGGGGTTCGAGCAGCACGGTGTAGTCAGCGGTTTCGGGGATGGTGCCGCCGCTGGTCAGCGCGGTCAGCTGGCTGCCGCGACGCCCACGCAGGGTGCCGTTCACCGCATCGCGGTGCAGGTAGGCGCCGCGCACCCCCTGGCGGCCGTTGTAGCCCTCGGCGAGCATGCGCAGCAAGGCCAGGTAATGGCTCTCGTCCAGCTCGGTATAAGGTGTGGCCTGGCGCAGCAGGTCGAACAAGGCGCGCTCGGCCCACGGCTGGTTGCTGACTTCGGCGACGATCTGCTGGGCCAGCACGTCCAGTGGCGCGTGGGGAATGTGCAGTGCGTCCAGCTCGCCCTGGCGCACGCAGTCGAGCAACGCCACGCATTCGATCAGGTCATCCCGCGAGGTGGGGAACAGGCGGCCTTTGGGGATGCCCTCGACCTGGTGGCCGGAGCGTCCGACCCGCTGCAGGAACGCGGCAATCGAGCCGGGCGAGGCGATCTGGCAGACCAGGTCGACATCGCCGATATCGATGCCCAGCTCCAGCGACGCGGTGGCCACCAGCACCTGCAGTTCGCCGGCCTTGAGCCGCTGCTCGGCAGCCAGGCGATGCTCCTTGGCCAGGCTGCCATGATGGGCGGCGACCGCGTCGTTGCCCAGGCGTTCACCCAGGTGGCGCGTCAGGCGCTCGGCCAGGCGTCGGGTGTTGACGAACACCAGCGTGGTGCGGTGCTCGCGGGCGAGGACCGCGAGGCGGTCGTGGACCAGGCTCCAGACATCGGTGGCCATCACCGCGCCCAGTGGCACGGGCGGCACTTCCAGAGCCAGGTCGCGTTTGCGGACATGGCCGATATCGACAATGGCGCAGGGCCGTTCGTGGCCAACTAGAAACTGCGCCACGCGCTCCACAGGCCGCTGGGTCGCTGACAGGCCGATACGTCTCAAAGGTCGGCCAGCGAGGGCTTGCAGGCGTTCCAGGGTCAGCGCCAGGTGGCAGCCACGCTTGTTGCCGGCCAGGGCGTGGATCTCGTCGACGATCACCGTGTGCACACTGGCCAGCCCCTGGCGGCCGGAGGCCGAGCCCATCAGCACATACAGTGATTCCGGCGTGGTCACCAGGATGTGCGGTGCCAGCTTGCGCATGGCGGCGCGGTCTTTCTGGGGAGTGTCGCCGGTGCGCACGGCGGTGGTGATGCGCGGGGCCTGGAGACCGAGCTGTGCGAACTGGTGGCTAATGCCCGTGAGCGGGGCGTCGAGGTTGAGGCGAATGTCATTGGACAGCGCCTTGAGCGGCGACACATAGACCACCTGGGTTTGCGCGGGTAGCGCGCCGCCGTGTTCCAACCCTTGGCGGAACAACTCGTCGAGCACCGCGAGGAAGGCGCTGAGGGTCTTGCCCGAGCCGGTCGGCGCGGCCAGCAGCATCGATTGGCCGGCATGGATCAGCGGCCAGGCGCCGGCCTGGGCCTCGGTGACCGTGGCAAAGCGCTGGCGGAACCAGGTGGCGACGGCGGGGTGGAACAGGTCGAGCACCGGGTGGAGCTGGGCGGGCAGGTTCATGGGTTGGTTATGGCGGGTAAGCAGAGGAATGACAAGGGGCCGTTCGTCTGCCTGTTCTGGCCCTGTCGAGTACTCGTGGGAGCAGCGGTTCGCCGCTGCGACTTGCCCCGCGACAGGGCCCTGTCAGGTATCCTGCGCAACCTCAGTAAACCGAGTGTCCAGCATGCCCAAGACCATTCGAATCGCCGCCGCCCTGCTCATCGACCCCCAAGGGCGGACGCTGCTGGTACGCAAGCGCGACACCCTGGCCTTCATGCAGCCGGGTGGCAAGATCGACCCGGGCGAGTCGCCGGCGCAGGCGCTGGTGCGTGAGCTGCACGAGGAACTGGGGTTGCATGTCGATCCCGCCCAGGCCATCCACCTGGGCCGCTTCAGCGCCCCGGCCGCCAACGAACCGGGATTTGAGGTCCAGGCCGAACTGTTCCGTGTCGAGTGCCGCGAGGCGGTGGCTCCGGCGGCGGAAATCGAAGAGGTCATCTGGCTGGCCCTCGACCAGACGAACACGCTGAACCTGGCGCCGCTGACCCGCGACCTGATCCTGCCGCTGTGGCGCGCAGGCCTCAACGCACCGCGCTGACCCCGTCGAGGGTGGCGAACGAGGTGTCCTTGGCGGTCAGCAGGAAGTCACGCATGTACGGCGCATCGAGCATGTCGGTGCGCACCGCTGCATAAAGCGTGGCAAACAACCCTTTGTCGCCCAGTCGCTTGCCCTTCACATAACCCCGCGAGCTGTACTCGTGCAGGGCCCAGTGCGGCATGCCGCATACGCCACGACCGCTGGCCACCAGTTGCATCATCATCACCGTCAGCTCCGAGGTGCGCACCGCGGCCGGCTCGATGTCGGCCGGCTCCAGGAAGCGGGTGAAGATGTCCAGGCGGTCGCGTTCCACCGGGTAGGTGATCAGGGTCTGGTCGAGCAGGTCCTCGGGCACGATGTAGGGCTTGCCGGACAACGGGTGCTGGTTGGCCACGGCGAGCATGGCTTCGTAGGTGAACAATGGCACGTAGGTGATGCCGGCCAGGTCCACCGGATCGGACGTCACCACCAGGTCGAGGTCGCCACGGGCCAGGGCCGGCAAGGGGGCGAAAGCAAAGCCCGAGGCCAGGTCCAGCTCCACTTCCGGCCAGGCGTCGCGGAACTGGTCGATGGTCGGCATCAGCCACTGGAAGCAGCTGTGGCACTCGATTGCCATGTGCAGGCGCCCGGCGGTGCCGCCGGCCAGGCGGGCGATATCACGCTCGGCGCCACGTAGCAGGGGCAGGGTGGCGTCGGCCAGTTGCAGCAGGCGCAGGCCGGCGCTGGTGAAGCGGATCGGCTTGGTCTTGCGCGCGAACAGGGGCAGGCCCAGGCGTTCCTCCAGTTCCTTGAACTGGTGGGAGAGCGCCGATTGCGTCAGGTGCAACCGTTCAGCGGCCTCCACCAGACTGTCAGCTTCGCGCAGGGCGTGAAGGGTTTTCAAGTGACGTATTTCCAGCACGGTGAAACTCCAACGATATTCGGGCGCAGACAGCTCAGAAATGTTGAGTTTCCCTCATGTTGATGGTGTCTGTCGATGTATGGCGCGAGGGGCCTGGGCCGGGCCCCTCGCGGTCGATCAGAACAATGCCGTGAAGTGCTTGCGAGCGATGACACGCGTCAGTTCACCGCGCCAGATCTGCTCGACGTGGCTGTTCTGCCATTCCCGCCCAAGGCGCCGTTGAGGGACGGTCTTCAAGTGCGCCTTGACGAAATCGTCGAAGGAGGGATTGGCCTTGTTGAAATGGAAGTGGGCATACCACAGTGGACGTGGCGGGATTTCACGGGTATCGAGTACCACGAACTCCTGCAGGAAGTCCCTGCGGCCCTCGCTGGTCTTGCGCAGCTCTACCAGTGCGCCCTCCCTCTCGATCCGGATCAGGCCCGCTTCGTGCAAATAATCAAGCTGCCCGCCATTCGGTTGGTGAGTACCCATGATGTAGCCGACGCGCAGTGCCTTGCCATGCCGCGTCGACTCTCGTGCCATGTCGCGCAACTGCTGTACCAGGCTGTCGTCATTTGCCTGCCCGGCGATTCGCGAGGCCAGGTTTTCCAGGTCGGTAGCCTTGAACTGCATGAGATCGTCTAGGCTCGCACCGTCCATGCCTTGGTTGGCGTACTGCTGCACCTTGCCTCGATACGCTTGCAGTTCGTCCAGCTGACGCCTGGCCTCGGCACGCAGCTCCTTCAGGGATACGGTACGGCCAACGCTGGGAGCGGTGTCCGGGTTGGTCAGGGTGAATTTTCCCGAGCGATCCTGAAGATAGATTTCGGTCCGCCCGTTGACCCCGGTGATGCGGTACACGTTGGGGCTATGCTGGTCTGGCTCACCGACAAGCAAGCGGTTGTCGATGGTCTCGAATACGCGGGGCTGGCGGGTACCCTTTTTGCTGGCCAGCGCTGCGGGCTTGGTTTTACTGAGCAGCAGCGCCTTGAAATGCGCTTCATAAGCTGTCAGTGACGATTCCAGGCGCTGCGCGGCAGCGGGGTCGATGTACGCCGCGTAGCTGCCCAGCCAGTATTTCAATTGATGACGAAAACGTTCGGAATGCTGTATCGACGCAGTCATGATAGTGGCACGTTGCGTGGCCGAGGCTTTTGTTTCGCCCAGCTGATGCAAGGCATACAGTGCGCGGTCCAGTGTTGTTCGCGGTTCTTTCATCAAGAATTGCAGGTGGATGCCGGTGCCGCTCATCGCCTGGCCCGGTTTGAGCAGCAGCGCCGTCAGTTGGCCGACAGCCATGTAGTTCAGGACGGGATCGCTGAAAGTCTTCAAGGTGCTGTCGATGGTTTCAAACAAATCCTTATGTTCGCCAATCTGCCGTACTTGCTTGCGCCAAGACCGAAGGTGGGCAACTTGCTCGCGGATATCATCCACAGCCGCCAGTGCATTTTGTCGGGCTAGGTTCATGCTGGCCCTCAGCGTGGACAATTGCTCGACGATGACCTGGAGCTGCCTCTCGTCAAGGTCCGACGAGAGTTCGGTGGATTTTTGCTGAAGACGTTGTTTGAGGCTCTCTATTTCATCCATCACGAGTGTGAGTTGGGTACGGCCTTCGCCGCTGAGGCGCTGACGACCATTGCAAATGAGTATGGCCAGGTCGTTCGCCTGATCCTGCGCCCTTTTGCGAATCCGCCCGGCGGCAACCTGCTGGAATGCTTCACAATCACGGTGAATGCGCTCTGCGTCGGCGATGGTGCTTTTCAGCGAAGCCTTCAGTGATGGGTCAAGCTTTCCCTGTTGTTCCAGAGCGCGCTTCATCTGCTGATTGAGCTCGTTGGCACGAGGTTGCAGTAACACTAGGTCGCGGCTAATGCTGTCGCGCAAGCGGTTGTGCTGGCGATATGCGTGGTCTCGCCACCAGCGTGGCAAGCGTTCGCGTATCGCCGCGGGCCAGAGTGGCTCGAGCGTATCGGCGACACGCCCAAGGGCTTGTCCGCCACCGACGCCTGCCCCCTGGCGGTGTACACCATAGAGCGCGAAGTGCGTATCCCAATGGCCGTGCTCGTCTTGCGCGATGGCGCGTTTCCACTTGTGGCGGGTGTTGCCATCCAGCTGCCAGGTGTGGGCGGTCGTGTCCCAGCTCACTTTGTAGGTTTGCTTGCCGACCAGGATGAAGTTGCCTTCGGTATGCCGATAGATGCCTCGATACTTGCCATGGGGGGCCGGTTGAAGTCCCTCCAGCAACAGTGGCTGCTCATACTCCAGCCCGGTGAAGCGGTCGAGGCTGCGTTGGGGCGATGAATCCTGGCGCAGGTGTACGGTCCCTTCACCCTGTCCACGGATACGACGCATCCTGGCCGCTCGACGCAGGGACGCGGTATTGAGGCCAATACCGACACCGAGAGCGTCCATTGCGACATCGACCAGCGAGACGATCAAGTCGTTGATAGCTTGCAGGACGTCACTGGACGAGCCTTTGGAAAGTGCTTTCACCACCTCGGTGGCACTGACGAATGCGTCGTAGGCGCTGATCGGCAGCCCCAGGAACGGGATCGCCCCCAGGGCGATCTTGAACCCTATCAGCACGCCAGCGCTCTGCCCGGCCAAATGCTCGAAGAACAGGTCCAGGTTGGAGCGCGACGTCGCGCGATGTTCCATCACCAGGCGCCCTCGATGGGCCTCGAGCAGGTGGGCGGCCAGTGAGGTGGTGGCGGGCCAGGCGGTACCTACACCTATCATGCGGTCGAAATGGCGAATGCGCGCTTCGCGCAGCCGTGTGCGATGGGCGCCAGGGTTTCCGATAAGTGCCCGGCTGACGAGGTAGTCGTCGCGCTCATCGAACAGCGCCAGCCGCGCCTGTTCGAGACTGTCGTACTGGCGCAGCCCGCGGGTCGGGTGATCGGGACGATAGAGCAAGGTGACCTTGCTGGCTCGGTCCTCGATGAACGTCACCCCCGACAGTGTCGTGGGTTGTTCGTCGGTATCCTTGCCGCCAGCCGTCAGCTGGGCGGGCAACAATTGAATGTCATGGCCGACGGCCTGGAAGGCCGATCGGCTGTCGGCATCGATTGCCACGCCAAGGATCGCGTGGCCGACGCTATCCAAGTCCCCTCGCTGGTGATACAGCAGGTTTTGCAACTTCAGCATCAAACGGTGAGGAGCTATCAGGCATTCTCGGCGATAGGCATGGGCATATTCTGACTCAGTGGGGTCGCTGAAGACGGCATGGAGCGCCGATTCGTAGCGCCCGGCAAGGTCCAGGCGGCGTGCCAGGTCGTGCAAGTAGGCGCGATCAAGGCCTTTCTCGATGGCCTGCCCTGGCGGCTGCCCATCGGCGCGCTTGGGTTTGACGAAATTCAGGCGTTCCAGCAGGGTGCTGTCGATGTTTTGCAACAGCAGGCTTTCCAGCGTGACCTCCTCGGTCTCAAGGCTTGCGGTCAGCACTGGCCGGGTCGGTGTTCCTGGAGCGCCACTGCCGACGACCGGATGATTGCGCCAGCTTGTCGATAGCGGGAGTTGCAGAAGAATCCGGCCACCGTCGAAACCATCGAAATCCTGTATCAGGGTTTTCGACACCCATTTCTGGCAGAACGCCTCGCGCTCCGGCAGGTCGCGATCCATCAGCGCCTGGCTGTCGCGCAAGGCTGCCAAGTAGTCATTGGCCATGGTCTTGAAAGAGGTGCGCACCTCTTCGGTCATCTTGGCGAAGGCGGTGGGTGAGCTGCCTAACCTGCTTGTAAGCTGTTGCTCCTCTTTCAGGTGGGAGAGCGCCGCCTCCCGCGTGCCCTGCCAGGAGACCTGCAGGTGTTGGCCCAGGGTCTGTCTTGCCTGCGGTAGTTCAGCGGCCGCGGCGTCGAGCCCTTTCTCGTTCTGCAGTGTCTGCCAGGCTTGGCGCGCATGCGTCAGTTGCGTGTCGAGTGCGTAGGCAAGGCTGTCGCCGACGATAGGCTCGAAGCGAAGCGACAGCTCTGTGCCATGTTGGAACAGATAACGAGCGAGTACGCCCTGGTCGTTGCACTGCAACAGCCCTCCGTGCCCACCGAGCCAGTAAATGGCGAAGGGTTGGCGGGTATCGGGAGTGTCCAGGAGCGTGCGCCTGGCGATGACAACAACGTCGTGCAGCACCTGTTCGCGAGGGCTGCCCGACGGGGTACTTGGGGCCGAGCGCAATACGGGTGAAGCCGTCAGCGCGCTGTCGTCCTGCGGGTTGAACAGTGATTCAACCAACGCGAGTACGTCAGGCGCCAGTTCGCCCAGCAACCGTTTCATTCGGGCATGGGCCAGCAGGGCTTGGCCGTGAGCCGCCAACAAAGCGGGTGGGGCTGTGACCGGGCGAGCGTCGGAGTGCCATTTCGCCGAGGCCAGGATGGCCTCTATCTGGGGCTGGGCGGCCCCACGCGCCTTGAGCAGAACACCTTGTTGGCGCTGGTATTCCTCAAGGTCTTGCTGGGAAAGCTCTGCCAACTTTTCCAGTTGTAGAGCGACCAACTGCACGCGCCTTGACCATTGTGCCTCAATGCCACAGGGGGCCAGCTCGAACAGTGAGTGGTCGCAGGGATCGTCGTCCTCTGCGGATTCAAGGGCAAACGGCATGGCGAAAACCGTTGGATGGCGCCAGTCGCTATACAGTTGATCAGCCAGCGCCAATGCTGTGGCTGCGTTGCCAAGGCTTTCGCCGGGGTCGTGGTCGAGCGTTGCCAGCAGGCGGCTCTCCAGATTATCGAAGAGGGTATCGAAACCTTTGTCGATCGAGTCCAGTGCGTTGTAGGTGGTATGCCCGAGCTTGGACTCCAGAGCCTGGCGTGACACGTGGTAACTGAGGGTTTCGCTGTTACCGGGGGAGTAGACGGTCAGCGCCGCTTCGCCTTCGATGCTGAAGATCAGCGCTCCTGGCTCGCAGGCGGGTGTTTCGATAAACAGTTGGCGATGATCGATCCGCAGCCACTGCGGATTGTCCATGGCACCTAGCACTGGACGGAGCGCCGCCGCCGAGGGATCAATGGCGAACGCGATATCGACGGTGGACTCGAAATGGCGTCGGTACTGTGCGCGTGCCTGTTCCTTTCGACTCATGGGCGTTCCCGCAGCCCGTTCCCCCCAGTAGCGGCTCCAGCACTGCCGAACGAGGCTGGGGAGATTCAGAGTTGCCAGATGTGCCACTAATTTGCTGGGTGGCCGGGGCAGCGCTCCAAGGTTGCCGGTGATGCGTGCGCAACGGTCAATCGTGGGATGTGTGGCGTGATGTCGGGCCCAGGCAGTCAACGCAACGAGATTGATACTTTGTGGTTGCTGCGCACTTTCAAGCACCAGGTCGACTTGCCCGGGGGCGATGGACAGTGTTTCTTTCAACCAAGTGCCAATGATCTGGCGAACGCCGGGCGCCTGGCGCAGCAGTGTATCGAATGTCCGTCGCTGGTCTTCGCACGCTTTACGTGCTCGATGAACAACCGGGACGTCCGGCGGCACGGCGTCCAGTGGCAGGGGCTTAAGGGCAAAGGGAGGGAGGGGGCGTGTCAGCTCGTGCATCGGTCGATCCTTCTTGAGAGTTGCCGGATACGGCAACGCCATTGAAGGAAAGGGGGGCGCTTGCTGGGTCGTAGTTAATTATCGTATCTCGCCATTCGGCAGGATTCATCAAACTGTCACTGTTTTGTGGCAGCGCGCTGGCAAGAGATTCATCAGACTCGCGCTCAATTGGGGATCTGCATTCTGGTGTTTCTTTCATGCGGGCGTTTTTATTTTTCTTCTTTTTACTGGTCGTGCCGGCGAGCTTTGCCGAGAGCCGTTGTGACGTCCATGTGCCTGTGCAACGGGCCGAGCTGGGTGAGTTGAGCCTGGTCTACCAGAGTGTCGGTGCGCCCCGCGATCCTGTGCTTCTGTTGGTGATGGGCCTGGGCGGGCAATTGATCCACTGGCCGGATGATGTGGTCGAGGCCTTGTGTCGCCAGGGCTTTCGGGTGATCCGCTACGACAACCGCGATGTCGGCCTGTCGCGCTGGAACCAAATGCCGGCTTCGGCGAGCCTGACCCTCGAATTGCTGCGCTACAAGCTGGGGTTGCCGGTTTCTGCACCCTACAGCCTGTCGGACATGGCCAATGATGGCGTGCGCCTCATGGATGCGCTCGAGGTTCGCCAGTTTCACGTGCTGGGGGTGAGCATGGGCGGCATGATCGCCCAGCATATAGCCGCGATGGCGCCGCAGCGGGTACGCAGCCTGACACTGGTTATGTCCAGTTCGGGCGCCGTTGGCCTGCCAGCCCCGGCCCCGGCCCTGGTACAACTGCTGGCGCGGCGCAGTGCACCGAGTCGTGAGGTGGCCATCGAGCAGCAAGCCGACTTGCTGGCGGCGTTAGGCAGCCCCGAGGTCCATGATGACCGCGCTGCCCTGATCGAGCAGGCCGCCTTGGCCTATGACCGGGCGTTCAATCCGGAAGGTGTGAAACGCCAGATCATGGCGATCCTCGCCGAACCCAGCAGGGTCGAGTTGCTGAACCAACTGCGGGTGCCGACATTGGTGGTGCATGGAACGGCCGACCCGTTGTTGCCGGTGATGCATGGGGTGCATCTGGCGGCGCACATCCAGGGTAGCCAGTTGCGGCTGATTCCGGGGCTGGCGCACCGGTTCCAGGAGCCGTTCAAGGCGCCGCTGCTGGGGGCGGTACTGCCTTACCTGCAGTCGAACCGGCAGGATACGCATATCGCCGGGCTTTAGAGCGAATCACGATGGCTTCAGTGCATCCGCACCCACAGGGTCACCAGCACGGTGGCCGCCACCAGCCAGGCCACCGTGGCCAAGGCCAGCGAGGCCTCCAGGCGCATGCGCTCGACCAGCAGGTACAGCGTGGCCAGGTACACGAAATAGGGAATGATCGACCACATCCCGAACAGGATGGTGGTCTTCAGGTCCGCCAGTGAGCGGCCCTTGCCGACGATGTAGTGGGCAATCAGGGCGAAGGTGGGGAACAGCGGCACCAGTCCGGCGATGTAGTAGTTACGGGTTTTCGACAGAATCGCCAGGAGCACCACCACGCCGGCGCCAAGGCCCGCTTTGAATACCAAGTCCACGTTGTCTTTCCAGGTTCGGGTTGCAGGTCAGCCGAGGCCGTATTTCTTCACTTTGTCGAACAGCGTGGTCTTGGCCATGCCCAGCTCCTGGCTGGCCTGGCTGAGGTTGCCGCCTGTGCGTTGCAGAGCATCGCTGAGCAGGTTGCGCTCGAATGCCTCCACCGCTTCGGCGAAGCCAAGCCCCTGGCTGGCGCCAGCACTGGTGCCCTTCTTGAATGCGGGCAGGCCCAGGGCATGGCGCTCGGCGACGTTGCGCAACTCGCGCACGTTGCCTGGCCAGTCATGGGCCATGAGCTGCGACAGGGTCTGGCTGTCGAGGGTCGGTGCTTCGCGGTCGAAGCGTAAGGCCGACTGCTGCAGGAAGTGTTCGAACAGCTGCAGGATGTCTTCGCGCCGCTCGCGCAGCGGTGGCAGCTCGAGGGTGACGACGTTGAGGCGGTAGTACAGGTCGCTGCGGAACTGGCCGCTCTGGCCCAGGGTGGCGAGGTCGGCCTTGGTCGCGGCGATCACCCGGCAGTCCACCGGGATGCTCTGGTTCGAGCCCAGGCGCTCAAGGGTGCGCTCCTGCAGCACGCGCAGCAGCTTGATCTGCAGGTTGATCGGCATGCTCTCGACCTCGTCGAGGAACAGTGTCCCCCCGTTGGCGTGCTCGATCTTGCCGATGCGGCGCTTGCCCGCGCCAGTGAAGGCGTTGGCTTCGTGGCCGAAGATCTCGCTTTCAAACAGGTTCTCCGGCAGGCCGCCGCAGTTCAACGCCACGAAGGGTTGGCCCTGGCGTCGGCTGAAGTCGTGCAGGCAACGGGCGACCAGTTCCTTGCCGGTGCCGGTTTCACCTTCGATCAGCACGTTGGCCGAGGTGTCGCCGACGTTGGCGATCAGCTCGCGCAGATGTTCCATGGCCGGCGAGCGGCCGATGATGCGACCTTCCAGGCTGCTCTGTTCGGCCAGCTGGCGGCGCAGCGCGAACACCTCGCGGGACAGCCCGCGTTGCTCCAGGGCGCGGCGCACCACATCGACCAGGCGCTCCGGCGAGAAGGGCTTTTCCATGAAATCGTAGGCGCCGTTGCGCATGGCGCCGACGGCCATTTCGATATCGCCGTGGCCGGTGATCAGCACCACCGGCAGGCTGCGGTCGCGGGCCTTGAGGCGGTTTAGCAGCTCCAGGCCATCGATGCCCGGCAGGCGGATATCGCTGACGACGATGCCGGCGAAGTCGTCGCCGATGCGCTCGAGGGCCTGTTCGGCGCTGCCGACGCCTTCACAGGCGATATCTTCCAGGGCCAGCGCCTGCTGGCAGCCGAGCAGCACGTGCGGGTCGTCTTCGACGATCAGGACGGTGAGAGGTGCTTGATTCATAGAGGCTCAGCCAATTCGCTAGGGGGCGTGACCAGGGGCAGGGCAAGGACGAACGCGGTGCCGCCACCGCTGGGGTGTTCGACGCTCAGTGTACCCTTGGCCGCGGTGGCAAGGCTTGCCGACAAGGTCAGGCCCAGGCCCAGGCCATGCTCGCCCGGTTTGGTGGTGAAGAAGGGTTCGAACAGGTGCTTGCGCGCCTCGGCGTCGATGCCGTGGCCATTGTCGAGCACCCGCAGGCGGTACTTGTCGCCCTGTGTTTCGCCTTCGAGCCACAGTTGCGGCAAGGGCTGGGTGGCCATGGCGTCGAGGGCGTTGCCGATCAGGTTGACCAGGATCTGTTCCAGGCGGGTCTGGTCGATGGCCAGCAGCGGGTCGTCGAACTGGCGGTGCAGTTGCAGGTGGCAGGCACTGATGCGGTTGGCCAGCACCTGTAACGTGGCTTCCACGGCCTTTTCCAACGAGGCCTGGCCGCTGTCGTCGCCGCGTCGGGCAAACGAGCGCAGGCTGGCGGTGATACGGCCCATGCGATCGATCAGGTCGTTCATGGTGCGCAGGTTGGTGCTGGCGGTTTCCAGCGCGCCACGCTCGAGGAAGCGTACCGTGTTGCCGGACAGGGTGCGCAACGCCGCCAGCGGCTGGTTGAGTTCGTGGGCGATGCTGGTGGACATCTGGCCGATGGCCGCCAGCTTGCCGGCCTGGACCAGCTCGTCCTGGGCGTGGCGCAAGGTCTGCTCGGCATGGCGGCGCTCACGGATCTGGCCCTTGAGGCGTTCGTTGCTGGCGCGCAGGTCGGCAGTGCGCTCGGTGATCTTGCGCTCCAGCTGGCTGTTGGCCTCTTCCAGTGCCTCGCGGGCCGCCAGGCGGGTGGCGATCACCTTGCGTCGCTCATTCCAGGCGATGGCCAGGATCGCCAGCAGGGCGAAAGCCACCCCGACCAGGATGCCCTGCACCATCGACTCGCGGCGCAGGTCCTGCAGGGGGGTGAGCAGGGTGAAGTGCCAGGGCGTGTCGGCCAGGCGGCGGGTCTGGGCCAGGTAGGAGACGTCGCGCTGCTTGCCGTGCTCGGTCTCGCTGTTGGCCGGAAAGGTCAGCTTCTCCACGCCATCGGCGAGGGTTTCCCGGGCCAGCGGCTGCAGCTCGTTGAGCGGCCACCAGTAGTACTGCAGGCTGCGCGCCAGGCGCTCCTTGATCTGTGGGTTAAGCGGGCGCACCGATTTCAAGCGCCGGGACGGGTCGCTGGAAAGGATGATGATGCCGTTCTCGTCGCTGACAAAAGCCTCCAGGCGGGCACGCTGCCAGCGCTCCTCGAGGGTGTCGAGGCGCACCTTGATCACGGCCACGCCGATGATCTTGCCGTGCTCCTCCAGGCCGTGGGCCAGATAGTAGCCGGCCTCGCCGGTGGTGCTGCCGATACCGTAGAACCGCCCGGGTTCGCCGCGCACGGCGACCTGGAAGTAGGCGCGGAATGCCAGGTCCTCGCCGAGGAAAGAGTCGGCGTCGCGCCAGTTGCTGGTGGCCTGGACCCGGCCATTGGTATCGAGGACGAAGATCGCCCGGCTGCGGCTGCGCCGGTTCAGACCTTCGAGGTATTCGTTGACGGCCTGGCGGTCACCGGCATCGGGGTCGGTGAGCAGGCGCGAAACACTGTCTTCCAGCTCGAGCAGGCTGGGCAGGTAGGTGTACTTGCTGATTTCGCTTTCGACGGTGCGCGCATGCAGCTCAAGCTGGCGCTCGCCGTTTTCACTGAGCGTGCGGATACCGTTGCTTTCGCTGATCAGGAAGCCAGCCATCCCTAAACCGACCATCAACAGGATGACCAGGGGGGGGACGAGCAATTGGCGAATCAGGCGGGTTTTCACGGTGGGCTGGGCGGGGCGAAGGAGCGAAGGGTCGCATTTCATCACAGTGGCCTTGTCACGACCAGCTTCCGCTGCCCGGCAGGTGGCCGGGCAGCGTCACTGTGGCCGACTTAGTGTTGCAGGATCTTGCTGAGGAAGTGCTGGGTACGCTCGTGGCGGCCTTCGGGGTTGCCGAAGAAGTCTTCCTTCTGGCAGTCCTCGATGATGTTGCCCTTGTCCATGAAGATCACCCGATTGGCGACCTTGCGGGCGAAGCCCATCTCGTGGGTCACGCACATCATGGTCATGCCTTCGTGGGCCAGTTCGACCATCACGTCCAGCACTTCGTTGACCATTTCCGGGTCCAGTGCCGAGGTCGGTTCGTCGAACAGCATGACGATCGGGTCCATCGACAGGGCGCGGGCGATCGCCACGCGCTGCTGCTGGCCGCCGGACAGCTGGCCGGGGTGTTTCTTGGCGTGGGCGCCGAGGCCGACGCGGTCGAGCAGGGCAAGGCCCTTTTTGGTGGCTTCCGCCTCACTACGACCGAGCACCTTGCGCTGGGCGATGGTCAGGTTCTCGGTGATCGACAGGTGCGGGAACAGCTCGAAGTGCTGGAACACCATGCCCACCCGCGAGCGCAGCTTGGGTAGGTTGGTCTTCGGGTCTGCGATGGAGGTGCCGTCGACCACGATGTCGCCCTTCTGGAACGGTTCAAGGGCGTTGACGCACTTGATCAGCGTCGACTTGCCCGAGCCGGACGGGCCGCACACAACCACCACTTCACCTTTCTTGACCTCGGTGCTGCAGTCGGTCAGTACCTGGAAGTCCCCGTACCACTTGTTGACGTTCTTGATGGAAATCATACGGCGATCCTTTTTTGCAGGCGCTTGACCAGCCAGGAAGCGGAGAAGCTGATGAGGAAGTAGACGACACCGGCGAAGATCAGGAACTCGTGGGAGCGCCCGATGATGTCGCCGTTGGCGCGGGCCGAGTTGAGGAAGTCGATCAGGCCGACGGTGTAGACCAGCGAGGTGTCCTGGAACAGGATGATGCTCTGTTGCAGCAGCAGCGGGGTCATCTTGCGAAACGCCTGGGGCAGGATGATCAGGCGCATGCACTGGCCGTAGCTCATGCCCAGCGCTTGCGCGGCGCCCATCTGGCCCTTGGAGATCGACTGCACGCCGGCACGCACGATTTCGCAGAAGTACGCCGCCTCGAACATCATGAACGCCACCACGCAAGAGGTGAACGCGCCCACGGGGGTGTCTTCACCGGTAATCCAGCGCAGCACGAAAGGCACCGCCAGGTAGAACCAGGTGATCACCAGCAGCAGCGGGATGGAGCGGAAGTAGTTGACGTAGGCGCCGGCGACGTTGGCCAGCAGCTTGCTCGACGACAGCCGCATCAGGGCCAGGACGGTACCCAGGGCGATACCGCCAACCACGCCCATGACCATAAGTTGCAGGGTCAGCAGCATGCCGTCCCACAGAGCGGGCAGCGCGGGGATGATTTCGCTGAAATCCATTTCCATTTACTTGCCCCCCACGGAAATCAGGCCAGGCACGGCGACTTTCTTCTCGACCATGCGCATGAGCAGCATCAGGCCCATGTTCAGGGTGAAGTAGATCAGCGTGGCCAGGGTGAATGCCTCGAACAGGTTGGCGGAAAACTCGGCGGTCTGCTTGGTCTGCGCCAGCAGCTCCATCAGGCCGATCAGCGAGGCCACCGAGGAGTTCTTGAATACGTTCAGGAATTCCGAAGTGAGCGGCGGAATGATGATCCGGTAGGCCTGGGGCAGCAGCACGTTCATGTAGATCTGCGGCAGGCTGAAGCCCATCGCGCGCCCGGCCGACTCCTGGCCGCGGGGCAGCGCCTGGATGCCGGTACGCACCTGCTCGCAGACACGGGCGGCGGTGAACAGGCCCAGGCAGATGACCACGCTGATCAGCGCCGAGGTGGTCGGGTTGAGGTCCTGCTTGAACCACTCCTGCAAGCCTTCGGGCAGCAGGTCCGGCACCAGGAAGTACCAGATGAACAGCTGCACCAGCAGCGGCACATTGCGGAATAGCTCGACGTAGGCGGTGGCGATCCCTGACACCAGACGATTGGGTACGGTACGCATCACGCCGAGCAGCGAGCCCAGCAGCAAGGCGATGATCCAGGCGGTGATGGCGATGGCGATGGTCCAGCCCAGGCCGGTGATGTACCAGTCCAGATAGGTTTCGCTGCCCACGCCGGTGGACTTGAAGAACACGCCCCAGTCCCAGTTGTAATTCATCGGGATTTCCCCTCAGACGGTTGTTTCACGGGCACCTCGATACATCCGGGGGCGTTCGACGCCCTCGGATGTAAAGGTTAGACACTAACTAAGTGGCCTGTCGGATGGATTCGCGCGGATGCGCTTCAGGCCACTATTTGCCGGAGATCAGGACTTCTTCTCGTCCGCTGCCTTGTCGGTCGGCTCGGCGATCAGCTTCTTCAGCTCGTCGCTCATCGGGAACTGCAGGTTCAGGCCCTTGGGCGGAATTGGCTGCTGGAACCACTTGTCGTAGCTCTTGTTGACTTCACCCGACTTGAAGTAGGCGACGATGGCTTCGTCGACCGCTTTCTTGAACGCAGCATCCTCCTTGCGCACCATGCAGCCGTAGATTTCGTACGACTGTGGCGTGCCGGTGATGACCCAGTCGCCAGGCTTTTTGGCCTTGGCCATTTCACCGGCCAGCAGGGCGTCGTCCATCATGAAGGCCACGGCGCGGCCGCCTTCGAGCATGTTGAAGGCTTCGCCGTGGTCCTTGGCGGAGATCACGTTCATCTTCATCTGCTTGTCGGCGTTCATCGCCTTGAGGATGCGCTCGGAGGTGGTCCCGGCGGTGGTCACCACGTTCTTGCCGGCGAGGTCCTGGAAGTCTTTATAGGAAGGCTCGCCATTCTTGACCTTGGTCAGCAGGCGGGTGCCGACTTCGAAGATGCCCACCGAGAAGCCGACCTGCTGCTGGCGTTCGACGTTGTTGGTGGTGGAGCCGCACTCAAGGTCCACGGTGCCGTTCTGCACCAGCGGGATGCGGGTTTGCGAGGTTACCAGGTTGTACTTGACCTTGATGTCGGTGCCCAGTTGCTTTTTCAGGGCTTCGACGACGGCCAGCTGGATGTCGTGGGAGTAACCGACCGGTGTGGTGCTGCCGGCCAGGTAGGAGAACGGAATGGAAGAGTCACGGTGGCCCAGGGTGATGGTGCCCGAATCCTTGATCTTCTTCAGAGTACCGGTCAGCTCTTCAGCCATGACCGGCGATGCGATGACTGCAGCCGCGATGGCGGCGCCCAGCAATTGACGAACGATACGCATCAAATTTTCCTCGACGTGTTTGTTTTTTTTATGGAGCCGTTGGCGGACTCTTTCGTTCAACGAATACAGCATGAAGCGGTGTGCATTCGGCTTCCAAGTGTAGAGCATGACTCGTGCCAAGCTCTGCCAATGATCATAACCCCCCGCAAAGCCTCGGCATGAACCCTATATGAAGGTTTTTCCGGTTTAACTTGTGGTCGGAACACCGAATGCGTGGGGTTTTTTCGTTCGGCAATCCGAATGAGGTCCGCCCGCTAGCCCTGTGCGTCAGCTTTAAGTAACACCTTGGCATGAACGGCAAATGTTGAGCTTGCTGCCTCATCATCAGGAGCTCATATCGTGTCCGTCATTCCCATCCCCTCCGACTCCGTCGATGCCTTCATTGCCCGCCAGCTTGCAGATTGGTTGAAAGGCGCCAATGTCGACCTTCTTCTGACATTGCACAGGGCGCTGCGTCATCAGCAGGCTGCTGCGGAAAATGTAAGAAACGCCTTGGCAGGCATTCCCAGCCTGGAGGCATTTGCCACGCCGCTGCTGGAGCAGGCATTGCGTGACCAGGGCCTGGCCGATGTCAATGTACGCACCATGCAGGTGTGCATCGAGCAAGATGTGCCGATGCCCAGCGCCGCGCCGCGCCTGCATACGCCCTGGAGAACCCTGCACAGCGTGCAACCCTTGCTGACAGCGGCGCTGCACAACTTTCACGAGAGTGAGACATCGCCGTCACTGCATCGGCGAGCGTATCTGCAAGACGCTGACAAGGTGAGACTGCCAATGGCGTTCGAGGCGTTTGCCCGGTGCTGCAGAACGCTGGATATCGGTGGGCAGTATCAGCAGCTGCTGCGTGCGCAACTGTTTCCGAAGAGCAGGCCTACGGCGCCGATGGATTTCGCTCGTGTGGCGGTGGAGCGCATGCTGGAAGAGAGTCTGCGTGCCAAGCTTGACGTTGCGGTGCGCATGGCAAGAATCAAGTTCGAGTTGGACGAAGGCGACTACCTGCGCTTGTTGTCTGTCATTGCAAGCAAACCCATCGTACCGGCGGTGCCCGGTATCGTCACACCTCGCCAGTTGTTCCTGTTGGGCAAGCGTATCCATGGGCTCGTCACTCTGGAGCTGCGCGAGAGCGCCGAGGGGCCGCTGGAGGGGATCATCTGCTGGGTACCGCAGGACCCGCATCGCCCGGTGGCCAAACACGCCTCGTGGGATGCCCTCTATCTGTCGTTGGCCAAAAAGCTCCGCGCGCCTCACTACCGATCCTTTTTCAGCCGCTTCATCAGTGAGCGTGACCGGCCGACCTTTACCGCCACCCTGGAGCGCCTGATCGAAGCCAGCAGCGTGCGAGCACCCGCTGTTCTGGATGGGCGTAACTTCGCCATCGAAACGCCGCTGTTCGCCTATCTGCGTGGCTTGCAGGTGGACAAGATGCTTGATGATGCAAGAATTCTTGCGGTACCTACTGCTGACGAAACCGCCATCGAACGCCATCAGTGGCTGGAAGCGCTCAAGAGCGCGGGGCTTGATGCGCTCAACCTGGCTGCACTGTTCATTCCGGTTCTGGGGGAGGTGATGTTCGCCGTGGCTGCGCTGGACGTGGTCAGCGAAGTCTACAAAGGCTATACCGATTGGCAGATTGGCGACCGCCAAGGGGCTCTGGACCACCTGTTTGGCGTGGCCGAGAACGTTGCTGTCGGAGCCCTGGTGGGTGTCGGGGT
>NZ_JBYSYW010000020.1:0-13360 GCF_058783825.1 Pseudomonas sp. FW305-96
CCACCCCCTTCCCAAACCCCCGCCCAAGCGCTGAGATAGCGCCCATTGCCGTGTGCAGAGCCAGGCAGGATCGCCAGGCACTTAAAACAACAAAATGGAGGCGCCATGCACGCCGATCACTCCGCCTTTTCAGGCCTTCACCCCAGGACCGCTGCGTTTTTTCCACAGGAAACGATGCAACGCGTTGACGCCTGCGCGTTTGCAGGGGTATACAATGCGCCGCGTTTTACCTGTGACTCCCTTGCGTACCGCGCACGCTTGCTGACACCCGGTTGATCCGCCCCTGGCCAGCAAGGCCACGAGCGACTTCCCGTCACAAGTATCCAAGGTAACCACCTTGCCCATTCCGCTGCGCCACGAGTGCGGTGGGTCCGATTCCGTCACAGATAAAAACAAGCAGGTGACTTCGTTCATGAGTGGACATAACTCACAGTCCGGCGAACTCAAGCGTGGCTTGAAGAACCGCCATATCCAATTGATCGCCCTGGGCGGCGCCATCGGCACCGGGTTGTTCCTGGGCTCGGCCGGCGTGATGAAGTCCGCCGGTCCGTCGATGATCCTCGGCTATGCGATCTGCGGCTTCATCGCCTTCATGATCATGCGCCAGCTCGGCGAGATGATCGTCGAAGAGCCGGTGGCCGGCTCCTTCAGCCATTTCGCGCACAAGTACTGGGGCGGTTTCGCCGGCTTCCTGTCGGGCTGGAACTGCTGGGTGCTGTATATCCTGGTGGGCATGTCGGAACTGTCGGCGGTGGGCAAGTACGTCCACTACTGGTGGCCGGAGATTCCGACCTGGGTAACGGCGGCGGCGTTCTTCCTGCTGATCAATGCGATCAACCTGATGAACGTGAAGTTCTTCGGCGAAGCCGAGTTCTGGTTCGCCATCATCAAGGTGGTGGCCATCGTCAGCATGATCGGCCTGGGTGCCTACCTGCTGACCAGCGGCAGCGGCGGTCCTGAAGCCTCGGTGACCAACCTGTGGGCCCATGGTGGTTTCTTCCCGCACGGTGTCAGCGGGCTGGTGATGGCGCTGGCGTTCATCATGTTCTCCTTTGGTGGCCTGGAGATGCTCGGCTTCACCGCCGCCGAGGCCGACAAGCCGAAGACCGTGATCCCCAAGGCGATCAACCAGGTCATCTATCGCATCCTGATCTTCTATGTCGGCGCCCTGGTGGTGCTGCTGTCGCTGACCCCATGGGACAACCTGGTGGCGAGCATTGACGCCTCCGGCGGCAGCTATGGCAGCAGCCCGTTCGTCCAGGTGTTCTCGTTGCTGGGCAGCGACGTGGCGGCCCACCTGCTGAACTTCGTGGTCCTGACCGCGGCGCTGTCGGTGTACAACAGCGGCACCTACTGCAACGCCCGCATGCTGCTAGGCATGGCTGAGCAAGGTGATGCGCCAGCGGCGCTGGCCAAGGTTGACCGCCGTGGCGTGCCGGTACGTTCGATCCTGGTCTCGGCAGCCGTGACCCTGATTGCGGTGCTGCTCAACTACCTGATGCCGCAGAATGCCCTGGAGCTGCTGATGTCGCTGGTGGTGGCGACCTTGGTGATCAACTGGGCGATGATCAGCTACTCGCACCTGAAGTTCCGCCAGCATCTCGACCGCACCGGCCAGAAGCCGCTGTTCAAAGCGCTGTGGTACCCGTACGGCAACTACCTGGTGCTGGCGTTCGTGGTGCTGATCCTGGGCATCATGCTGCAGATTCCGGGTATCCAGGTGTCGGTGTACGCGATGCCGGTGTGGCTGGTGGTGATGTATGTGGCCTATCAGCTCAAGAGCAAGCGTGGCTCCCAGGCCAATGGCGCTGCTGGCAGCATCGCCAAGTAAGCGCTGAGGCGCACCAACAAAAAACCCGATGCCGAGTAACCGGCATCGGGTTTTTTGTTGCCTGTGCCGGCCTCAGATCTGTTCGAGCAACCAGCCACGAAACGCTCGCAGCGATGGCAGTGCCTCATTCCTGGGCGGATAGATCAGGTAGTAGCTGCGCTGGCTGGCGAAGGGCTCACCCGGGCTGAACAGCTCGCCACTGGCCAGTTCGTCCGCCACCAGTATGCGCGGCACCAGGCCGATGCCGATCCCGGCGCGCACGGCCTGGATCAGGTGCGAGGTCAGCTCGAAGCTTGGCCCCAGGCGCATGGCGCGGTGGGGCAGGGCATGGTGGGAAAACCACTCGCCCCAGGCATGGGGGTTGTTGGCGACGTTGAGCAGTACTTCCTCGCTGATCCTTTGCGGGTTCCATTGGTCGTCCGCCATGGCTTGCGGCGGCAGGATCACCACCAGTTCCTCGGCATGCAGGCGATGGCAGATCAGCCCGGGCAAGTCATGGCTGGCAACGCCGATGGCCGCGTCGATCTCGCTGGTGTCGAAGTTGATGGCTTCGATACGTGAATGAATGTGCACCAGCATGCCGGGGTGGGCGCTGTAGAAGGCATGCAGGCGCGGCAGCAGCCATTTCGAGCCGAAGGTCGGCAGCGTCGCCAGGCGCAGGGTGCCGACGCCGGACTGATAGGCCAGTGCCTGCAGGGTGGCGCTGCGGATGCGGCCGAGGGCCTCGCTGAGTTCGCGCTGGTAGAGGCGGCCGACGTCGGTCAATTGCACCTGGCGGCCCTCGCGACGAAACAGTGTCAGCCCCAGTTGTTGCTCCAGTGCCTGCACCTGGCGGCTCACCGCGCTCTGGGTCAGCGACAGTTCGGCGGCGGCGCGGGTATAGCTTTCATGCCGCGCGGCGGCCTCGAAGGCCAGCAAGAGCGACATCGAAGGGGTGAGGTGGCGGTAATTCATTCATAAAGCTCATCGATAGCGGCAGGAATATCCGTTTGCCCCTGGCGTGAAACTACAGGAACATTGACGTATTCGAAATCCTCCCATGATCCATTCATGCCGGAGCGACAAGATTTCCGTGAATTAGCCGATATCAAAGAGGCATCCTTCGATGATCGCCCATCTGCCGCCCCGCGCGCCCGCCGCCCAATACCCCGAATTCCTAGAAGCCCTGAGAAGCAGCGGCTTCCGTGGCCAGATCAGCGCCGACTACGGCACCCGCACCGTGCTGGCCACCGACAACTCGATCTACCAGCGCCTGCCCCAGGCGGCGGTGTTCCCGCTGGACGCCGACGACGTGGCGCGGGTCGCCACGCTGATGGCCGAGCCGCGTTTTCGTGACATCAAGCTGACCCCGCGTGGCGGTGGTACCGGCACCAACGGCCAGTCGCTGACCGACGGCATCGTCGTCGACCTGTCGCGGCATATGAACACCATTCTCGAAATCAACGTCGAGCAGCGCTGGGTGCGGGTGCAGGCGGGCGTGGTCAAGGACCAGCTCAATGCCGCGCTCAAGCCCCACGGGCTGTTCTTCGCGCCAGAGCTGTCCACCTCCAACCGCGCCACCGTCGGCGGCATGATCAACACCGACGCCAGTGGCCAGGGCAGCTGCACCTACGGCAAGACGCGCGATCACGTGCTCGAATTGCACAGCGTGCTGCTCGGCGGTGAGCGCCTGCACAGCCTGCCGATCGACGACGCGACGCTGGAACAGGCTTGCGCCGCGCCCGGCCGGGTCGGTGCGGTGTACCGCATGGCCCGCGAGATCCAGGAAACCCAGGGCGAGCTGATCGAGAGCACCTTCCCCAAGCTCAATCGCTGCCTGACCGGCTACGACCTGGCGCACCTGCGCGACGATCAGGGCCGCTTCAACCTCAACAGCGTGCTGTGCGGGGCCGAGGGCTCGCTGGGCTATGTGGTCGAGGCCAAGCTCAATGTGTTGCCGATCCCCAAGTACGCGGTGCTGGTCAACGTGCGCTACACCAGTTTCATGGACGCCCTGCGCGACGCCAATGCGCTGATGGCGCACAAGCCACTGTCGATCGAGACCGTCGACTCCAAGGTGCTGATGCTGGCGATGAAGGACATCGTCTGGCACAGCGTCGCCGAATACTTCCCGGCCGACCCCGAGCGCCCCACCCTGGGCATCAACCTGGTGGAGTTCTGCGGTGACGAACCGGACGAGGTCAATGCCCGGGTCCAGGCCTTCGTCGCGCACCTGCAGGCCGACCAGGGTGTCGAGCGCCTGGGCCACACCCTGGCTGAAGGCGCCGAAGCGGTGACCCGCGTCTATGTGATGCGCAAGCGCTCGGTGGGGCTGCTGGGCAACGTCGAGGGCGAAGTGCGCCCGCAGCCGTTCGTCGAGGACACCGCGGTTCCGCCGGAGCAACTGGCCGATTACATTGCCGACTTCCGTGCATTGCTCGATGGCTATGGCCTGGCCTACGGCATGTTCGGCCATGTCGATGCCGGTGTGCTGCACGTGCGCCCGGCGCTGGACATGAAAGACCCGGCCCAGGCCGCGTTGGTCAAGCCGATATCCGATGCCGTGGCGGCGCTGACCAAGCGCTATGGCGGCCTGCTGTGGGGCGAGCACGGCAAGGGCCTGCGCTCTGAGTATGTGCCGGAGTACTTCGGCGAGCTGTACCCGGCGCTGCAGCGACTCAAGGGCGCGTTCGACCCGCATAACCAGCTCAACCCCGGCAAGATCTGCACCCCCCCGGACAGCGCCGAAGGCCTGACCCCGGTGGATGGCGTGACCCTGCGCGGCGACCTCGACCGCAGCATCGATGAGCGCGTGTGGCAGAGCTTCGGCAGCGCCGTGCACTGCAACGGCAACGGCGCCTGCTACAACTACGACCCCAACGACGCCATGTGCCCGTCGTGGAAGGCCACCCGCGAACGCCAGCACTCGCCCAAGGGCCGTGCCTCGCTGATCCGTGAGTGGCTGCGCCTGCAGGGCGAGGCGAACATCGATGTGCTCGCCGCCGCCCAGCGCAAGGCCTCCTGGCTCAAGGGGCTGCCGGCGCGGCTGCGCAACAGCCGTGCGCGCCGCCAGGGCCAGGAAGATTTCTCCCACGAGGTGTACGACGCCATGGCCGGCTGCCTGGCGTGCAAGTCCTGCGCGGGGCAGTGCCCGATCAAGGTCAATGTGCCGGACTTCCGCTCACGCTTCCTTGAGCTGTACCACGGCCGCTACCAGCGTCCGCTGCGCGACTACCTGATCGGCTCGCTGGAGTTCACCATCCCGTACCTGGCTCATGCGCCGGGCCTGTACAACGCGGTGATGGGCTCGAAGTGGGTGAGCAGGCTGCTGGCGGACAAGGTCGGCATGGTCGATAGCCCGCTGATCAGTCGTTTCAACTTCCAGGCTACTCTGACCCGTTGCCGGGTTCAGGTCGCCAGCGTGCCCGCGCTGCGTGAGCTGACCCCGGCCCAGCGCGAGCGCAGTATCGTGCTGGTGCAGGACGCCTTCACCCGCTATTTCGAGACGCCACTGCTGGCCTCGTTCATCGAGCTGGCCCATCGCTTGGGGCACAAGGTGTTCCTCGCGCCCTACAGCGCCAACGGCAAGCCGCTGCACGTGCAGGGTTTCCTCGGTGCCTTCGCCAAGGCAGCGGTCCGCAACGCCACCCAGCTCAAGGCCTTGGCCGACTGCGGCGTGCCGCTGGTGGGGTTGGACCCGGCGATGACCCTGGTCTATCGCCAGGAGTACCAGAAGGTCGATGGCGTGGAGTGCCCGTCGGTACTGCTGCCCCAGGAGTGGCTGATGAACGTGCTGCCCGAGCAGGCGCCGTTCAAGGCTGACAGCTTCCGCCTGATGGCCCACTGCACCGAGAAGACCAATGTGCCGGCCAGTACCAGGCAGTGGGAGCAGGTTTTCGCCCGCCTGGGATTGAAGCTGGTCACCGAGGCCACCGGCTGCTGCGGCATGTCCGGTACCTATGGGCACGAGGCGCGTAACCAGGAAGCCTCGAAGACCATCTTCGAGCAGTCCTGGGCAACCAAGCTGGACAAGGCGGGGGAGGCACTGGCGACGGGCTACTCGTGCCGTAGCCAGGTCAAGCGGATGACCGAGAAGCAGCTGCGCCACCCGCTGGAAGTGGTGCTGCAGTTCGCGCAGCGCTAGTGATATTGTCGGGGCCGCTATGCGGCCCAATCGCCGGCAAGCCGGCTCCCACTCTGATCGCATAAGCCCGAGCCATGCGCTAACTCTGTGGGAGCCGGCTTGCCGGCGATGAGGCCGGTGAAGCTACAGCCGAATCAGGATTGATGTGCACTTTGGCGCATCCGCCGCGCCTGGCGATGCAGGTACAAGCTCAACACCAGCCCGCATCCCGCTGCCGCTGCCGCGAACAGGAAAATCGAGGCAAAGCCGAAGCCTGCTGCCACGGCCCCCACCAAGGGTCCGGTGATGCCCAGCGACAGGTCGATGAACAGCGAGTAGGCTCCCACCGCCGCGCCACGGTTGGCCGCAGATACCTGATTGACCGCTTCCACCCCCAGTGCCGGGAACACCAGCGAGAAACCGAAGCCGCTCAACGCGGCGCCGGCCAGGGCCAGTCCGGGCGTCGGCGCCAGCCAGAGCATCAGCAAGCCCAGGGTTTCTACCGACAGGCAGGCGATAGCCACGCGAAAGCCGCCGATGCGGTTGATCAGGTTGCCGAACAGCAGCCGCGCACAGATGAAGCTGGCACCGAACAGGCTCAGGGTCGGCGCGGCGTCGGGCCAGCCGCGGCTGGCGTAGTACAGGGTGATGAAGGTGGCGATGGTGCCGAAACCGATCGAGCCCAAGGCCAGCCCCGAGCCATGCGGGAAAACCTTGCCAAGCACCCGCAGGAATGGCAGCCGCACCCCTGCCACCACCGGCGCGGCGCGCTTGGGCCAGGCCAGCAGCAGGCCAAGGATGCCGAGCAGGATGATGCTCGCGCCCATGCTCCACAGCCCCAGGTGCTTGACCATCACCACGCCCAGCGGCGCGCCGATGGCCAACGCGCCATAGCTGGCGATGCCGTTCCAGGAAATCACCTTGGCGGTGTTCTGCGAGCCGACCCGGCCAATCCCCCAGCCAATCGAACCCGAGCCTACCAGGCTTTCGGCGCTGCCCAGCACCAGGCGACCAATCAGCAGGCAGGCCAGGCTCAGCCAGGGCAGGTGGGTGAGGAAGCTGCAGGCCAGCATGAACACGCCGCTCAGGCCACAGCCGAACAGGCCGTACATGACCGCTTTCTTGCTGCCCAGGTTGTCGATGATGCGGCTGGCAGTCGGGCGGCTGAGCAGGCTGGCCAGGTACTGCACGCTGATCACCAAGCCGGCGACCACGGCGCTGAAACCCAGGTCGTTGTGCACGTAGCCAGGCAGCACGGCCAGGGGAATGCCGATGTTCAGGTAGCCGATGAAGGTGAACAGGACGATGGCCACCACCTGGGCGGTGGTCCTTGGTGAAGAAAGGTGAAGCTGGGGCATGTGGGGTTCCAATCGTGGTGAAGCTGAGGCTTCGCCATGATAGCCATCTCGACCCAGGCTGGGTATGAAGCTTGGATCGAGAGGGGGATGAGGCGGCCGCGGTCGTCAAGACCGAGCCACGGTTATCACCTGAGTCTGAGCGGGGTCAGATTGGATACTGGTCCAGGTAGGTCACCCCGAAGTCGGCGTCGGCGTAGTTGAGCCTCAGTTGAGGGAGCACCACCCCCCCGCAGGATCTGCAGGTATCCATTCGAGTAAACATATGGATTGAGTAGATGCTGTTCGAGGGGTGTTTTTCCTTGAGGATGGTTGCAATCAGGCGTTCCGAATCCAGATAGCGGTCATACGTTCGAACCGACACCCTACCCGAATGTCGCACAACGGGGAGGCTGACGATGTCTGGATCCGGTGCGCGGTTATGCATCAGCGCACCGGCATCGATGTAGGTGGTATCGCCTACGTTGTGGCTGTTTCCGTCGGGCGTATAGGGTTTGAGATGTAATCTTTCCGCTCGTTTGCCGCCAGCTAATGCGTAATAGACGAATTTTTTTCCATCCTTGGTGACAATCGAAGCAAACGCCAGGTTGCTGTTGTTCATCTGCTGGCCAATCATTACAGCGACATCGCGCTGGGCGATATTATTGACCGTCAATGGCACCCAAAGCTGCTCCCTCCCTTGAATCGGCAGCAGCTCATTCAGGGTTTCGACGATGCTGTTTTTTTCGGCGATATTGCGTCGAGTGATGGGCTTCCAGTCTGAAATCAGACTTCTTGTTTCGTTTATAAGACCTTGTTGGGCGTGCTCCCCCGAGAGGATGTTTTCTGCATAGTGAAGCATTTCATTACGTTCATTGTTGTCGAGGCACCATTGCGCATATGCTTGGTAGTCCTTGTTGGCGGGGGAGGCCGCAAGCCACGCCTGCAGCCCTGGCTCACGTTTCGCCACGAGGGCGCAGTACAGCAGCTTGGCAATATTGTCTCGATCGGTTGAACTGCCGGGTCGCTCGGCGACGAATCGGTACTGATTGGACAGGCGCAAGTACTCGTCGATTTCGCTGGCGTCGGTCACTGGGGTAAATGTGAGTGCTCCCGGGCCTTGAGGGGTTTTATAAAACTTACCGTTGTCTACTTCCACGTAGATGCTTTTTTGCGCGTTCCACTCCATATTGAGCCCGCGTAAGCGTCGTTTATCCACGATCTGTTCTGATACTTGTTCCAGTTCCACGACTGGAACGTGGGGGTTGATTGCCTTGGCCTGCGTGCCACTGATCGCGGGTGATAGGCCGAAGTTACGCTCTCTGGACATGCGGCCGTTGATCTGGGGTAGGTAAGTCGGTGTGTTGGGTAGCCCCAGGCTGCTGCATTGCTCCGTGCTCAGTGCAAGCAGTTTCTTTTCCCTTGTGAACTGGACAGGCCGTGTTCCCTTGATGGGCGCATGGTCCCATTTGCAAAACTTTCCTTCGTGAACCAGCAGATCCAGCGAGGTGGCCGAACTCAGGTCCGTGGCCGCGATGTTTCGGCGCTCAAGATGAAACTCCCTCGCCTCGAATGCCTGGCTGATTTCCTGCCCGCGTGTCAGTGGGGGCTGATTGGGAAGCGTGCGTTCGACGGGAAGGCTGATCAACTTGGTGAATGGTATGCAAGAGGCCTCCTCCAGGTCGCGCCTGAGACGACAGGTCACCTCCGAGGCTGATATGGCCTCCAGGTCGCTGACTGGTGTATTGGATAGTTGCGTCAGGCAAGGTTCGGGCAGGTTGGCATCGAGGTGGTATTCGTGACCATCAATCTGGATGTCGTAGTGCGCTGCACCCTTGTAACGAACCCGTAGACGACATGCTTCAGCAATAGCCAGGCTTATCTTGTCGTCTTCGGACATGACGCCTGCGATACGTGTCGGATAATGCCCTGGACTAATCGAGCCCAGGCTTTTCAAGGGTGTCAATGAAGGTGCTTGTGCCGTTCCTTCGACGATAAGCCTAGGTCCGTAGGGCAGGTTGTCGTGTGGATCAAGCAGCTTGTAACTTGTTTTTTCTGGGGTGCCTAGATCCTGCACGAGGCAGTTTTCGGTATTTCCCACCTGCATCAGGTCGTTCTCTGAGTAAGGATGCGCCCTCTCACTCAAGACTTTCAGGGCAATGCTGTATGCACCCTCTTGCGTCATGTGCACCAGTGGAGGGGTTCCTCGCAGGTCGTGCAGCCAACGCAGCGCAGGCTGCGCGAGCTTTTCCCAGGACTTTACGGATAGCCAGCGTGCAAGTCGGCCCATATCTCTATATACGAGAACCGGGCTTTGCTGGGCCAAGTGGCTGACCAGCTCCACGATAGCGCTGCTCATTGCTTCGCAAGTGGCTCGCAAGCTGAGGCGACCGGCTGTACGTATGATTGTCGCGCTCGAGACAATGAACTTGCCTGCCGGTATCAGGACGCCTATCGAATCCATTACGCACCCTGCGATCACACCTGCCGAGTGATCACCTTCCGCCAGATCGGAAATGCAGCCATAGAAAGGCAGGATCGCACGCGCGAGGTATTCAGCGATCTTCTTCTCCAGTGCGATCATCTCTTCCCATGGGGTGGTGTGAGTGTGATCTGCCTTGAACTGCGCCAGCGTGGATGCGTAGAGGTGCGCTGTCGCAGTAGTGGCCAATGCCTGGAAAAAGTCGGCCTCACTGGCCTGGTGCGCATAGACCCGTCTCGATGCTGCAATCAGTTTGCCCTTGCGTGGCGTCTGGAGCTGATTCGCCAGGCGCGAGGGGGTTCCGTTGAGATAGGCATCACTGTCCAGGGGGTGCAACGGGGTCGCGCGGGCCTGGAGTTCGCGGTCGTGGTTCCCCCAGTGCTTGTCCATCGTCTCGACAATATTGCCGCTAAAACCGGTGTTCGGCTCAACCCTGTAACTGAATTGCTGGTTGCAAGGACGAAGTGCACCGGCACTGGGTGTGAGTTCGAAGAAATACTCTTTACTGGCGTCGTGACTATCGAAATCTTCTCGGTGGTCGCCAGGTTGGCAACGGATGAAGAGGCCTTGGATTCCTGTTTGCTCCTCGCTGTCCGACGGTGTGTTGAACGCTACCCGGCTCACTTCACAGGTGGAGGTATAAAGCTGTGTGCGCAAGGCTTGCGGCAGTTCCATGAACAGGCGCTTGATCAGGCGTGCATGAGCTTGCTGCCAGTCGGCCTTGAACGTTTCGAAGGCCTGCTCATACAGCGTTGGAACTGTGCTTTTCCCCGCCCGATAGATATCGCCGGACATGACTAACTGGGTCAGGTTTTCGATGATTGGCCGCTGGCTTGGTGCGCCGACATCGTCCGCGAACCCGGGAGTGGTGATGGTGTGGTGCCAGGTGTAAAAAGTCGCTTTGACCAAGCCCTGGGCACTCAGGTAGCGCCATGTTCCATCGGTTTCGATCGGTTTGTCCCAATATTGCCTGTCAACACCGGCCTGGCTTAATTGTTCTTCGGCCAGCGTTTTGCGGTCCGGTGGCGTCATGGCGAGCTGGCTTGCATCTTCAGCAAAGGACTTTTGTGCGTCTGCGGTGAACTCCAGCGCACGCTGAATCTGATGTGCCGTTGCTTGCCCGATGTCCTCAACCGTCAAGTCTGCAAGCGCGCCATGGGCCTTCGCATAGCGCAATGCCGGCAGGGCCAGGGCGTTGCTCCAGTGCCGCTGTACCTGTTCATCATCAGAGGCACTCAAGTCGCTGGCCAATGTGACAACTTTGTCAAATGAGGCTCTGCAACTGGCGCCGGGCATCATCGCTTCAAGCAGCCTGGCACCGTGAATCAGCGCAACGCTTTGCAGAGAACGGCCATAGTAGAGCCAGTCGGGTGTGCCGGTAACAAGCAGTTCGGGAGCGATTTCGCGAAGCAGCAGGTATTCGAGCAGCTCCAGTGCGGCCGGGGAAATGCCAGGATTGCGCTCAGTGATAGCGTTGCAGATTTTATTACGCAATTGCAGGTGGTTGTACTCGGATACCCAGTGGCCCTGAAAGTCTTCGGCCACCGAGCGATTCGACTGCGTCCGCGGCCCCAAAAAGTGATCGATGATTGCTCGGCTTGCCAGTGCTTGTGTCGCACGCGGGGATGCGGACTCTCCAACAGAGGCACCATACCAACCTGCAAGTCCAAGTAGGGGGCGGAAAACGTCTGCAAACTGAAGTGACCGCATCATCAGTTGCCAGGCTTGCGGGGCAGGCATCAGCAAATGTCGCTTGTCTTGCTTGCGCTCGCAGAGCAGTTCAAAGCCTGCGTTCGTGAACAATTCGTCGATGGAGCAGTCGTCAGACCAGTCGTTGAAGGCGAGTGGCGTACTCGTCAGGGCTCGACTGTCAGGCAAAGGTTCGAGCGGGGAGGGGGCAAGCGTTGTTGGTGTAAGGGGCAACAGCAAGGAGGCTAATCGAAGGCAGCCTGTGCTACTTAGTGACGGGTGCACCTGCTTCAGTTTGTTTGCAAAGGAAAACGCCTGCATGCCCCGGGCGCGTTGAGCATTTTCAAGGGTGAGCTTCACCCAGGCTTCAGTATTTCCGTGTACTGCATGGAGTGCCACTTTCCTGAGAAGTCGGACGCCCAGATCCTGAGTATGGGCCTTGCTCCATTCAACCGGTGGGCTGTTATCGTGAGAACGATCTTCATCCACCCAGGTCGGTATCTGTGAGGCGGCAGCAAGCGCCTTGATACGAAGCTTCATCATGGGCTGGGTGAGGTGCATGTTTCGGGAAAGTATCAGTGCTTTATCTTCGTACTCTGCTGTGGTGGGCAATAATTCTTCAAGCGTCGTGACCAGGGATGCCAAGGCTGACAGGGCCGGGCTCAATTCGTATGCCGTAAGGCCCTGCAACAGGTTTTCAGCAGGGCATTGCGCAAGCCAATCGCTAGCAAGGTCTCGGCGCTGACCACGCTTGAACTGCAGCATCCACATCTGCAATGAGCTGGGCACGCCGGCCAGCAGTTCGCCCAGTTCGAAAAATGCCTCCTTGCCCAGCCGGGCAGCCTCTGTACTCGGCATGTTTTCACCAAACAACAAGTTATCCAGCTGCTTTCTCGCGGTATCCGTTTTAATCGAGGCTTCATTAAGCCATGCGAGGCGGGCAAAAAAATGGTGGATGTGGCGGGGTGTCAGGGTTTCCGGTGCAACGCTCAATACTGCGGCAACCAGCGCGTAGGTCTTCGTGTTGCCGTACAGATCCATAAGATTGGTAAAGAAGAAGCGTGGGTCTTCAGGGAACTGCGTGTTGTTGTCCAGCAGGAATCTGAGAGTGAGGTGAACAGCCCTGATCGGATCGTGCGCCTCACATGGCGCGCTCAGGGGAATGTCCAGGTTGTCGGCGACCAGTACAGGAGCAGATGCCTGGATGTTGTTATCCATGTCTTCATCAGTCGAGTGCCAGCTTGTTACATGTGTTCGGATTCTTTCCAGCAGTTGCGATGGGGTGATCTGCGTGGCGTCGTGACCAGGTGCTGGTTCATTGTCAGGGGGCGGTATCCGGTTCTGGGATATTGAGTGGCTGGGTGTGGCGCCAATACGCTGAGCGGTAGGAGATGCGTCACAGAGGGGGTGGGGAGTGGGTTGGGAATCAATTGACATGTGGCCTCCTGTAGGGAGGGCAACAGTCTGTGGATTCAATCAAGGACAGGGTGGTACAGGGTTATCGCATTCTTAGGGGAATCTGGACGGTGTGAAAACGTGATGACGGGGATAGCCCGCAGGTCAGCCGTTTTCACACAGTCGGAGGGGGATGCGCGGCTATTCCTGGTCGGCGCTGGATTGATCGTCACTGTCCTCGACGACGGGCGTCGGTTCGGCGTGGGCGGCAACGGATTGCTCTTCGGGGTTCAGGCTTGGGAAGGGAAGATTCGGGATTTCATGCATCTCGTCGTTCCTCGCAAGTGTGAGTGAAAAGGCAGCGCTTGGCGCATGTGAGGCTTCGAAAAGCTGGGGCAGGATACAGCAGTCTGGATGACAGTTTGGGATTTTTCCCGGACGCTGGTCGGTTTTAGCGGGCGGCTATCGGACAGGGGAAGCAGGAGGGGGGGGGGGGGGGGGGGGGGGGGGGGGGGGGGGGGGGGGGG
>NZ_JBYSYW010000020.1:13369-37914 GCF_058783825.1 Pseudomonas sp. FW305-96
CCCCCCCCCCCCCCCCCCCCCCCCCCCCCCCCCCCCCCCCCCCCCCCCCCCCCCGCGGCCAGGTTTCAGCGACAGACGTCGGCGATGGCCGCTGCCAGCTGCTCCAGGCGCTTGGCATCTGCACCGGCGATGTTCGCCCGGCCGGTACCGACCATGTACACGCTGTGCCGCTCACGCAGCAGGCGCACTTGCTCGGGGTTCAGGCCGGTGTAGGAGAACATTCCACGTTGCGCGGCGATGTGCGCGAAGCGCTCGGCCAGGCCATGGGGCTCCAGCGCTTTCACCAGGCCGACGCGAAGCTCGGCGATGCGCTGGCGCATGGCGTTCACTTCCTCGATCCACAACGCCTTGAGTGCCGGGTCCCCGAGGATCTCGGCGACCACCGCCGCGCCATGGTCTGGCGGTGTCGACCACAGGTTGCGCGCAATGAAGGCCAGCTGGCTGCGCACATCCTGCAGTTTCTCGGCGTCGTGGCTGCACACCAGCAGGGCACCGGTGCGCTCACGGTACAGACCAAAGTTTTTCGAGCAGGAGTTGGTGATCAGCAGTTCCGGCAGTTCGGCGGCGAACAGGCGCACTGCCCAGGCGTCCTCTTCCAGACCGTCACCGAAGCCCTGGTAGGCAAAGTCGATCAATGGCAGCAGGTTGCGCCGCTTGACGATGTCGAGCACCGCGCGCCAGTCGTCCTGGCCCAGGTCGAAGCCGGTGGGGTTGTGGCAGCAGGCGTGCAGTAACACCACGTCGCCTTGCGGTGCCCGTTCCAGTGCGGCGAGCATGCCGTCGACGTTCAGGCGGTTGTCCGCGCCCACGTAGGGGTAGTGCGACACCTTGAGCCCGGCGCCGGCGAAGATCGTCTCGTGGATCGGCCAGGTCGGGTCGCTCAGCCAGATACCGCGGCCCGGCAGACAATGGGCGATGAACTCTGCCGCCAGGCGCAGGGCACCCGTGCCGCCAGGGGTCTGGGTGGCACCAGCGCGTTGGCTTTTGAGCAGCGTGCAATTGCTGCCCAGCACCAGCTCGCTGACCAGGCGCGTGAACGCTGCATCACCATGGCCGCCGACATAGCTCTTGGTGGCCTGCCGCTCGACCAGGCGCTGCTCGGCCTGCTTGACCGCAGCCGGAATCGGCGTGAGCCCTTGGGCGTCCTTGAATACGCCGACCCCCAGGTCGAACTTGGCCGGATTGCTGTCGCGGGCGTAGGCCTCCATCAGCCCCAGGATCGGGTCGCCAGGGACCCGACCGATGGCCGAGAAGTGCATCACTTGCGCCCTTCAGCAGTTTTGGCGACCTCGTCGGTGCGCGCGCACATGATGAAGTCGTTGCGGTGCAGGCCTTTGATCGAGTGGCTCCACCAGGTCACGGTGACCTTGCCCCACTCGGTCAGCAGGCCAGGGTGGTGGCCTTCGGCTTCGGCGATTTCGCCGATGGCGTTGGTGAAGGCCAGGGCGTGCTTGAAATTCTTGAACAGGAATACGCGCTCGAGCTCCATGTGGCCGTCGCGGGTTTCGATGTTCCAGTCCGGGATCAGTCGGATCAGTTTCGGCAGTTCCTCGTCGGTGACTTTCGGCGCATCGGCGCGGCAGGCTTCGCAGTGGGCTTGGTTCAAGGCATTCATGGGTGCTTTCCGGTTTGAGTTGTTATCGACAAGGGCGCTCAGGCAGCGACCTTGGGTGGAAACTTCGGTGCGTGCAGGCCCAGCTGCATGGCCTGGTGGACCATGGCCATGATGTCTTCGTGGGCCAGGTCGAACAGACGCTTCATGTTCGGCAGGACGAAGTACAGGGGCTGCAGGATATCGATGCGATAGGGCGTGCGCATGGCTTCGATCGGGTCGAAGGCCTGGTGCTCCGGTTCGCTGGACAGGCTATAGACAGTTTCTTTCGGCGAGGAGAGGATGCCGCCGCCGTAGATCTTGCGGCCTTGCGCGGTCTCCATCAGGCCGAACTCGATGGTCATCCAGTACAGGCGTGCCAGGTAGACGCGCTGTTCCTTGGTCGCCGCCAGGCCGAGCTTGCCATAGGTGTGGGTGAATTCGGCGAAGAACGGGTTGGTCAGCAGTGGGCAGTGGCCGAAGATCTCGTGGAAGATGTCGGGCTCCTGCAGGTAGTCCAGCTCTTCCGGGGTGCGGATGAAGGTGGCGACCGGGAAGCGTTTGCTGGCCAGCAGTTCGAAGAAGGTCTGGAAGGGGATCAGCGCGGGGACGCGGGCGACTTGCCAGCCGGTGGTGGCGCCAAGCACCTTGTTGACTTCGCCCAGCTGCGGGATGCGGTCATGGGGCAGCTTGAGCTGGTCGATGCCGTCCAGGTATTCCTGGCATGCCCGGCCTTCGATCACTTTCAACTGACGAGTGATCAGGGTGTTCCACACCGCGTGCTCTTGCTGCGGGTAGTCGATAAAGCCATGCGCATCGGGCTCGCGTGCCACGTATTGCGTCTGTTTCATGTGGCTCTCCTGGTGAGGGCGTTCTTGTTATGTTCAGGACATACCTTAGGAATATCCCTACAAACGAGGTTTTGCACCGGGGTGAGGGCCGATCCTGCGTATCCGTTTATCTTCTGTTCGTAACGATAATTTTACAAAATCAGCGTCATCCCGGAAAATCACGGACATCGAGCTGGGCAGATGGCTATTTTTGTCAGCTTATCTTTACGACTTTTCCGTGGCGCGAGCAAAAACTCGGCCGCTTAGAGAACCTTTATGCGCATCAAAGTGCATTGCCAGAACCGCATCGGCATATTGCGGGACATCCTCAACCTGCTGGTGGAGTACGGGATCAACGTGTTGCGCGGCGAAGTGGGAGGTGACCATGGCAACGCCATCTACCTGCACTGCCCGAACCTGATCAACCTGCAGTTCCAGGCCCTGCGGCCCAAATTCGAGTCGATCGCCGGGGTGTTCGGGGTCAAGCGTGTCGGCCTGATGCCCAGCGAGCGCCGGCACATGGAGCTCAATGCGCTGCTGGGGGCGCTGGACTTCCCGGTGCTGTCGATCGACATGGGCGGCAGCATCGTCGCCGCCAATCGCGGCGCGGCGCAGCTGCTCGGTGTCAGGGTCGACGAAGTACCGGGCATTCCGCTGTCGCGCTATGTCGAGGACTTCGACCTGCCGGAGCTGATACGGGCCAACAAATCGCGGATCAACGGCCTGCGGATCAAGGTCAAGGGCGATGTGTTCCTGGCCGATATCGCACCGCTGCAGTCCGAGCATGACGACAGTGAAGCCCTGGCCGGCGCGGTAATCACCCTGCACCGCGCGGACCGTATCGGTGAGCGCATCTACAACGTGCGCAAGCAGGAGTTGCGTGGGTTCGACAGCATCTTCCAGAGTTCACGGGTAATGGCCGCCGTGGTACGCGAGGCGCGGCGCATGGCACCGTTGGATGCACCGCTGCTGATCGAGGGCGAGACCGGTACCGGCAAGGAGCTGCTGGCGCGGGCCTGTCACCTGGCCAGCCCGCGTGGCCAGGCGCCGCTGATGGCGCTCAACTGCGCCGGCCTGCCCGAGTCGATGGCCGAGACCGAGCTGTTCGGCTATGGGCCGGGAGCGTTCGAGGGGGCGCGGGCCGAGGGCAAGCTGGGGCTGCTGGAGCTGACGGCCGGCGGCACGTTGTTCCTCGATGGGGTGGGGGAGATGAGCCCGCGCTTGCAGGTCAAATTGCTGCGCTTTCTGCAGGATGGCTGTTTCCGTCGGGTCGGCAGCGACGAAGAGGTGTACCTGGATGTACGGGTGATCTGCGCGACCCAGGTCGACCTTTCCGAACTGTGCGCCCGGGGCGAGTTCCGCCAGGACCTCTACCACCGTCTCAACGTGCTGTCGTTGCACATCCCGCCGCTGCGCGAATGCATGGACGGCCTGGAAGGGCTGGTGCAGCACTTCCTCGACCAGGCCAGCCGGCAGATCGGCTGCCCGCTGCCGCGCCTGGCGCCGACGGCAATGGAGAAGCTCGGCCAGTATCATTGGCCGGGCAATGTGCGCCAGTTGGAGAACGTGTTGTTCCAGGCGGTATCGCTGTGCGAAGGCGGGGTGGTGAAGAGCGAACATATCCGCTTGCCGGATTATGGCGCGCGCCAACCGTTGGGCGAGTTTTCCCTGGATGGCGATCTTTCGCAGATTGTCGGGCGGTTTGAAAGGGCGGTATTGGAAAGTTTGATGAGTGAATTTCCAAGTAGCCGGGCGCTGGGGAAAAGATTGGGCGTTTCCCATACGACCATTGCCAACAAGTTGCGGGATTATTCCTTGAACAAGTCGGTGGAGTAATCTGGAAGTTTATCGAGGTTGAAATTGATCGCAGGGCAAGCCCGCTCCCACGAATGCAAAAGTGGTGGGAGGGGCTTGCCTCGCGATAAGCCTATGGCCTCAGCCGTTGGAGCAACCGTTGCCCATCACGCGGTATTCGAGAATGTGCTTCTGGCCCTGGGAGTCCTCATAGGTCATGCGCGCAGGCACCACTTCGCAGACGTTCGGCACTTCGCTCATGGAGATGACGCGGGCGATGTCCAGGTGCTGCGAATAACTGTACTGTTCAACCGGAATCTGCTCGACATCTTTTGCTTCGCCGGCCAGTGCCGCGCCGCAAAAACCGCCAAGTACCAATACCAGTAAAGCTTTCATTTTCAATTTACCTGTCTAAGGTCGTGAGGGGGGCGCGCGGCGCTTGTGGCGCCGCGAGTGCAACTAAGTTTCAACTATCAGGATGAGGTGCGGATTAACGTTGCCTTCGTGGGGGCTGTTTCCAAGTTAATCGCTTTGCCGTTGCTGGCGAGGTGAATTCTAGGAGGGTGGCCAGGGCTGAAACAGAGCGGGTTTTGATAAAGTCTTTTGACAGAATCTGTAACAATCCCTGGCAAAGCGCTGCCTTTTTCCGTCTGCGATGGCTGGATGCCATGCACTAGAGCGGTCGCTGCACATTCGTGGATTGACGGTCCGTCGCGTTACTACCAACGTCGAATGGTCTTTGTCGCTCTGGTACAGTTACAAACGCTTCCATACAAAAACAACTATTACACCGAGGTAACACAGATGAGTGCGGCTCCACTGTATCCCGTTCGTCCCGAGGTTGCGGCCAGTACCCTGACCGACGAGGCCACCTACAAGGCCATGTACCAGCAATCGGTGATCAACCCGGACGGCTTCTGGCGTGAGCAGGCCCAGCGTCTGGACTGGATCAAGCCCTTCACCAAGGTCAAGCAGACCTCGTTCGACGACCACCATGTCGATATCAAATGGTTTGCCGACGGCACTCTGAACGTCTCCTACAACTGCCTGGACCGCCACCTCGAAGAGCGCGGCGACCAGTTGGCGATCATCTGGGAGGGCGACGACCCTTCCGAGCATCGCAACATCACCTACCGTGAGCTCCACGAGCAGGTCTGCAAATTCGCCAATGCCCTGCGTGGCCAGGACGTGCACCGCGGTGACGTGGTCACCATCTACATGCCGATGATCCCCGAGGCCGTGGTCGCCATGCTGGCCTGCGCGCGCATTGGCGCGATTCATTCGGTGGTGTTCGGCGGCTTCTCGCCCGAGGCACTGGCCGGTCGCATCATCGACTGCAAGTCCAAGGTGGTGATCACCGCCGACGAAGGCCTGCGTGGTGGCCGTCGTACCCCGCTCAAGGCCAACGTCGACCTGGCCTTGACCAACCCTGAAACCAGCAGCGTGCAAAAGATCATCGTGTGCAAGCGCACCGGTGGCGACATCGCCTGGCACCAGCACCGCGACATCTGGTACGAAGACCTGATGAAGGTCGCCTCCAGCCACTGCGCGCCGAAAGAAATGGGTGCCGAGGAGGCATTGTTCATCCTCTATACCTCTGGATCCACCGGCAAGCCCAAGGGTGTGCTGCACACTACCGGTGGCTACCTGGTGTATGCCGCGCTGACCCACGAGCGCGTGTTCGACTACCGTCCGGGCGAAGTGTACTGGTGCACCGCCGACGTGGGTTGGGTCACCGGCCACAGCTACATCGTCTATGGTCCGCTGGCCAATGGCGCGACCACGCTGCTGTTCGAAGGCGTGCCGAACTACCCGGATATCACCCGCGTGTCGAAGATCGTCGACAAGCACAAGGTCAACATCCTCTATACCGCGCCGACCGCCATCCGCGCCATGATGGCCGAGGGCGAGGCGGCGGTCGCCGGCGCCGATGGCTCCAGCCTGCGCCTGCTGGGCTCGGTGGGCGAGCCGATCAACCCTGAAGCCTGGAACTGGTACTACAAGACTGTCGGCAAGGAGCGTTGCCCGATCGTCGACACCTGGTGGCAGACCGAGACCGGCGGTATCCTCATCAGCCCGCTGCCGGGCGCCACGGGGCTCAAACCGGGTTCGGCAACCCGTCCGTTCTTCGGCGTGGTACCGGCGCTGGTGGACAACCTGGGCAACCTGATCGACGGCGCCGCCGAGGGCAACCTGGTGATCCTCGATTCCTGGCCGGGCCAGTCGCGTTCGCTGTACGGTGACCACGACCGCTTCGTCGACACCTACTTCAAGACCTTCCGTGGCATGTACTTCACCGGTGACGGTGCCCGTCGCGACGAGGATGGCTACTACTGGATCACCGGTCGCGTGGACGACGTGCTCAACGTTTCTGGCCATCGCATGGGCACCGCCGAGATCGAGAGCGCGATGGTGGCGCATCCGAAGGTCGCCGAGGCTGCAGTGGTGGGCGTGCCGCACGACATCAAGGGGCAGGGCATCTATGTCTATGTCACCCTCAATGCCGGTGAGGAGTCGAGTGAGCAGCTGCGCCTCGAGCTGAAGAACTGGGTGCGCAAGGAGATCGGCCCGATCGCTTCGCCGGATGTGATCCAGTGGGCGCCGGGGCTGCCCAAGACTCGCTCGGGCAAGATCATGCGCCGCATCCTGCGCAAGATTGCCACTGGCGAGTACGACGCGCTGGGTGATATCTCCACCCTGGCTGATCCAGGGGTGGTGCAGCACCTGATCGACACCCACAAGGCGATGAGCCTGGCCACCGCCTGAGTAGAGCCATCGCGGCAAGCTCGCCCCTGAATGTCGTGGGAGTGGGCCCCGCAATGAGGCCGCTAGCAAAACCCCGCCCGACACCCGGCGGGGTTTTTGCTTTACTGATGCAAACTGTTACTCCGACATTCATCGGTAACCGTCGCTGTCACCGATTTCGCCCAAATGCGGGGCTTGTGGAAACATCTGTGTGCCAAATGAGTGCATTCTGTGAGCATTTCATGCGGTGGCGCACGCTGCACTTGCCGGAATACAAGGCTTTGCCAATAATGGGCCCGCTTATTGCTTTGGGTATAGGTTATTTTTCTTTTGCTCTTGCATATCGCGCAGGAGCTGTCAATATCGCCCGCCGCGGTTCCTGGCGCTTCTGTAATTAGTTGTCGCTTTGAAGAAATATCGACCACCGGGCTGTCGCTAGAATGCCACTCACTCGCTCGTGGTCTGCGACCTTGGTCGAAACCTGCGCGGCTCGCGCTGTACCCATTCGCATATCGGGCAGCCGTTACAACTGCCTTGTATTGCCCCGTACCGATGGAGTTACCTGATGAAGAAGCTCGCACTGCTTGGCGCCCTGGCGCTTTCCGTGTTTTCCCTGGTATCGCAGGCCGATGAGAAGCCGTTGAAGATCGGTATCGAGGCCGCCTACCCACCCTTCGCCTTCAAGCAGCCCGATGGCAGCCTCGCCGGCTTCGACTACGACATCGGCAACGCCCTGTGCGAACAGATGAAAGCCAAGTGCACCTGGGTCGAGCAGGAGTTCGACGGCCTGATCCCGGCACTGAAAGTGCGCAAGATCGACGCCATCCTGTCGTCCATGTCGATCACCGACGACCGCAAGAAGTCGGTCGACTTCACCAAGCGCTACTACCTGACCCCAGCGCGCCTGGTGATGAAGGAAGGTACCGCCGTCAGCGACAGCCTGGCTGAGCTCAAGGGCAAGAAGATCGGCGTGCAGCGCGGTTCGATCCACGACCGTTTCGCCAAGGAAGTCCTGGCCCCGCAAGGCGCCACCGTGGTGCCCTACGGTACCCAGAACGAAATCTACCTGGACGTCGCCGCCGGCCGCCTGGACGGCACCGTGGCCGACGCCACCCTGCTCGAGGACGGCTTCCTGAAGACCGATGCTGGCAAGGGCTTTGCCTTCGTCGGGCCGGCCTTCACCGACACCAAGTACTTCGGTGATGGCGTCGGTATCGCCGTGCGCAAGGGCGACACCGCCAACGCCGAGCGCATCAACGCCGCCATCGACGCGATCCGCGCCAACGGCAAATACAAAGAGATCGAGAAGAAGTACTTCAACTTCGACATCTACGGTCCAGACTCGAAGTAACCATCGAGTTTCACCTGTGCAATGGTGCAAACAGCAGAATCTCTGAGGTTTGCACCATTTTTCATTCCCAAGCCCTGAGGAATCCGAATCATGTTGAAAGGCTATGGGGCAGTCATCCTCGACGGGGCGTGGCTGACGCTGCAGCTCGCCTTGTCGTCGATGGCCCTGGCCATCGTCCTCGGCCTGATCGGCGTGGCGCTGCGTTTGTCGCCGGTGCGCTGGTTGGCCTGGCTGGGGGACCTGTACTCCACGGTGATCCGTGGCATCCCTGACCTGGTTTTGATCCTGCTGATCTTCTATGGCGGCCAGGACATCATCAACCGGGTGGCGCCGCTGCTCGGCTATGACGACTATATTGACCTCAATCCCCTGGTCGCCGGCATCGGCACGCTGGGCTTCATCTTTGGCGCGTACCTGTCGGAAACCTTCCGCGGTGCCTTCCTCGGCATCCCCAAGGGCCAGGCAGAGGCGGGCGCGGCCTATGGCATGAGCGGGGTCCAGGTGTTCTTCCGCATCATGGTGCCGCAGATGATCCGCCTGGCGATCCCGGGCTTCACCAACAACTGGCTGGTGCTGACCAAGGCGACCGCGCTGATTTCGGTGGTCGGCCTGCAGGACATGATGTTCAAGGCCAAGCAGGCGGCGGACGCCACCCGCGAACCCTTCACCTTCTTCCTTGCGGTGGCGGCGTTGTACCTGGTGCTGACCAGTGTCTCGCTGCTGGCGCTGAAGTATCTCGAGAAGCGCTACTCGGTGGGCGTCAAGGCGGTTGAGCTATGATCTTCGACTACAACGTCATCTGGGAAGCCATGCCGCTGTACCTGGGCGGTCTGCTGACCACCCTCAAGCTGCTGGCGTTGTCGCTGCTGTTCGGCTTGCTGGCGGCCATCCCACTGGGCTTGATGCGCGTCTCGAAACAGCCGCTGGTGAACATGAGCGCCTGGCTTTACACCTACGTGATCCGCGGCACGCCGATGCTGGTGCAGCTGTTCCTGATCTACTACGGCCTGGCCCAGTTCGAGGCGGTGCGCGAGAGCTTCCTGTGGCCGTGGCTGTCCAGCGCGACCTTCTGCGCCTGTCTGGCCTTCGCCGTCAATACCAGCGCCTACACCGCCGAGATCATCGCCGGTAGCCTCAAGGCCACGCCCCACGGCGAGATCGAGGCGGCCAAGGCCATCGGCATGTCGCGCATGAAGATGTACCGCCGCATCCTGCTGCCGTCCGCGCTGCGCCGGGCGCTGCCGCAGTACAGCAACGAAGTGATCATGATGCTGCAGACCACCAGCCTGGCGTCGATCGTCACCCTGATCGACATCACCGGTGCCGCGCGCACGGTCAACGCCCAGTACTACCTGCCTTTCGAGGCCTACATCACGGCGGGCGTGTTCTACCTGTGCCTGACCTTCATCCTCGTGCGCCTGTTCAAGATGGCCGAACGCCGCTGGCTCGGTTACCTGGCGCCGCGCAAGCACTGACCGCTCTGTGAGATCCGACAGTATGTACAAACTCCAAATCCAAGACCTGCACAAGCGCTACGGCAGCCATGAGGTGCTCAAGGGCGTCTCCCTCGAAGCCAAGGCAGGCGACGTGATCAGCATCATCGGCTCCAGCGGTTCGGGCAAATCGACCTTCCTGCGTTGCATCAACCTGCTCGAGCAGCCGCACGCGGGCAAGATCCTGCTCAACAACGAAGAGCTCAAGCTGGTTGCCGGCAAGGACGGCGCGCTCAAGGCCGCCGATCCGAAACAGCTGCAACGCATGCGTTCGCGCCTGTCGATGGTGTTCCAGCACTTCAACCTGTGGTCGCACATGACTGCTCTGGAAAACGTCATCGAGGCGCCGGTGCACGTGCTGGGCGTCAACAAGAAGGAAGCGCTGGAGAAGGCCGAGCACTACCTGGCCAAGGTCGGTGTGTCCCACCGCAAGGACGCTTTCCCCGGGCACATGTCCGGTGGCGAGCAGCAGCGTGTGGCCATTGCCCGCGCCCTGGCCATGGAGCCGGAGGTGATGCTGTTCGACGAGCCGACTTCGGCGCTGGATCCGGAACTGGTGGGCGATGTGCTCAAGGTCATGCAATCGCTGGCCCAGGAAGGCCGCACCATGGTGGTGGTCACCCACGAGATGGGCTTTGCCCGCGAGGTCTCCAACCAGCTGGTGTTCCTGCACAAGGGCCTGGTGGAAGAGCGGGGCTGCCCGCGTGAAGTGCTGGTCAATCCACAGTCGGAGCGCCTCAAGCAGTTCCTTTCCGGCAGCCTGAAGTAAAGGCTGCACTTTTGCACCATGATGGGGCATGCTGCGCAACGCACGCAGCATGCCCCGGCGCCACAAGCGCGACCCTCCTTTTCAGGTTTCGGACCACGCCCTATGACCACCCAGCGAATCGGATTTCTCATCTGGCCCAGCACCAAGCCGCTGACCCTGGCGTTGGCCGAAGAGGTGTTGCAGGTGGCCCAGCGGGTGCATCCGGACGTGGTCTACACAATGTCCTTCCTGCAGGCCGAGGCCGGGCAGGAGGGTGCCTGGCGCCTGCCGGGCGAAGCGTGGGCCGGACGCCTGGAGGGCTATCACAAACTGTTCCTGCTGGCTGATGAGCCGCCGGCGGCGATCGGTTCGGCATTGTCCGCCGCGCTCAAGCAGTTGGCGCGCAGCGGTTGCATGATCGGCGGCTTGTCGGCCGGGGTTTATCCGCTGGCGGCGCTGGGCCTGCTCGACGGCTACCGCGCCGCGGTGCATTGGCGCTGGCAGGATGATTTTGCCGAGCGCTTCCCCAAGGTGATCGCCACCAGCCATCTGTTCGACTGGGATCGCGATCGCCTGACTGCCTGCGGCGGCATGGCGGTGACCGACCTGCTGCTGGCGGTGCTGGCCCGGGACCATGGGGCGGAGCTGGCCGGCGCGGTGTCGGAAGAGCTGGTGGTCGAGCGCATTCGCGAGGGTGGCGAGCGCCAGCGCATCCCGCTGCAGAACCGCCTTGGCTCCAGCCACCCCAAGCTCACCCAGGCGGTGCTGCTGATGGAGGCCAACATCGAAGAGCCGCTGACCACCGACGAGATCGCCCAGCATGTGTGCGTGTCCCGCCGCCAGCTGGAGCGGATCTTCAAGCAGTATCTCAATCGCGTGCCCAGCCAATACTACCTGGAGTTGCGCCTGAACAAGGCGCGGCAGATGCTGATGCAGACCAGCAAGTCGATCATCCAGATCGGCCTGTCCTGCGGGTTCTCCTCCGGGCCGCATTTCTCCAGCGCGTATCGCAATTTCTTTGGTGCCACGCCGCGCGAAGACCGTAACCAGCGACGTAACAGCAGCCCGTTCGAGCTGAGTTCGGCGCCGGCCGAGCGCGGCTGAGATTTCATTGGGGCTGCTTCGCAGCCCATCGCCGGCAAGCCGGCTCCCACCGGTGCGTGTAGGTTTTGGGGGTGATGTGTTCGGGTGTGACCTTATCGCTGGTAACCCAGCACTCATACGGATGGCACCTGGCTTAAGGGTGGCGCGGTCGGGGTGGGAGCCGGCTTGCCGGCGATGGGCGCGCAGCGGCCCTTTCTTCTGAAGTGAACAACCGTTCTCCCAATTTGCGCTGCCATCTCCCCGCGACCTTGTCCTGCCGTTACACTGCGCGATTGCGACACTGTTTGTCGCATTGCCGAAAACCGCGTGAAAACTCGGTTTGGCGCTGTAACAAGTTGTCGCCTGGCAGCAAGGACAGGCGCCGATCAGTCCTTACAATCCCTTCATCGCTCGCCACTTCCAGGCCAGCGTTCCTCTTCAGGAGACTCAGATGTCCGTTGAGCAAGCCCCGGTGCAACGTGCCGATTTCGACCAGGTCATGGTCCCCAACTACTCCCCGGCGGCCTTCATTCCTGTGCGAGGCGAGGGCTCCCGAGTATGGGACCAGTCCGGGCGCGAGCTGATCGACTTTGCTGGCGGCATCGCGGTCAACGCCCTGGGTCACTGCCATCCGGCGCTGGTCAAGGCGCTGACCGAGCAGGCCAATACCCTCTGGCATGTCTCCAACGTGTTCACCAACGAGCCGGCTCTGCGCCTGGCGCACAAGCTGGTGGACGCGACCTTTGCCGAGCGCGCGTTCTTCTGCAACTCCGGCGCCGAAGCCAATGAGGCCGCCTTCAAGCTTGCCCGCCGTGTCGCTCATGACCGCTTCGGTCCCGAGAAGCACGAAATCATCGCCACTGTGAACAGCTTCCACGGTCGCACCCTGTTCACCGTCAGCGTCGGTGGCCAGCCCAAGTACTCCGACGGCTTCGGGCCGAAGATCACCGGCATCAGCCATGTGCCGTACAACGACCTGGAAGCGTTGAAGGCGCAGATTTCCGACAAGACCTGCGCCGTGGTCATCGAGCCGATCCAGGGCGAGAGCGGCGTGGTTCCGGCCGACAAGGCCTACCTGGAAGGCGCGCGCAAGCTGTGCGACGAACACAGCGCGCTGCTGATCTTTGATGAAGTGCAGACCGGCGTCGGCCGCACCGGCTCGCTGTATGCCTATCAGCACTACGGCGTCACCCCGGATATTCTGACCAGCGCCAAGAGCCTGGGCGGTGGCTTCCCGATCGGTGCCATGCTGACCACCAGCGACCTGGCCAAGCACCTGGCCGTCGGCACCCACGGCACCACCTACGGCGGCAACCCGCTGGCCTGTGCCGTCGCCTGCGCCGTGCTCGATGTGGTCAACACCCCGGAAACCCTGGCGGGTATCAAGACCAAGCACGAACGCTTCAAGACCCGCCTGGAGAAGATCGGCCAGGAAACCGGCCTGTTCACCCTGGTGCGCGGCGTCGGCCTGCTGATCGGCTGCGTGCTCAGTGACGCCTGGAAGGGCAAGGCCAAGGACATCCTCAACGCCGCCGAGAAGGAAGGCGTGATGGTCCTGCAGGCAGGTCCCGATGTCGTGCGCTTCGCTCCGAGCCTGGTGGTCGAGGACAGCGATATCGATGAAGGCCTGGAGCGCTTCGAGCGCGCTGTGCGCAAACTGACCCAGGGCTGATCCTGCGGTGCTGCTGTCGCCGGCCTCGAGCGAGGCCGGTGATACCTGATTCCAGTGCGGGCACCTGCTTGCAGGTAGTGGCGCGTGCCCACCGTTTTTTCGTGCCGAGGTGATCGGCCCGCTTTCCCGAAAGGAGTGACACCATGCTGGTGATGCGCCCTGCGCAAATGGCTGATCTGAACGAAGTGCAGCGCATGGCTGCCGACAGCCCCATTGGTGTCACCTCGCTGCCGGACGACGCTGGGCGTCTGGGCGACAAGATCGCCGCGTCGGAAACCTCTTTCGCCGCTGAGGTCAGCTTCAACGGTGAGGAGAGTTACTTCTTCGTGCTCGAGGACAGCGCCACCGGCAAGCTGGTCGGCTGCTCGGCCATCGTCGCCTCGGCCGGCTACTCCGAGCCGTTCTACAGCTTCCGCAATGAGACCTTCGTGCACGCCTCCCGCGAGCTGAAGATCCACAACAAGATCCACGTCCTGTCGCTGTGCCACGACCTCACCGGCAACAGCCTGCTGACCAGCTTCTACGTGGTGCCGGAGCTGGTGACCAGCGCCTTCGCCGAGCTCAACTCGCGTGGCCGCCTGCTGTTCATGGCCTCGCACCCGGAGCGCTTCGCCGAGTCGGTGGTGACCGAGATCGTCGGCTACAGCGACGAGCAGGGCGAGTCACCGTTCTGGGACGCCATCGGCCGCAACTTCTTCGACCTCAACTACGCCGACGCCGAGCGCCTGTGTGGCCTGAAGAGCCGCACCTTCCTCGCCGAACTGATGCCGCACTATCCGATCTACGTGCCGCTGCTGGCCGACGAGGCACAGGAGGCCATGGGCCAGGTGCACCCGCGGGCGCAGATCACCTTCGACATCCTCATGCGCGAAGGCTTCGAGACCGAGCACTACATCGACATCTTCGACGGCGGCCCGACCCTGCACGCCCGCGCCTCGGGCATCCGCTCCATCGCCCAGAGCCGGGTGGTGCCGGTCAAGCTCGACGAGTCGCCGGTCAAGGGCGGCCGTCCGTACCTGGTGTGCAACGGCCAGTTGCAGGATTACCGCGCCGTGCTGCTGGAACTGGACTGGGTTCCGGGCAAGCCGGTCAACCTCAGCGGCGAAGCCGCCGAGGCCCTGGGTGTCGGCGAGGGCGCCAGCGTGCGCCTGGTCGCGGTCTGAAACGCCGCAACAGAGAGTTTCGCGGCAGGCTCAGACCGCCGCACAAGGAGATAGCATGATCGTTCGTCCTGTACGCAGCAGCGATTTACCCGCGCTGATCGAGTTGGCTCGCAGCACCGGCACCACCGGGCTGACCACCCTGCCTGCCAACGAGGATCGCCTCGGCCAGCGGGTCGGCTGGGCGGAAAAGAGCTTCCGCGGCGAAGCCGAGCGCGGCGACACCGACTACTTGTTCGTGCTGGAGAACGACGAGGGCCTGGTGGTCGGCATCAGCGCCATCGCCGGCGCCGTCGGCCTGCGCGAGCCCTGGTACAACTACCGGGTCGGCCTGACCGTCAGTGCCTCCCAGGAATTGAACATCTACCGCGAGATTCCCACGCTGTTCCTGGCCAATGACCTGACCGGCAACTCCGAGTTGTGTTCGCTGTTCCTGCGCAGCGATTACCGCAGCGGGCTCAATGGGCGTCTGCTGTCCAAGGCGCGCATGCTGTTCATCGCCGAGTTCCCGCAGCTGTTCGGCAACAAGATCATCGCCGAGATGCGCGGCATGTCCGATGAAGTAGGTCGTTCGCCATTCTGGGAAAGCCTGGGCCGGCACTTCTTCAAGATGGAGTTCAGCCAGGCCGATTACCTCACCGGCGTGGGCAACAAGTCGTTCATCGCCGAGCTGATGCCCAAGTTCCCGCTGTACACCTGCTTCCTCTCGGAAGCGGCGCGCAACGTCATCGGCCGCGTGCACACCGACACCGAGCCGGCGCTGGCCATGCTCAAGCGCGAAGGCTTCAACTACCAGGGCTACGTCGACATCTTCGACGCAGGCCCCGCCATCGAGTGCGAGACCTCGAAGATCCGCGCCGTGCGTGACAGCGAGACCCTGGTGCTGGCCGTTGGTACGCCAGGCGACGACGCCACCCCTTTCATCATCCACAACCGCAAGCGCGAAGACTGCCGCATCACGGCCGCGCCGGCGCGCCTGGCCGCAGGCACCCTGGTGGTCGATCCGCAGACCGCCAAGCGCCTGCGCCTGGGCGCCGGCGACAACGTGCGCGCCGTGCCACTGTCCGCCGGTCGGGAGGCCCAGTAAATGAATACGCATTACATTGCCGGCCAATGGCTGGCTGGCCAGGGCGAAGCCCTGCAGTCGCTCAACCCCGTCACCCAGGCGGTGATCTGGCAAGGGCAGGGCGCCGATGCTGCACAGGTAGACAATGCCGTGCAGGCTGCCCGTCAGGCGTTCCCCGGCTGGGCGTCGCTGAGCCTGGATGCGCGTATTGGCGTGCTGGAGGCCTTCGCCGAGAAGCTCAAGGCCAATGCCGAGGCGCTGTCGCGCTGCATTGGCGAAGAAACCGGCAAGCCGCTATGGGAATCGGCCACCGAAGTGACCAGCATGGTCAACAAAGTCGCCATTTCGGTGCAGAGCTACCGTGAGCGTACCGGCGAGAAGAGCGGCCCGCTGGCCGACGCCACTGCCGTGCTGCGCCACAAGCCCCATGGCGTGGTGGCGGTATTCGGCCCGTACAACTTCCCCGGCCACCTGCCCAACGGCCATATCGTTCCGGCGCTGCTGGCCGGCAACTGCGTGGTGTTCAAACCCAGTGAGCTGACCCCCAAGGTTGCCGAGCTGACGGTCCAGTGCTGGATCGAGGCCGGGTTGCCGGCTGGTGTGCTCAACCTGGTCCAGGGCGCCCGTGACACCGGCGTGGCGCTGGCCGCCAATCCGGGTATCGACGGCTTGTTCTTCACCGGTTCCAGCCGTACCGGCAACCTGCTGCACCAGCAGTTCGCCGGCCGCCCGGACAAGATTCTGGCCCTGGAGATGGGCGGCAACAACCCGCTGGTGGTTGACGAGGTCAAGGACCTGGATGCCGCGGTGTACACCATCATCCAGTCGGCCTTCATCTCCGCTGGCCAGCGTTGCACCTGTGCCCGCCGCCTGCTGGTGCCGCAGGGCGCTTGGGGTGACGCGCTGATCCAGCGCCTGGTCGAGGTGAGTCGCAGCATCAGTGTCGGTGCATTCGACCAGCAGCCCGCGCCCTTTATGGGGTCGGTGATTTCGCTGCAGGCGGCCCGCGCTCTGCTGGCGGCCCAGGCCGAACTGCTAGGCAAGGGCGCCGTGGCGTTGCTGGAGATGACCCAGCCGCAGGCTGACGCCGCCTTGCTTACCCCCGGCATCATCGATGTCACTGCGGTGGCCGGGCGCCCGGACGAGGAGTTCTTCGGCCCATTGCTGCAGGTGATCCGTTACACCGATTTCGATGCGGCAATCGAGGAGGCCAACAATACCCAGTACGGCCTGGCCGCTGGCCTGCTGTCGGACTCCAACGCCCGCTACCAGCACTTCTGGCTGCGCAGTCGCGCCGGCATCGTCAACTGGAACAAGCAACTGACCGGCGCCGCCAGCAGCGCGCCGTTCGGTGGTGTCGGTGCCAGTGGCAACCATCGCGCCAGCGCCTACTACGCGGCGGACTACTGCGCCTACCCCGTAGCTTCGCTGGAGACCGCGAATCTCGTACTGCCGGCAACCCTGACGCCGGGCGTCACCCTATAACAACAGGTCTCGGAGCCTTGCCGATGAAATCCTTTGAAGTGAATTTTGATGGCCTGGTGGGGCCAACCCACAACTACGGCGGCCTGTCCTACGGCAACGTGGCCTCGCAGAGCAACAGCCAGCAGGGTTCCAACCCGCGCGAGGCGGCGCGCCAGGGCCTGGCGAAGATGAAGGCGCTGATGGAAATGGGCTTCAAGCAGGGCGTGCTGGCCCCGCAGGAGCGCCCGGATGTGGCCGCATTGCGCCGCCTGGGTTTCACCGGCAATGATGCCGAAGTGATCCAGCGTGCCGCCAAGGAAGCCATGCCCCTGCTGGTCGCCAGCTGCTCGGCGTCGAGCATGTGGGTGGCCAACGCCGCCACTGTCAGCCCTAGTGCCGACACTGCGGACGGTCGTGTGCACTTCACCGCCGCCAACCTGAACTGCAAGTACCATCGCAGCATCGAGCACCCGACCACCAGCCGGGTGCTGGGCGCCATGTTCAACGATGACAAGCACTTCGCTCATCACCAGGCCTTGCCGGCCGTGGCGCAGTTCGGTGACGAAGGCGCGGCCAACCATACGCGGTTCTGCCGTGCCTATGGCGAAGCGGGTGTCGAGTTCTTCGTCTACGGCCGTAGCGCCTTCGACAGCCGCTACCCCGCGCCGCAGAAGTACCCGGCGCGCCAGACTCTGGAGGCTTCCCAGGCTGTCGCCCGCCTGCATGGGTTGAGCGCTGACGGCGTGGTCTACGCTCAACAGAACCCGGCAGTGATCGACCAGGGCGTGTTCCACAACGACGTGATCTCGGTAGGCAACGGCGAGGTGCTGTTCTACCACGAGGACGCCTTCCTCGAGACCGATGCGGTGCTTGGCCAACTGCAGGCTAAACTGGCCAGCAAGGGTGGCCGCTTCCAGGGTATCTGCGTGCCGCGCGCGGCGGTGACGGTGGAGGACGCGGTGCGTTCCTATCTGTTCAACAGTCAGTTGCTCAGCCGCGAAGACGGCTCGATGCTGTTGGTGGTGCCGGAAGAGTGCCGCAACAACGAGCGCGTCTGGGCGTATCTGGGGCAACTGACCAGCCAGGGCGGCCCGGTGACGGAGGTCAAGGTGTTCGACCTCAAGCAGAGCATGCAGAACGGCGGTGGCCCGGCTTGCCTGCGCTTGCGCGTGGCGTTGAAGGAAAACGAACTGGCGGCGGTCAACCAAGGCGTTATCATGACCGCCCCGCTGTACGACACCCTGGTGCAATGGGTCGACAAGCACTACCGCGATCGCCTCGGCGAGGCGGACCTGGCCGACCCGCAGTTGCTGGTGGAATGCCGCACGGCACTGGATGAACTGACCCAGATCCTCAAGCTGGGTTCGGTCTATCCGTTCCAACGCCAACCTTGAAGAGAGAAATTGCAATGTCCGACGCCCTGCGCCTGATCCTGGAAGATGAAGACGGCACCCAGCTGGAAACCTCGTGCACCCGTTTTGCCGTGGTCTGGCAAGGCAAGGAAGTGTGGATCCAGCAGGACGGCCGCGGCCAGCTGCTGATCGGCGTCGATGTCGAGGAAGACGACACCGAGTACGCTAACCTGCTGCTGCGCCCGATGGCCACCAACCTGGTCAGCCTGCAACTGGAAATGGAACCGGCCGATGTCGCCGGTGACGACGACCACGTCCATGGCCCGGACTGCGGCCACCACCACTAAGGAAGCGCCTATGCTCGCCCTTGGCAAACTGCTTGAGCTGACCCTGACCGATCACGAACCGGCCGAGAAGACCCAAGTGACCACCCGGGGCGTGCGTTTGCGCTGGCTGGGGGAGGGTGCGCTGGAAGTGCGCCCGCCCGAAGGTGAGGATTGCGGGCTCGACCTGCTGCTGTCGGCCGGTATCCATGGCAACGAGACAGCGCCGATCGAGTTGCTCGAAAGGCTGCTGCACGGCGTGGCCAACGGCAAGATCAAGCCGCGTGCGCGGGTGCTGTTCCTGTTCGGCAACCCGGCGGCGATCCGCAAGGGTGAGCGCTTCATCGAGCAGGACATCAACCGCCTGTTCAATGGCCGGCATGAACTCTCCAGTGGCTTCGAGGCGCTGCGCGCCGCGGAGCTGGAGCAGTTTGCCCGGGTGTTCTTCAGCAAGCCCGAACGCACCCGCCTGCACTACGACCTGCATACCGCCATTCGTGGGTCCAAGATCGAGCAGTTCGCGCTGTACCCCTACAAGGAGGGGCGCCTGCACTCCCGTCGAGAGCTGGCGCGTCTGGCGGCGGCCGGCATGGAGGCGGTGCTGCTGCAGAGCAAGTCGTCGATCACCTTCAGTGCCTTCACCTATGAGCAGCTCGATGCCGAAGCCTTTACCCTGGAGCTCGGCAAGGCACGGCCGTTCGGGCAGAACGAGGAGGTCAACCTCGACAGGCTCGAAGCGCGTCTGATCCAGCTCATCGAGGATACCGAGCCACAGATCGAGCAGTCCCTGGATGGCCTCAAGCTGTTCAGCGTCGCCCGCGAGATCATCAAGCACAGCGACAGTTTCCGCCTGCACCTGCCGGCGGACATCGAGAACTTCTCCGAGCTGAAAAAGGGCGATCTGCTGGCCGAGGACCTGGCCGAGACGCGTTGGGTGGTGGAGGAGGAGGGCGCACGAATCATCTTCCCCAACCCCAAGGTGAAGAACGGGCTGCGCGCCGGCATTCTGATCGTCCCGGATTCGGGGCAACGCCTGGCCTGATTCCCGTAGGCGCGGGGCAAGCCCGCGCCTGCAATTTTGGATCCCTTCGGTGATGAAATTCTTTTAATTCACCAACCTGTTAATTTTCCCTGTCCCGGGACCGTAATTGGCTTGCCAGTAGCGAAACGCTGGCGATAGCATCGCGGTCATGCCGTTTTCAATTGCTTTAGCCCTGCAAGCCGTCCAATCGACGGTTTCTATCGCATAAACACACTGCACCGAGACTGCAGGACCGATATAATGCGGCCCTTTGCCGTCGTTTCGTCGATTCGACGTGTGGCCGCCGTTTCCGTGGAAGAACCTATGAAAAGCGCAGAAATCCGTGAAGCCTTCCTCCGCTTCTTCGAAGAGCAGGGACATACTCGCGTTGCCTCCAGCTCCCTGATCCCGGGCAATGACCCGACCCTGCTGTTCACCAACGCCGGCATGAACCAGTTCAAGGACTGCTTCCTCGGCCAGGAAAAGCGCGCCTACACCCGCGCCGTGAGCAGCCAGAAGTGCGTGCGCGCCGGTGGCAAGCACAACGACCTGGAAAACGTCGGCTACACCGCCCGCCACCATACGTTCTTCGAGATGCTGGGCAACTTCAGCTTCGGCGACTATTTCAAGCGCGATGCCATCACCTTCGCCTGGACCTTCCTGACCTCGGACAAGTGGCTGAACCTGCCCAAGGAAAAGCTGTGGGTCACCGTCTACGCCAGCGACGACGAAGCCTACGACATCTGGACCAAGGAAGTCGGCGTCCCCGCCGAGCGCATGGTGCGCATCGGCGACAACAAGGGCGCCCCATACGCTTCCGACAATTTCTGGACCATGGGCGATACCGGCCCGTGCGGCCCGTGCACCGAGATCTTCTACGACCACGGCGCTGATATCTGGGGCGGCCCACCCGGCTCGCCGGAAGAAGACGGCGATCGCTACATCGAGATCTGGAACAACGTCTTCATGCAGTTCAACCGCACCGCCGATGGTGTGCTGCACCCGCTGCCCGCCCCGTCGGTAGATACTGGCATGGGCCTGGAACGCATCAGTGCGGTGATGCAGCACGTGCACTCGAACTACGAGATCGACCTGTTCCAGAGCCTGCTGGCCGCCGCCGCCGAAGCCATCGGCTGCAGCAACGACGACCAACCGTCGCTGAAGGTGGTCGCCGACCATATCCGCTCCTGCGGCTTCCTGATTGCCGACGGTGTGTTGCCGTCCAACGAAGGCCGTGGCTACGTGCTGCGCCGCATCATTCGCCGCGCCTGCCGCCACGGCAACAAGCTGGGCGCCAAGGGCAGCTTCTTCCACAAGATCGTCGCCGCTCTGGTCGCCGAGATGGGCGAAGCTTTCGCTGAGCTGAAGAGCCAGCAGGCACACATCGAGCGCGTGCTCAAGACCGAGGAAGAGCAGTTCGCCAAGACCCTCGAGCAGGGCCTGCGCATCCTCGAGCAGGACCTGGCCCAACTGCGGGGCAAGGTCGTCCCGGGCGACGTGGTGTTCAAGCTGTACGACACCTACGGCTTCCCCATGGACCTCACCGCCGACATCGCCCGCGAGCGCGAGCTGACCATCGACGAAGCCGGCTTCGAGCGTGAAATGGAAGCCCAGCGCGAGCGTGCCCGTTCCGCCAGCGCCTTCGGCATGGACTACAACAGCCTGGTCAAGGTCGACACCGCCACCGACTTCCTCGGCTACGACACCACCGAAGGGCAGGGCAAGATCGTCGCCCTGTACAAGGATGGCCAGTCGGTCGACCAGTTGGGCGAAGGCGAGGAGGGTGTGGTCGTGCTCGACCGCACGCCGTTCTATGCCGAGTCTGGCGGCCAGGTCGGCGACAGCGGCTACCTGCAGGCCGGCGCCGCGCGCTTCGACGTGCGCGATACCACCAAGACCGGTGGTGCTTTCCTGCACCACGGCGTGGTCGCCAGCGGTGCTTTGGTCATCGGCTCGCCGGTCGAGGCCAAGGTCGATGCCGAGGTGCAGCACGCCACCTCGCTGAACCACTCGGCCACTCACCTGTTGCACGAAGCGTTGCGCCAGGTGCTGGGCGATCACGTGCAGCAGAAGGGCTCGCTGGTCGACAGCCAGCGCCTGCGTTTCGACTTCAGCCACTTCGAGGCGGTCAAGCCAGAGCAGATCAAGGCCCTGGAAGACATCGTCAACCGCGAAGTGCGCAGGAACACCCCGGTCGAGACCGAGCTGACCGATATCGAAACTGCCAAGGCCAAGGGCGCCATGGCGCTGTTCGGTGAGAAATATGGCGACACCGTGCGCGTGCTGAGCATGGGCGGTGATTTCTCCGTCGAGCTGTGCGGCGGCATCCATGCCAAGCGCACTGGCGATATCAGCCTGTTCAAGATTGTCAGCGAAGGCGGCGTGGCCTCTGGCGTGCGCCGTATCGAAGCGGTCACCGGCGCCGCGGCGCTGGCCTACCTGAACGCTGCCGAAGAGCAGGTCAAGGAAGCCGCGCAGCTGGTCAAGGGCAACCGCGACAACCTGATCGACAAGCTGTCGGCTGTGCTCGAGCGCAACCGCCAGCTGGAAAAGCAGCTCGAGCAGCTGCAGGCCAAGGCCGCCAGCGCCGCCGGGGACGATCTCTCCAACGCGGCCGTTGAGGTCAAGGGTGCCAAGGTCCTCGCCGCCCGCCTGGATGGGCAGGATGGCAAGGCCCTGCTGGCGCTCGTCGATCAGCTGAAGAACAAGCTCGGCCATGCAGTGATCCTGCTGGGCAGTGAGCATGAGGGCAAGGTCGTGCTGGTGGCTGGCGTGACCAAGGACCTCTCCAGCCAACTCAAGGCTGGCGATCTGATGAAACAAGCCGCTGCGGCGGTCGGTGGCAAGGGCGGTGGTCGCCCTGACATGGCCCAAGGTGGTGGCGTCGACGTCGCCGCGCTGGACAAGGCCCTGGCCCTGGCAGTGCCGTTCGCCGAGCAGGGACTTTGAGATGAGGCGGCCGGTGGTCTATTCGCCGGCCGTTTCATGTTGGATTGTTTTTTGGGGCCCTTTAGGGCTGAGGCACCTTTGAAATGGCGTTGATCGTACAGAAATTTGGCGGTACCTCTGTCGGTTCCATCGAGCGGATCGAGCAGGTTGCCGACAAGGTCAAGAAATTCCGCGAGCAAGGCACCGACCTGGTGGTCGTGCTGTCGGCGATGAGCGGGGAAACCAATCGCCTGATCGACCTGGCGAAGCAGATCACCGACAAGCCCGAACCCCGCGAGCTGGACGTGATCGTCTCGACCGGCGAGCAGGTCACCATCGCCCTGCTGTCCATGGCCCTGATGAAGCGCGGCGTGCCGGCGGTGTCCTACACCGGCAACCAGGTGCGCATCCTCACCGACAGCGCCCACAACAAGGCGCGCATCCTGCAGATCGACGACCAGAAGATCCGCGCCGACCTCAAGGCCGGCCGTGTCGTGGTGGTCGCCGGCTTCCAGGGTGTCGATGAGCACGGCAACATCACCACCCTCGGTCGTGGCGGTTCCGACACCACCGGCGTGGCCCTGGCGGCGGCCCTGAAGGCCGACGAGTGCCAGATCTACACCGATGTCGACGGCGTCTACACCACCGACCCGCGTGTCGTGCCCCAGGCCCAGCGCCTGGAGAAGATCACCTTCGAGGAGATGCTGGAAATGGCCAGCCTCGGCTCCAAGGTGCTGCAGATCCGCTCGGTGGAGTTCGCCGGCAAGTACAACGTCCCGCTGCGCGTGCTGCACAGCTTCAAGGAGGGTCCGGGTACCCTCATTACCATCGATGAAGAGGAATCCATGGAACAGCCGATCATTTCCGGTATCGCCTTCAACCGTGATGAGGCCAAGCTGACCATTCGTGGCGTCCCGGACACCCCAGGCGTTGCCTTCAAGATCCTCGGCCCGATCAGCGCCGCGAACATCGAAGTCGACATGATCGTGCAGAACGTCTCGCACGATAACACCACCGACTTCACCTTCACCGTGCACCGCAACGAGTACGAGAAGGCGCTGAGCGTGCTGGAGAACACCGCCCGCGAAATTGGCGCGCGTGAAGTGATCGGCGACACCAAGATTGCCAAGGTATCGATCGTCGGCGTCGGCATGCGTTCCCACGCAGGCGTTGCCAGCCGCATGTTCGAGGCCCTGGCCAAGGAGAGCATCAACATCCAGATGATCTCCACCTCCGAGATCAAGGTCTCGGTGGTGATCGAAGAGAAGTACCTGGAGCTGGCCGTACGCGCGCTGCACACCGCGTTCGAGCTTGATGCTCCCGCCCGACAGGGTGAGTAAGACGCTGCCTGGAGGGGCGCGGCTTGCCGCGCCCTTCGCGTTTCTGGCCGCTGCTGGTGTCCCTGTCCAGGCGCCTGTGGTGGTCGATTCGGGTCTGCGCCGTCGTCCCCGGCCAGGCCCTGCTTATCAAAGACTGTTGTCCCTGAAGATTCATGTGAGGAGAAAACTATGCTGATTCTGACTCGTCGGTGCGCCGAGAGCCTGATCATTGGTGACGGTGAGATCACCGTGACGGTCCTGGGTGTCAAAGGCAACCAGGTGCGTATCGGCGTGAGCGCGCCGAAAGAAGTGGCCGTTCACCGCGAGGAAATCTACCTGCGGATCAAGAAAGAGAAGGACGAGGAGCCAAGCCTTTAATTCTTTTGAAGTTTTTTTCAAAAAAAGGGTTGCAAACGAGGAAGGGTGTGTTTAATATTCGCCTCGTGTTGCGGTGAGGTGGCCGAGTGGCCGAAGGCGCTCCCCTGCTAAGGGAGTATACCTCATAAGGGTATCGGGGGTTCGAATCCCCCCTTCACCGCCATTATTCGCTCGGGTCGCTGTAAACGAGTAGAAACGTTTCGGTGACCCAGGCAGCAAGACACGGA
>NZ_JBYSYW010000020.1:38007-96026 GCF_058783825.1 Pseudomonas sp. FW305-96
CACGGACTCATAGCTCAGCTGGATAGAGTACTCGGCTACGAACCGAGCGGTCGCAGGTTCGAATCCTGCTGAGTCCGCCACTTTTTGAAGTGGCTCTGCTTGCAAAGACGCTTCAACAAGCCAGTGGTAATCTGGCCTAAAACTACCAACCACGGACTCATAGCTCAGCTGGATAGAGTACTCGGCTACGAACCGAGCGGTCGCAGGTTCGAATCCTGCTGAGTCCGCCACACATCAAGAAGCCCGCTCATTTGAGCGGGCTTTTTGTTTTCCGCATGCGCTGAATTGTCGCAGATGTCCATCTAAGCTACTGCTGTAGGCGATCCTTGCAAGGATTCGCAGCTGTAGATCGAATCGACACAAAACGAATGTGCTTTTAACGCCAGAGCAACCGTCGCACTGATGGCTTCGAGCGTTGTCACAGCTTTAGCACGCAAACGATTGTTCTAGCCAAAAATTTAAGCGATCCGACAGCTTGCACAGTGTATGATTGCGCCCGTCAGCCCCGCCGGGGCTTGTGGAATACCACCATGGACTTACCCAGTAGTTACTCGCTAACACGCTTCATACAGACAGATCTGACCGATTGATTCTCCCGGCGTGCTCCGCTGCTGGGAGTGGAGTTCGCCTATGACCGAAATCGAAGTAAAGAAAACCCAAGACAGCCTGCAGGATCGCCTGGCCCAGGTGATCGAACTGTTGCAGCGCCAGCGGGTGGTCGAGGACCTGACGCACCGTCAGGAAGGTCATCACCATGACCTGGTGGAAAACCTGGTGCACCGCCAGAACCTGGTCGAGCTGCAGCGCAAGCTCGATGACCTGCACCCCGCCGACATCGCCTACATCCTCGAAGCCCTGCCACTGGACGATCGCCTGACGGTCTGGCAGCTTGTGCGCTCCGACCGTGACGGCGACATCCTGCTTGAAGTCTCCGATGCCGTGCGCCAGACCCTGATCGCCGACATGGACGATCACGAGTTGCTGGCGGCCGCCAAGGAGATGGACGCCGACGAACTCGCCGACCTGGCTCCGGAATTGCCCCGCGACGTCGTCCATGAACTCATGGAGAGTCTCGATGCCCAGCAGCGCGAGCGTGTGCGCTCGGCCCTGAGCTATGACGAGGAGCAGGTCGGTGCATTGATGGACTTCGAGATGGTCACCATCCGCGAGGATGTCAGCCTCGAAGTGGTATTGCGCTACCTGCGCCGGCTCAAGGAGCTGCCAGGGCACACCGACAAGCTGTTCGTGGTCGATTACGACGGTATCCTCAAGGGCGTGCTGCCCATCAAGCGGTTGTTGGTCAACGACCCGGACAAGAAGGTCGCGGAGGTCATGGCCAATGACCCGGTGACCTTCCACCCCGAGGAAGATGCCTACGACGCGGCTCAGGCCTTTGAGCGATACGACTTGGTATCCGCTCCGGTGGTGGACAAGAAAGAGCGCTTGATCGGCCGCCTGACCATCGATGAAATGGTCGATCTGATCCGTGAGGAAAGTGAGAGCGAAGTGCTCAACATGGCCGGTCTGCGCGAAGAGGAAGACATCTTCGCCTCGGTCTGGCGCTCGCTGCGCAACCGTTGGGCGTGGCTGGCAATCAACCTGATTACCGCGTTTGTCGCGTCGCGGGTGATCGGTCTGTTCGAAGGCTCCATCGAGAAGCTGGTGGCCCTGGCGGCATTGATGCCGATCGTTGCCGGCATCGGCGGTAACTCCGGCAACCAGACCATTACCATGATCGTTCGCGCCATGGCGCTGGACCAGGTGTCACCAGGCAACACCAGTCGCCTGATGCGCAAGGAGCTGGCGGTATCGTTGATCAATGGCCTGGTCTGGGGCGGTGTGATCGGGGTGGTGGCGTTCTGGCTGTATGGCAGCTGGTCGCTGGGGCTGGTCATGACCGCCGCGATGACCTTGAACTTGCTGCTGGCAGCGCTGATGGGTGTATTGATCCCGATGACGCTGACGCGCCTGGGCCGAGATCCGGCAATGGGCTCGAGCGTGATGATCACTGCCGTGACCGACAGCGGTGGTTTCTTCATCTTCCTCGGCCTGGCAACGTTGTTCCTGATGTAGGCCGACGGGACGCCAGAAACAAGAAAGCCAGCTTACGCTGGCTTTTTTGTGTGCGCTTGGAGGATCAGGGCGCGTCGGCGGCCATTTCCACATCGTGGGCGATGAGGGCGACCAGCGCATTCTGCTGGCGGTGGGACAACTGGCGGAAGCGTTGCAGCAGTTCGCGTTCGTGAAGGCTGAGCTCTGGGCTGTCCAGGCGCATGCTCAGCTCGTCACCCAGAGCACCTTCCTGGATAAGGCTCTGCTCCAGGCGGGCGATGATCTCGGAGTTCATGCTGCGGTGATGGTTGCGCGCTACCTCGGCAATGCGCTCACGCATCCCGTCTGGCAGGCGGACGACAAACTTGTCAGCGGTGCGGCTGGAGTAGATAGCCTGTTTCATTGGGCGCATATAAATTGACCGGTTGTTCTGGTTCAGGGGAGCGGTTCTCAAATTGGCCGCACGGTGGAAGTACGACCGCGGCGACGACAAAATGTTCAACCGTGATGTGATTTTGGTTCTTCATCTTGCCTCATGATCGCCGTTTCCTTGGCGTCAATTCTGTGACAAATAGTGATCTCGATAAAGGCTTTTTGCCAGTACCAATTATCAGAAATGAGCACTGGTTTGAAAAGTTTCACATTCATCGAATTGCACAGGTGTCAGACAAATGCCGTCAAAATCTGGTAAAAGACAGCAAAGGGTCAGGGAAAATCATCAAATGCGCTGGTTTCCCATACATTGAGCATAGTGGCTATGCAATATGACGCAAGCGGTGGGGCGGCCTCAAGGGGGCGCCTGATATTCCTTATGGGACCGTCTGGTTCAGGAAAAGATTCCCTGCTCGAGGCGGCCCGTGAGCGATTGTTCACCCAGGGGGTCGAAATCGCTCGGCGGGTCATCACGCGTTCGGCCGAAGCCAAGGGTGAAGCCGCACATGGCGTGAGCGCCGAACGTTTCGAGGCAATGCGCGAAGCGGGGGCCTTTGCGTTGGACTGGCAGGCCAATGGCCTGCGCTATGGCATCCCTGCGCAACTGGATGCATGGCTCGCTGCGGGGCGCTCGGTACTGGTCAACGGCTCGCGTGCGTACCTGTCGATCGCCCGGCAGCGCTACCCTGATCTCGTGGCCGTGGGACTGGTTGTTTCCCCGCAGGTGCTGCGCCAGCGCTTGCTGGCCCGGGGAAGAGAAAGCACCGAGCAGATCGAGCAACGCCTGGCCCGCAATTTCCGGCTGCAGGCCTACGATCCCGGTGTGCATGTCGTGGACAATTCCGGGCCGTTGGCCGGTGCGGTGGAAGCTTTGATCGCGCTGTTGCGCGCCGAAGGCGTGATCGCTGATACGCAGGGAAAAAGGCCGACGAGCATAATGCCCGATTGATACATGACAAATGCGCACATGCTGGTTAACATGCTCGCCGTCCCCGCCGCGCAGCGTCTGTTGTCGGCCTCTGTGTCTCAGTAGCTCAATTGGATAGAGCATCCCCCTCCTAAGGGGAAGGTTGCAGGTTCAAATCCTGCCTGGGACGCCATCTCTTTCCAATTCTCCTTCGTTTACCTTGCCTGGATGCCTTCCCGGGGCTGTCGAGACGTTTGTCTGTGGCTCAGGGCGAGGTGTGCAGCCAGCCCGAAGATCAGCCCCCAGAATGCGGCGCCAAGGCCGAGCAAGCTCATCCCAGAGGCGGTGACCAGGAAGGTGATCAGCGCCGGTTCCCGTTGTTTTTCGTCACTCATGGCGCCCACCAGACCGTTGGCGATGGCGCCGAACAGTGCCAGGCCGGCGAGGGCGGCTATCAGTTCCCTCGGCAGGGCGGCGAACACCGAGGCCAAGGTGGCGCCGAAGCTGCCCATCAGCAGATACAAAGCACCGCAGGCCATGCCGGCGATATAGCGCTTGTCCGGGTTCTCGTGGGCTTCGCGACCGGTGCAGATAGCCGCTGTGATCGCCGCCAGGTTGACGCCGTGGCAGCCGAATGGCGCCAGCAGCAGCGAACCCAGGGCGGTGACCGAGACGATCGGGCGTGCCGGTACCTGATAGCCGGAGGTGCGCAGCACGGCGATACCGGGCACCGACTGGCCGGTGAGCGACACCAGCGCCAAGGGCAGGCCGACATTGACAATGGCCTGCCAGCTCCACTGCGGGCTGGTCCAGGTGGGGACGGTCATTTCCAGCACCAGCGCCTGGGTGTCCAACTGTCCCAGGCCGGCGGCGAGGCCGCAGCCGACGATCAGCACCGAAAGAATCGCGTAGCGCGGCGACAGGCGCTTGAACAGCAGGTAACTCGCCAGCATCGACAGCACCAGCACGGGCTGCAGGCGGATCGAGCTGAACAGCTCGGCGCCGAAGCGGAACAGGATGCCGGCCAGCATCGCCGCGGCGATGGCCTTTGGCAGGCGATTCATCAACTTGTCGAAGGCGCCGCTCAGGGCGATCACCGCGATCAGCAGCGAGGCGACGATATAGGCGCCCACCGCTTGAGCCAGTGACACGCTCGGCAGCATCGATACCAGCAGCGCCGCGCCGGGCGTGGACCAGGCGGTGATCACCGGTACCCGCAGTTTCCAGCTCAGCAGCAGGCCGGTCAGGCCGCTGCCGATGGAAATGGCCCAGATCCACGATGCGGTCGCTTCGTTGCCCAGGCCGGCTTGGTCGGCGGCCTGGAACACGATGATCAAGGGGCCGGCGTAGGAGATGATCACGGCGATCAGGCCGGCGACCAGGGCGGAGAGGGAAAAATCCTTTCTGAGATTATCCATGGCGAGTCCAGGTGAGTTGATTGATTCGATTGATTCGATTCAAATTGAATCTATACGGTAACGTGGCCTGAATTCAAGCGGGGCAGCTCTCACGCGGCTGCTGTTCACAACTTGAATCGCGCGGTGGATCGACTCAAGTCGGTCTGTGTGTTCAAATTTCAATCATTTAAGCCCGGTAGCCGTCTCATGTGGGTTCCACGGATCAGCGAAAGCAATCAGCCTGTCTACCTGTCCATCGCCGATGCGCTGGCGCACGATATCGCCAGTGGCGCCCTGCGACGTGGCGAGCGCTTGCCGACGCTACGCGAACTGGCGCAGGCACTGGACGTTACGCCAGGCACCATCAGCCGCGCCTATACCGAGGCGTCGCGTCGCGGCCTGACCCAGGGCGAGGTGGGCCGCGGCACCTACGTTCTTGACCGGATCGCCGACACGGGCGAGGCCCCTGCCGTTACCCGCGCGACCTCCGTCGCAGCGCCCGTTGCCCGCAGCGAAGTGCTCGACCTGTCGATCATCAAGCCCTACGGTGAAACCCTGCAGTACTGGTTGCGCAGCGCGCTGACCGAACTGGCCAATACCGCGCGGCTGGAGCAGGTGCTGGACTACGCCCCCGACGGCGGCCATCCGGCGCATCGCGAGGCGGGCGCGCAATGGTTACGGCAGTGGCTGCCGGGTGCGCAGTGGCAGCAGGTGGTCATCACCAGCGGCGCCCAGCACGGGCTGATGGTGGCGATCAGCGCCTTGACCGGGGCGGGCGATCTGGTGCTGTGCGAGTCGCTGTGCTACCCGGGTATCATCTCCGTGGCTCACGGCCTGGGCCGCCGCCTGCGTGGTGTGCCGATGGACGAGCAGGGCATCATCCCCGAGGCGTTGCGTGAGATCTGCCAGCGCGAGCGGCCAGCCATGCTGGTGTGTGTGGCAACCTGTCAGAACCCGACCACGGCAATCATGTCCAACGAGCGCCGCGCCCAGATCGCGGCGCTGGCGGAGGAGTTCGACTTCCTGTTGCTGGACGACGACATCTACGGCTTCCTCGCCACTGATCCACAGGCCCGGCCGCTGGCGACTTTTGCACCGGAGCGTTCGATCTACCTCACCAGCCTGTCCAAGTCCGTCATGCCGGCGTTGCGCATCGGCTACCTGTACAGCCCGCCGAAACTGCTGTCGCGGCTGACTGCCATGGTACGCAGCACGGTGTGGATGCCTTCGCCGTTGACCGCGCAACTGGCCAGCCATGTGATCGGCGAAGGGCTGGACAGCCAGCTGATCCGCATGCACCGCGCCGAGGCTGCGGCACGCCAAGCCATCGCCCGTGAAGTCTTCACCGATGCGTCGTTGCAAAGCCAGCCGCACAGCTACCACCTTTGGCTCAACTTGCCCGAACCATGGCGCAGCGACGAGTTCGCGATGCTGGCGAGAGCCAATGGCGTGGCGGTCATGAGCGCCAGCCAGTTCCAGGTGGAGCGCACAGGCGATCCACGTGGCGTGCGGGTCGTGCTGATGTCGCCGACCAGCCGGGAGGAGTTGCGCTTCGCCCTGACCCAGTTGGCCAGCCTGCTCGAGTCAGGGGATCCGAAACGCTTCTACTGAACCGGGGACAAATCCCGGCTCAAAGCTTGGCGGTGTAGCGTCGCTCGGCATCATCGTCATTTGTCGAGTTCAGGACGCTTTGCGGCTGGGTGGGGGCCTGTTCTCGCTGCGCCTGCTGTTCGAGCCTGGCCTGGGTTTTGCGCTCGACCTCGTCCTGCAAGCGTTGGGCGATCTGCTGGTCGATCCTCACTTGCTGCTCAGGCGGCAGGGCGTCGTACTCCTCAGGAGTCAGGCCCATCTCCTGCAGCATTTGTTCCTTGATCTTCTCCGCAGGCGACTTGGCCATGTAATCACGAAACTCCTGCAGGGCGCTGGAGCCTTCCTGTTTGCCCACGCTGGCCTGCTCACGCTTGGCCGCGTCTGGATTCTGCAGCATGACCATCAGCTTGGCGAAGGCCTCCTTGCGATTGTCTTCAGCGTGCTGCTGCGAGGTGCTGCCCTGATTGTTCTGCTGCGCCGAGGTTTTCGCGCTGGCCATCAGCGGCTGGAGCGCGGGCAACTGTGCTGCAGGCTGTTCGAGAGCGCTGCGTTGCTGTTGCTGCACGGTCTGCCACCCCAGGCCGTTCGCTGTGATAAGCATGTTTCCTCCGTAAATGACTGTTAGAGAGGCGACTAAAGTGGCAAAAGCTGTGCCAGCGATGGTGGAGCGGCAAAATAGGCCCTACGGCTATTCCGGCGACTTCTCGCTCGGAATATGCTTGCCCGGCAGAGGAACGGTATTGCCGCTAGCGGCAAAAAATAGCGAGTGTCGGCTGCACCGGTTACGGGGCGCAGTTGCTGGGCAACAGGGAGAGCGTCCATGAGTCAGGCAGCAAAGCCGATACCGGCCGGCTTCACCGAGCAGCAATTGCACACCTTGTTCGAGCTGATCAGCGACGGCATCTGGGACTGGGATGCCAACAGCGGCTACGTCTACCGCAACTCAGGCTGGTACGCGATGCTGGGTTACCCCAGCCACTCGCTGGACAACTCCGTGCTGACCTGGGAAAGCGTGATACACCCGCAGGACTATCCGCGGGTGATGGCGCATTTCGAGGCCTACATCACCCAGCGCAACGAGCACTACCGCATCGAGTACCGGTGCCGTTGCCACGATGGCAGTTACCTGTGGGTCGAGGACAGCGGCCATATCATCGCCCGCAACGCCGATGGCACGGTGGCGCGAATGCTCGGGGCTCATCGCAATATCGACGCCGGCAAGCGCCTGGTGGAGGAGCTCGAACAGCGCAACCAATCGCTGGAGGGCCAGGTGGCCGAGCGTACCCGTGAGCTGTCATGGGTCAACCAGCAATTGCAGCGGCAACTGGATGAGAACCGCGAACTGGCCGAGCGGGATGCGTTGACCCGCACCGCCAACCGTTATCGCCTGGAGAAAACGCTTCAGCAGGAGTGCGAGCGCGCCCGGCGCTTCCGTGAGCCACTGGCATTGATCGCCATGGACCTGGACGACTTCAAGCCGATCAACGACCTGCACGGTCATGCCCGTGGCGACGCGGCGCTGATCGAGGTCACCGAGCGTATCCGTCAGTGCCTGGGCGGTCGGGGGCTGCTGGCGCGTTGGGGAGGTGATGAGTTTGCCGTGGTGTTGCCGCACACGTCGCTGCAGCAAGCCTGTGCGGTGGCGTCGTCGATCCGCGTGGCGATGGCGGCGATCGAGCCTATCGGCACGTGCCGGCTGACCATGAGCTATGGCGTGGTGCAGTGGCGCGAGGGGGACGATGCCGGCGGGTTGCTGGCGCGGGCAGACCAGGCGCTGTATCGGGCCAAGGCGCAAGGCAAAAACACCGTAGCCGAGTGATGGTAAAAAAAGGACCCGCGGCGCCTGGGGCGCAGCGGGCAAAATCGGCTATTGCCGCTTCAGTGTCTTCAATCAGATGTGCAGTGCGTGCCCCAGCGCGCGCAGCGCCGCTTCCTGCACCGCCTCGCCCAGCGTCGGGTGGGCATGAATGGTCCCGGCGATGTCTTCCAGGCGCGCGCCCATCTCCAGGGACTGGGCGAAGGCGCTGGACAGTTCGGAAACCGCCACGCCCACGGCTTGCCAGCCGAGGATCAGGTGGTTGTCGCGGCGAGCCACCACGCGCACGAAACCGCTCTTCGACTCCAGGCTCATGGCCCGGCCGTTGGCGGCGAAGGGGAACTGCGCGACGATGCAATCCACACCTTGCTGGCCGGCCTGCTCCGGGGTCTTGCCGACCACCACCACTTCCGGGTCTGTGAAGCACACCGCGGCGATTGCGGTCGGCTCGAAGCGCCGTGTCTTGCCGGCGATGATCTCGGCGACCATCTCACCCTGTGCCATGGCCCGGTGCGCGAGCATCGGCTCGCCGGCCACGTCGCCGATGGCCCAGACGTTGCGCATGCTGGTCTGGCAGCGCTCGTCAATGGCGATGGCAGCGCCGTTCATCTTCAAGTCCAGGCTTTCCAGGCCGAAGCCTTTGGTGCGTGGGCGGCGACCCACGGCCACCAGCACCTGGTCAGCCTCCAGGCGCAGCTGGCCACCTTGGCCGTCGCTGGCCAGCAGGCAACCGTCGGCATAGCCTTCGACACTGTGGCCCAGGTACAGCGCGATGCCGAGTTTCTTGATCGAGTCAGCCACCGGCGCGGTGAGCTCCGCGTCGTAGGTCGGCAGGATGCGATCGCGGGCTTCCACCACGCTGACCTTGGCGCCGAGCTTGCGGTAGGCGATGCCCAGCTCCAGGCCGATGTAGCCGCCGCCGACCACCACCAGGTGCTCGGGCATGGCCTTGGGCGCCAGGGCCTCGGTGGAGGAAATGATCGGCCCGCCAATCGGCAGCATCGGCAGTTCGACACTGCTGGAGCCGGTGGCCAGCAGCAGGTGTTCGCACTGGATGCGCTGGCCGTCGACTTCGATGCTCTTGCCGTCGAGGATCTTCGCCCAGCCGTGGATCACCTTCACACCATGTTTTTTCAGCAGCGCGGCGACACCGCTGGTGAGGCGGTCGACGATGCCGTCCTTCCACTCGACGCTGCGGCTGATGTCCAGGCGCGGCGAGGACACGCTGATGCCCAGCGGTGAGGGTTCGGTGTAGCGGCTGGCCTGGTGGAACTGCTCGGCCACATGGATCAGCGCCTTGGACGGAATGCAGCCGATGTTCAGGCAGGTGCCGCCCAGGGCCTGGCCTTCGACCAGGACGGTGGGGATCCCCAGTTGCCCGGCGCGGATGGCGGCCACATAGCCGCCGGGGCCGCCACCGATGATCAGCAGGGTGGTGTTGATGAGCTCTTGCATGATCACTCCACGAACAGGCAGGCGGGCTGTTCCAGCAGGCCGCGCACGGCCTGGATGAACAGTGCGGCATCCATGCCATCGACCACGCGGTGGTCGAACGAGCTGGACAGGTTCATCATCTTGCGCACGACGATCTGGCCGTCGATCACCACCGGCCGTTCGACCATGCGGTTGACGCCGACGATCGCCACTTCCGGGGTATTGACCACCGGTGTGCTGACGATGCCGCCGAGGGCGCCGAGGCTGGTCAGGGTGATGGTCGAGCCGGACAGCTCTTCACGGCTGGCCTTGTTGTTGCGCGCCGCGTTAGCGACACGGGCAATCTCGCTGGCGTTGCTCCACAGGCTGCCGGCTTCGGCGTGGCGCAGCACGGGCACCATCAGGCCGTTGTCACCCTGGGTGGCGATGCCGACGTGCACCGCGCCGTGGCGGGTGATGACCTGGGCTTCGTCGTCGTAGGTGGCGTTGATCTGCGGGAAGTCGCGCAGGGCGACGACCATGGCGCGCACCAGGAACGGCAGCAGGGTCAGCTTGCCGCGGCTGTCGCCATGCTTGGCGTTGAGCTGCTGACGCAGGGCCTCGAGGGCGGTGACGTCGATTTCCTCGACGTAGCTGAAGTGGGCGACACGACGCTTGGCGTCCTGCATGCGCTGGGCGATCTTGCGGCGCAGGCCGATCACCGGTACCTCCTCGCTGTCGGTGCGCTTGCCATAGCCCCCTGGCGCCTGGCCAGTGCTGCTCTGCGGCTTGCTGATGAAGGCGTCGAGGTCTTCATGCAGGATGCGCCCGGCCGGGCCGCTACCGTGCACGTAGCGCAGCTCGATACCGGCATCCAGGGCGCGCTTGCGCACCGCCGGGGAGGCCAGTGGCTTGTCGTGGGCCTCGCGCGGCACGATGGGCGCGGTTGCGTGGGTTGCGGCAACCTGCGGCTGGGACTCGACGCGTGGCTCGGGGCGGGCCGCGGCCTGTACCGCTGCCGGTGCCGGCTCGGCCGGCTTGGCCTGGGGCGTGTCGACATGGTTGCCGCTGCCTTCGACCTCGATGCGGATCAGCTCGCTGCCGACCGCCATCACCTCACCGGGCTGGCCGCCCAGGGCCAGCACCTTGCCGCTGACCGGCGAAGGAATTTCCACGGTGGCCTTGTCGGTCATGACATCGGCCACCACTTGATCTTCGGCGATCACATCGCCGACCTTGACGAACCATTCCACCAACTCGACTTGCGCGATGCCTTCGCCAATGTCCGGCATCTTGATGACGTGCGTGCCCATTCAGACCTCCATGACCCGTTTCAGTGCCGCGCCTACCCGTGAAGGGCCGGGGAAGTAGGCCCATTCCTGTGCGTGGGGGTAGGGGGTATCCCAGCCGGTGACGCGCTCGATCGGCGCTTCGAGGTGATGGAAGCAGTGCTCCTGAACCAGCGATACCAGCTCCGCGCCGAAGCCGCAGGTGCGGGTGGCTTCGTGCACGACCACGCAGCGGCCGGTTTTCTTCACCGACTCGACGATGGTCTCCAGGTCCAGCGGCCACAGGCTGCGCAGGTCGATGACCTCGGCGTCGACGCCGCTCTCTTCGGCGGCCACTTGCGACACATACACGGTGGTGCCATAGGTCAGCACGGTGACGTCGTTGCCTGGGCGGGTAATCACCGCCTTGTCCAGCGGCACGCTGTAGTAGCCATCCGGCACGGCGCTGTGCGGGTGCTTGGACCACGGCGTCACCGGACGGTCGTGGTGGCCGTCGAACGGGCCGTTGTACAGGCGCTTGGGCTCGAGGAAGATCACCGGATCGTCGCATTCGATCGAGGCGATCAGCAGGCCCTTGGCGTCGTAGGGGTTCGATGGCATGACGGTGCGCAGGCCGCAGACCTGGGTGAACATCGCCTCGGGGCTCTGGCTGTGGGTCTGGCCGCCGTAGATGCCGCCGCCGCAAGGCATGCGCAGGGTCAGCGGGGAGATGAACTCGCCGGCCGAGCGATAGCGCAGGCGGGCCATCTCCGAGACGATCTGGTCGGAGGCGGGGTAGAAGTAGTCGGCGAACTGGATCTCGACCACCGGGCGCAGGCCATAGGCGCCCATGCCCACGGCGGTGCCGACGATGCCGCTTTCGGAGATCGGTGCGTCGAACACGCGGGACTTGCCGTACTTGCTCTGCAGGCCCTCAGTGCAGCGGAACACGCCGCCGAAGTAGCCAACGTCCTGGCCATAGACCACCACGTTGTCATCGCGCTCGAGCATGACATCCATGGCCGAGCGCAGGGCCTGGATCATGGTCATGGTGGTGGTGGACATGGCGTTTTCCAGATGGATGCTGTTGTTGTGATCGTTCATCTCAGACCCCCAGTTCCTGGCGCTGACGGCGCAAGTGGTCGGGCATTTCCTTGTACACGTCCTCGAACATCGACGCGGCGCTGGGGATATGGCCGTTGCTCAGGGTGCCGAACTGCTCGGCGTCCTTCTGCGCCTTGATCACCTCGGCCTCGAGCTCGGCGGTGACCGCCTGGTGTTCTTCCTCGGACCAGTGGCCAAGCTTGATCAGGTGTTGCTTGAGGCGGGCGATCGGGTCGCCCAGTGGGAAGTGGCTCCAGTCGTCGGCCGGGCGGTACTTGGACGGGTCGTCCGAAGTCGAGTGCGGGCCGGCGCGGTAGGTGACCCATTCGATCAGCGTCGGGCCCAAGCCGCGGCGGGCGCGTTCGGCGGCCCAGCGCGAAGCGGCGTAGACCGCGATGAAGTCGTTGCCGTCGACACGCAGCGAAGCGATGCCGCAACCCACGCCACGGCCGGCGAAGGTGGTCGACTCGCCACCGGCGATGGCCTGGAAGGTCGAGATCGCCCACTGGTTGTTGACCACGTTGAGGATCACCGGGGCGCGGTAGACGTGGGCGAAGGTCAGCGCGGTGTGGAAGTCGGACTCGGCAGTGGCGCCGTCGCCGATCCATGCCGAGGCGATCTTGGTATCGCCCTTGATCGCCGAGGCCATGGCCCAGCCGACCGCCTGGACGAACTGGGTGGCCAGGTTGCCGCTGATGGTGAAGAAGCCGGCCTCGCGCACCGAATACATGATCGGCAGCTGGCGGCCCTTGAGCGGGTCACGGGTGTTGGACAGCAGCTGGCAGATCATGTCGACCAGCGACACATCGCGGGCCATCAGGATGCTCTGCTGGCGATAGGTGGGGAAGCACATGTCGGTGCGGTTCAGGGCCAGGGCCTGGCCGCTGCCGATGGCTTCCTCGCCCAGGCTCTGCATGTAGAAGGACATCTTCTTCTGACGCTGGGCAACCACCATGCGGCTGTCGAAGATGCGCGTCTTGAGCATGGCGTGCATGCCCTGGCGCAGCACCTGCGGCTCGATGCCCTCGGCCCACGGGCCAACGGCGTCGCCATGCTCGTTGAGCACGCGCACGAGGCTGTAGGAAAGGTCCGCGGTGTCGGCGGCTTCCACATCGATAGGGGGTTTACGGACTTGACCCGCGTCGTTCAGGCGCAGGTAGGAGAAATCGGTCTGGCAGCCTGGCCGGCCTGTAGGCTCGGGCACATGCAGACGCAGGGGGGCGTACTCGTTCATGCTTTTTACGCTCGCTCGAATGTTGTTTTTGTGAGCTTTGAAGCGGCCGCCGCTGACTGCCGGCTCGTGACTGGCAGGTCAGCGTCTTTTTACATCATAGGGGGACGGCAGGAGAATTTTTCTCTCAAGTTCGTTGCCTTTCTCCTGTGGCGCAGATAAACATTCCGTACAAACACAAAAACCAGGTCAATTTCTCTCATGCGTAAACTGGATCGAACGGATATCGGCATCCTCAACAGCCTGCAGGAAAACGCCCGCATTACCAACGCGGAGCTGGCACGCTCGGTCAACCTGTCGCCCACGCCGTGCTTCAACCGGGTCAAGGCCATGGAGGAGTTGGGGGTGATTCGCCAGCAGGTGACGTTGTTGTCACCCGAGGCGCTGGGGCTGGATGTGAACGTGTTCATCCATGTCAGCCTGGAAAAGCAGGTGGAGCAGTCGCTGCACCGCTTCGAGGAAGAAATTGCCGAGCGCCCTGAGGTGATGGAGTGTTACCTGATGACCGGCGACCCCGACTACCTGCTGCGGGTCCTGCTGCCAAGCATCCAGGCACTGGAGCGCTTTCTCGATTACTTGACACGTTTGCCCGGGGTGGCGAACATTCGCTCCAGCTTTGCCTTGAAGCAGGTGCGCTACAAGACCGCGTTGCCGCTGCCGGCCAATGGCATGACGTTGCGCGAGCAATGATCCGGGCGCGGTGCCTGGGGTGCTTGATATTTTAAACACCCCGGGCCTATGTTGTGTGCGTCGCCATTCCCGGCATGCGAACACAACAAGAAGGACAGCGTCATGACGACCGAAGGCCCGCGCAACCAGGCAGTGCTCCTGGAGGGCATCGATGAAATCGAGTGCGTTACCCCCGACCTCAACGGCGTGCCCCGCGGCAAGGTGATGACCGCCGAGGGCTTCCTTGAGGGGCGCCGCCTGCAGATGGCCCGTGGCGTGCTGCTGCAGTGCATCATGGGCGGTTACCCGGCGGCAAAATACTATGGCAGCGACGATGGCGACCTCGCGCTGGTGGCCGAACCCTCGCAGATCCATCGCCTGCCCTGGAGCGACGAACCTCGGGCGTTGACGATCTGCGATGCGGTGGAACTCGATGGTAGCCCTTCAGGGTTGTCCAGCCGTGGCCAGCTCAAGGCGGTGATCGCCCGATATGCGCAGCGCGGGCTGGCCCCGGTGGTGGCGACGGAGCTGGAATTCTTTGTCTTTGCCGCCAACGCCGATCCGACCCAGCCGTTCCAGCCGCCGCAGGGCAAGGACGGACGCCGGGAAATGGGCCACTCGGCCTTCAGTGTCAGCTCCAACAACGGTCTGCGCCCGTTCTTCAACGAGGTATACCGCTGCATGGCGGCGCTGGGCCTGCCACGCGACACCTTCATGCACGAGATGGGTGTCAGCCAGTTCGAGATCAACCTGCTGCACGGCGATCCTTTGCTGCTGGCCGACCAGACCTTCCTGTTCAAGCACCTGCTCAAGGAGGTCGCGCTCAAGCATGGCCTGATCGTGGTGTGCATGGCCAAGCCACTGGCACACACACCCGGTAGTTCGATGCACATTCACCAGAGCCTGGTGGAGGTCGGCAGTGGGCGCAACGTGTTCAGCGACGAGCAGGGCAGGGCGACCGACACCTTCCACCATTTCATCGGTGGCCTGCAGGCCTGCCTGGCCGACTTCACCGCGCTGTTCGCGCCGAACGTCAATTCCTACCAGCGCCTGTGCCACCCTTATGCGTCACCGAACAACGCCTGCTGGTCCGAGGACAACCGTGCTGCAGGCCTGCGCATTCCGGCCAGCTCGCCTGTGGCGCGGCGGGTGGAAAACCGCCTGCCGGGCGCCGATGCCAACCCCTACCTGGCCATTGCCGCGAGCCTTGCCGCTGGCCTGCACGGCATTGAGCGGCAGATCGCGCCGACGCCGGCCATCCAGGGCGAGTTCGAGGTGCCGGAACACCTCAGCCTGCCTTGCACCCTGCATGCCGCGCTTGAGCGGCTCAAGCGCAGCGACCTGGCGCGGGAACTGTTCGGCAAGGAGTTCATCGAAGGCTACGTCGCCACCAAGACCCTGGAGCTGAGCGATTTCTTCGATGAAATCACCCCCTGGGAGCGCCGCGTGCTGGCCGCGCAGGCCTGAGCGCGACACGACCGCTACTGGATGCGCCCCCATGGCTCTTTTTGCTGCCTGGGGGCCTGTGCCAAGATGGATTTGCTTTTATGCTTGCCTGCAACCCAACGCCACCTGGTCAAGGAGCTTGACGGGACGTATGCGAAATATCTGGAAGCCGTTTCAGTCGCTGTACTTCGCCGCCTTGATGATGCTGATCGGCTCGGGCCTGCTGAGTACCTACCTGGCCTTGCGCCTGGCCGCCGATCATGTCGACAGCCTGTGGATCGGTGCGTTGATGGCGGCCAACTACTTCGGCCTGGCGGTGGGGGGGAAGGTAGGACACCGCTTGATCGGCCGGGTCGGGCATATCCGTGCCTATGCCACCTGTGCCGGCATCGTCGGCGCCGCGGTGCTCGGGCATGGGCTGACCAACTGGCTGCCGGCCTGGGTCGGGCTGCGCATGATCGTCGGCCTGGGCATGATGTGCCAGTACATGGTTATCGAGAGCTGGCTCAACGAACAGGCCGACGCCAAGCACCGTGGCGCGGTGTTCAGCGGCTACATGATTGCCTCCTACCTGGGGCTGGTGCTCGGCCAGTTGATCCTGGTGGTGCACCCGCAACTGGGGCCGGAACTGCTGATGCTGGTGGCGATGTGTTTTGCCTTGTGCCTGGTGCCGGTGGCGATGACCCGGCGCATTCACCCCGCACCGTTGCGCCCGGCGCCGATGGAGCCGAAGTTCTTCATCAAGCGCGTGCCGCAATCGCTGTCCACGGTGCTTGGTTCGGGCCTGATCGTCGGCTCCTTCTATGGCCTGGCGCCGCTGTATGCGTCCAGCCAGGGTCTGAGCACCGAGCAGATCGGCCTGTTCATGGGCTGCTGCATCTTTGCCGGGCTGCTGGTGCAGTGGCCGCTGGGCTGGCTTTCCGACCGCTATGATCGCGCCGTGCTGATCCGCAGCGTGGCCATCGGCCTGGCCCTGGCCGCCGCGCCGCTGGCGATCCTGCCGGGGGTTCCGCTCGAGCTGCTGTTCGCCATGGGCTTTGTCATTTCGCTGTTGCAGTTCTGCCTGTATCCCTTGGCGGTGGCGTTCTCCAATGACCACGTGGAGAGTGAGCGGCGGGTCTCGCTGACCGCCATGCTGCTGGTCACCTATGGTGTGGGCGCCTGTATCGGACCGTTGGCGGCCGGGGTGCTGATGAAGCTGCTGGGCGCGCAGATGCTCTACGCCTTCTTCGTGTTCTTCGCGTTGGTGCTGGTGTGGCGCATTCGGCCCAAGGCAGTCACTGGGCTGCACCAGGTCCAGGATGCGCCGCTGGGGCACGTGGCGATGCCAGCGGCGGGCTCGCCCTTGTCGGCGGCCCTCGACCCGCGGGTGGATGAGCAGACGGTGCAGGATGTGATGCAGGCGCCGGTGGCGGCGGAAGATACCGAGGAGGATGCCGGTGCGCCGGCGCAAGGCGAGGTGGGCAAATCGATGTCCTAGGCGGTCTGCCCGGGCCCCAATGAAAACGCCACCCGAGGGGTGGCGTTTTTCATGGGCTGGCGACGATCAATAGTCGTCCTTGTCGAACCGCCGCGCTTCACGCTGCAACTGATAGACGAAGCTCTCGATCTTGCGCTGGGCCTGGCCGTTGAGGTTGTGGAAGCGCACCCCGGCGAAGGTGGTGTTGATGCGCTCTTCGAAGTGCAGGTGGCGCAGTTCGACCAGGGTGTCGGTCAACCCCAGTGGGGTGCCGGCCTTGAAGCGCTCATAGACCTGGCCGAGTTGCAGGCGGTCCTCGACGTTGCCGTCGAAGCGCAGTTTGCAGCCGGTGGCCGAGATATCCAGCAGTTTGCCGCGCAACGCGCCATTGCCCTTGAGGTGGGTGCCGTCGAGGGTCACGTCGACCAGTTGCGACAGCTTCAGCGCGGCGCGGAAGGCATTGCGGCGCTGGTGATAGGTCACTTCCTCGGGCAGCGGGCCACGGTAGCAGCGGTGGCCGTCGATCTCGGTGATGGTCAGCGGTATGTTACTTTCCCAGGCGATGCGCACACCGTCGTGGAAGCCTTCGACGCGGAAGGGTTCGCCGCTCTCGATGTACTTCTCGCCGTCGCGAGGGATCATCTCATCCAGTGCCAGGACACCGCTTTCCCGGTCGACATGCACCACATAGCTCTGGAACCGCTGGCTGCGCTCATGGAAGCTGATGATCAGTGGGTCGTGGCTATCCAGCAGCTGGCGCAAGTTGGCCGCGATCTCCAAAGGGGTGGTCAGCACCTTTGGGGGCTGGGGAGCATCGGATTCATTGAACACGGGTTATCAATCTCCAGGCAAAACGGCACACGCAAGTTACGGCATTTTGCCAGTATGTTCCGTGCCTTGAAACAAATAATCAAACCTGGCTGATTGCCCGGGGCTTGTCCATGGGCGATGTGGCGCCACGGCTGTCATAGAGCGACGGGGAGTCGCCGCCCATGAGGATTCTGATCTGATTGGTCGTGGCGTGTTGCTGCGCCTGGATGATCCGCCCATTGGTCTCGTTGACCTGCTGGCAGTTGTCCATCAGTTGGGTCAGCACATCGAGCTGCTGCATGATGATCTCGCCATTGGGCGACAGCTCGGCGACGGCTTTCACGCCTGCACGGTCGGCGCTGAGGCCGAGCCCAGTGAGCAGGTTGTTGCGCCGCAGCCCCTGCTGCTCAAGCAGGACGATCAGGGATTGCTTGCGGGCAAGGATCTGCTCCAGCTTGGCCATATCCCGACCGTGCAGGGCCACTGCCTCCTTTTGTAGAAGGTCGAGCAGTTCCTGCGTCGGTGCTAAATCGTCTTCGATCAGTTGCAGCAGAGTGATGTCGTGCATGGCTAACTCTTGGCGTGGTGCGTCCTTGAAGTCAGCGCGCCTGGTGGTTAGCGCTGAGCTTCGAAATCAAGCAGTTTGCTAGCGACCCGGTCGGCATCGACCTTGTAGCTGCCGTCGGCGATGGCCTGTTTCAACTCGGCCACACGGGCACTGTTGACGGTGGGCTGATCGCGCAGCTTGTCGCTGATCTTCTGCAATTGCTGGGCCTCTGGGCTCAGATGTACTGTTTCTCCGCTGGCACCGGTGTGCTTGGGCGCTTCGTTGGCCTCGCCGGCTTTAGCGGCGTTGCCGGACGCGGTGTTGCCGCGAACGCCGCCCGTGACGGACGGAGAGTTATTCAAACGACTGAAGTCGATGACCATGATCAAAACCCCTGGGAATTAGGACGCATGCCTTGTTTTCGACCAAACCGAAAAAAACTTTAGGCACGAATGCAACACGGCCTGAAGCTGGCTTGCGTATCCCGATATCTGACAGAGTTTAGGGGCCGAGGTTGCACACCGCCACCCCTCTGTCGAAATCCTGACGCAGGGTAGGTTACATGGCGACCTCGACTTGCCCGGCACCGGTTACCCGGGCCTTGATCACCCGTTTGGAATTGAGGTTGCGCACGCGGATCTGCGCTTGCATCCCGCCCTTGTCGAGGGCTTCGCCCGGCATGCGCACACTCAGGTTGCCACTGCGGGCGATGATCACTACGTGGTCGCCTTTGCGCACCACTTCGGCCTGTTCCAGGTGCTGTTGGGTCAAAACCTGGTCAAGTACCGTAGGGCGCAGCAGTTTCATGCCCACGGCCTGCTCCAGCAGGGTCAGGTAGCCGGGGCCCAGGGTGCCTACATCGCGCTCGCGCAGGGCCACATCGCTTTCATCGATGATGCTTTCGCGTTTCAGTGGCCGGGTCATTACCACGACATCGCGCAGCAGGCGCACCTGGGCGGGCACGAATACGGTCCAGGGCGCGGCACCGTCGCAACGCACCCTCACTGTTACCCGGCCCAGCGGGGTCGAGCCTTCCAGTGAGGCATCCAACTGTTGGCTGCACAGCGGCATGCGCAGGCGCGGGTCAAGCTTGTTGACTTCGATCTCGTAGCGGCCCTGAGTCTGGGTGGTTGCCAGATAATCTTCGACGGTGAATTCAAGAAAGCCTTGAGTGACACCGATAAGCTGTTCAGGCAAGGTAAAAGAGTCCGCCAGCGTACGCGCGCCGGGTGCTACCAGGCACAGCACAGCCAGGGGGCCGGTCAGCAGGCGCGTCAGTCGTCGGAAAAATGTCGTTTTCGTATGCATGACGCTCAAAAAAGCAAAGCCCGTGCCGACTTGCTGCACAGGGTAATCGTTGAAGGAGTCCGGCATGGCTGGAGTGATGGATTCGGTCAACCAGCGTACACAGCTGGTGGGGCAGAATCGCCTGGAGCTGCTGTTGTTTCGCCTCAATGGCGACCAGCTCTACGGCATCAATGTTTTCAAGGTCCGGGAAGTGCTGCAGTGCCCCGACCTGACGCTGCTGCCCAAATCCCATCCGGTGGTGCGCGGCGTGGCCAACATACGCGGGGCGACGATCCCGATCCTCGACCTGTCGATGGCGACCGGTCTGCCAGGGCTGAAGGAAGAAACACGCAAGAGTTTCGTCATCATCACCGAGTACAACACCAAGACCCAGGGCTTCCTGGTGCACTCGGTCGAGCGCATCGTCAACATGAACTGGGAAGAGATCCATCCGCCACCCAAGGGTACCGGGCGCGATCACTACCTGACTGCCGTGACGCGCGTCGACAACCGCATGGTCGAGATCATCGATGTGGAGAAGGTGCTGGCCGAGGTGGCGCCATCTTCCGAGTCGGTGTCGGAAGGTGTGATCGATGCCGAGGTACAGGACAAGGCGGTGATGCTGCGGGTATTGACCGTCGATGATTCGTCGGTGGCGCGCAAGCAGGTGAGTCGATGCCTGCAGACCGTGGGGGTCGAGGTGGTGGCGCTCAACGATGGTCGCCAGGCCCTGGATTACCTGCGCAAGCTGGTGGATGAGGGCAAGCGTCCGGAGGAGGAGTTCCTCATGATGATCTCGGATATTGAAATGCCGGAAATGGACGGCTATACCCTCACGGCGGAGATCCGCAGCGATCCGCGCATGCAAAAACTGCACATCTGCCTGCATACTTCGTTGTCCGGGGTATTCAACCAGGCGATGGTCAAGAAGGTCGGTGCCGATGACTTCCTGGCCAAGTTCAGGCCGGATGACCTCGCCCAGCGCGTGGTCGATCGGATCAAGGCGAGTCATTGAAACGGCCGGGGTTCGCCCCCGGCGCTAGCGATTTAAGAAGAGGCGGCAGCATTGTCTACGGGTAATTTGGATTTCGAACAGTTCCGGGTATTCCTGGAGAAAGCCTGTGGCATCCTGCTGGGCGAGAATAAGCAGTACCTGGTCTCCAGCCGTCTCAACAAGCTGATGGAGCAACAGGGCATCAAGTCGCTGGGCGAGCTGGTGCAGCGCATCCAGACCCAGCCACGCGGTGGCTTGCGCGAGCAGGTGGTCGATGCCATGACCACCAACGAGACGCTGTGGTTTCGCGATACCTACCCGTTCGAGGTGCTCAAGAACAAGGTGATTCCGGAATTCATCAAGAACAACCCGGGCCAGCGCCTGCGCATCTGGTCGGCGGCCTGTTCATCGGGGCAGGAGCCGTACTCGCTGTCGATGGCCATCGACGAGTTCGAGCGGACCAACCTGGGTCAGTTGAAAATGGGCGCGCAGATCGTCGCCACCGACCTGTCCGGTGCCATGCTCAACAACTGCAAGACCGGTGAGTACGACAGCCTGGCCATTGCCCGTGGCCTGTCGCAGGAGCGCCTGCAGCGCTATTTCGACACCAAGGGGCCGGGGCGCTGGGCGATCAAGCCGCCGATCCGCAGTCGCGTCGAGTTCCGTTCCTACAACCTGCTCGACAGCTATGCGCCGCTGGGCAAGTTCGACATCGTGTTCTGCCGCAACGTGCTGATCTACTTCTCGGCCCAGGTCAAGAAGGACATCCTCATGCGTATTCACGCCACGCTCAAGCCCGGGGGGTATCTGTTCCTCGGGGCGTCCGAGGCGCTCAACGGGCTGCCGGACCACTACCAGATGGTGCAGTGCAGCCCGGGGATCATCTACCAGGCCAAATGAGGCTCGACAAAAAGGCCGGTATCGCGAGATACCGGCCTTTTTTCGTGCGTTCTGGCCGAATTCGGCGATACCGCTGACCTTGAGCACAGCGGTGGACGGGTCGGTGCTGGCTGCCAGCCACATGCCCAGTGCCGAGTTGTCGGCTACCCGCAGGTTGCCGTCGAGGGTGGCGTGGAGGCTCTGCAGGCTGAATGTGGTCGGCGGCTCGCTGTGGTCGCCGACGTCGAGCCAGCGTTGTTCGCCAGGCGGATGCTGTTGCTGCCGCGCCCGCCATAGGCAACCCCGTAGGCGCTGTCACCTTCGACTTCGATGTTGGCCAGGCCAAGGAGGTCGCCTGGGATCATGCTGCCTTTGCGCATGATCAACTCGACAGGGCGATTGCTGCCGGTGGCATTGATGGCGACGTTGCCCCAGATCTCGCCGTTGTTGAAGATGTTCAGGTCGCCGTTGGCCTTCTGCCAGGGCGGCACGCCAGGGCCATCATGGGTGGTGTTGCCAATGCGGATGGCAGTGTCGGCCGCTACGATCCTGCCACTGTTGTCGATGTAGCGCCCCAGGCTGTCGAAGATGCTCGCGCCATCCAGCACGATGCCTTGCGCGCCTTGGTCGCCGGCGAAGATCTGTCCTTGGTTGTCGATGCCGGCCAGCACCGCCGGTCGGTTGCTGGCGTCCGTGGTGGCGTGGATGGCGATGGCGCGCGGGACGCGGATGCTACCCGATTGGTGGCCAATTGACATGTTTGTTATGACGTCAATTTTTTGGTTTGCCGCTTTTGCCGCCTGTCGATTGCCGCCTGGGTAGCTCAAGGCGGAAGTACATTGCCGCTTTTCTGGCATAAGGCGCGGCATGAAACAGGCGAAACCCCCATACTCATGGGGTTTAAGATGGTTGGCACAGGGCTTGCTAAAGCCATAGCAAACGAACTCTGGTCACCTTCAAAGGTCCCCGACATGAGCATCAGCTTCGACAAGGCGCTTGGCATTCACGAAAAGGCACTGGGCTTTCGCGCTCAGCGTGCCGAAGTGCTGGCCAACAACATCGCCAACGCCGACACGCCCAACTACAAGGCGCGTGACATGGACTTCTCGTCCGTGCTCGCTGCCGAGTCCGACAAGCAGCAGAAGGGACGCATCGCCCTGGAGCGTACCGACAGCCGTCATATCGAGGCCGAAGGCCTGGCCATGATGGACGATACGCTGAAGTACCGCACGCCGATGCAGCCGTCGATCGACCAGAACACCGTGGACGCGCACCTGGAACAATCGAACTACGCGGAAAACGCCGTTGGCTTCCAGGCCAGCTTCACCCTGCTCAACAGTAAATTCAAAGGGCTGGTATCGGCCCTGCGTGGAGAGTGACCATGTCTCTTGCCAGTGTCTTCAATATTGCCGGTAGCGGCATGAGCGCGCAGAACACGCGTCTGAACACCGTTGCGTCGAACATCGCCAACGCCGAGACCGTGTCGTCGAGCATCGACCAGACCTACCGTGCGCGCCACCCGGTATTCGCCACCACCTTCCAGCAGGCCCAGGCCGGCGCCGGCCAATCGCTGTTCGAAGATCAGGGCCAGGCCGGGCAGGGGGTCGAGGTCAAGGGCATCATCGAGGATCAGAGCAATCTCGAAGCCCGCTACGAGCCAAGCCACCCGGCGGCGAACAAGGATGGCTATGTCTACTACCCGAACGTCAACGTGGTTGAGGAGATGGCTGACATGATCTCTGCCAGCCGCGCGTTCCAGACCAACGCCGAACTGATGAACACCGCCAAGACCATGATGCAGAAAGTACTGACCCTGGGTCAGTGATAAGGAATCCGGACCATGGCAGTGACCAACACCAACAGTGGCGTGAACCTGAACGACGTACTCAACGCGTCCGGGGTCAGCACCGGTACCAAGAAAACCACCACCGAGCCCGTCGACAAGAACGCGCTGGGCAAGGATGCGTTCCTCAAGCTGCTGGTTACCCAGATGCAGCACCAGAACCCGCTGGATCCGCAGGATAACGGCGAATTCATTGCGCAGTTGGCCCAGTTCAGCAGCCTGGAAGGTATCCAGACCCTGAACGGCTCGGTCAACAATATCATTGGCGGCATAGCGTCGAGTCAGGCGCTGCAGGCCACCACGCTGGTGGGGCGCTCGGTGATCCTGGACACCGACAAGGCGATGGTCGACACCACCGCCAGCTTCACCGGTCAAGTTGTCGTGCCGCAGAACATCACCGACGGCAAGGTCGAGATCAAGGACAAGGACGGCAAGGTGGTCAAGACCATCAGCCTGGGCGAACAGGCCAAAGGCACCGCCGACTTCATCTGGGACGGCACCAACGAGAAGGGTGAGAAGGTCGACCCTGGCCAGTACACCTTCACCGCCACCACGACGGTCGATGGCAAGGCGCAGACCATGTACACCCTGCTGCCGGCCAAGATCACCAGCGTCAGCTTCCAGGGCGGTAGCGAGATGATGCTCACCGTGGCAGGCGGCCAGAAGATCGGCGTCTCGAAAGTACAATCTATTGGAATCTAAGGCCGCTAGATCGGCAGAAGGAGTGAATGCATGTCTTTCAATATCGGCCTTAGCGGTCTTTACGCAGCCAACAAGCAACTGGACGTTACCGGCAACAACATTGCCAACGTCAACACCGTCGGCTTCAAGTCGTCGCGTGCCGAGTTCGCCGACGTTTATGCAGGCTCCAACCGCCTGGGCGTGGGCAAGAACCAGATCGGCAACGGCGTGCGCCTGGCCTCGGTTTCCCAGCAGTTCGGCCAGGGTGATGTCAACAACACCGGCAACGTGCTGGACATGGGTATCCAGGGGCAGGGTTACTTCGTGCTGTCCGACAACGGCTCAATGACCTACACCCGGGCAGGTGCGTTCCAGACCAACAAGGATGGCTATGTGGTCACCTCCGATGGCCTGAACCTGCGCGGTTACAGCACCGATGAGAACGGCAAGATCGTCAAGGGTGTGCTGACCGACCTGCGGATCGACACTTCGGCGCTGGCGCCGAAGGCCACCACGCTGATCGAGCAGGGCATCAACCTGAACTCCTCGGCCCCCGATATTCCGCTGGAAATCGATGATGGTTCCGGCACGATGATCCCGAACAAGCCGTTCAACCCGACCGATCAGAGCACCTACACCAAATCGTTCCCTACCAAGGTCTATGACAGCCAGGGTAACGAGCACGTCATGGAGCAGTTCTACCGCAAGACAGGTCAGAACGAATGGACCATGTACACCCTGGTCCAGGGCCGCAACCCGCTCGATCCGTCCAGCACCCAGCCGTTGACCGCCACCATGTCGTTCAACCCCGATGGTTCGGTGAAGTCCATGGCGGCCCAGAACGATGGGAGCACGCCTCCAGTACCTGGCGTGCCGGCGGGCGACTGGAGCGTGGTCAACAACACCTTCACCCTGAAGAACTGGATTCCTGCCGCCAAGGATGCGGCGGGCAACTGGGCGCCCAATGGCTCCCAGGGTAATGCTGACGGCATGCAGCTTTCGATGAAGAGCACCACGTCCTACAACACTGAAACTGCTCGTATGTCGCAGTCCCAGGACGGCTACGCCACCGGTATCCTGTCGAGCCTGTCGATTGACTCCTCCGGCGTGATGTTTGCCAGCTTCAGTAACCAGCAGTCCCGCGCCATCGGCCAGGTGGCAATCGCCAGCTTCGCCAACGAGCAGGGCCTGCAGCAGACGGGCGGCACCCGCTGGAAGGAAACCTTCTCCTCGGGCATTCCGGGTATCGACGCGCCGAAAACCGGTACGCTGGGCGAGATCGAGTCCAACTCGCTGGAAGCCTCCAACGTCAACCTGACCCAGGAGCTGGTCGAGCTGATCAAGGCCCAGAGCTACTACCAGGCCAACGCCAAGACCATCTCCACCGAAAGCACCATCATGCAGACCATCATCCAGATGACCTGATGGCCGCTGGCTGATCGCTTGTCAACGAACCCCTTTGCAAGAAGGGGTTCGTCGTTTTCACGGAGAGTACCCATGAAAAAACTGCTGGCTGCTGCCGTCGCGGCGTTCTGCCTGCTCCAGGCGCAGGCCGCGATGGCCCCTTGGTGGCGTTGGGAAAGCCAGGCTGACGGGCGTCTGGTGTGTTCGCAATGGTCACCCGGTGATGGTTGGAAGCGCTTTGCCGGACCGTTCGACAATGCCGCCTGCAGATCCCTTTGATGCAGGGCAAAAAATGATGGCTTGAGGCCGTCAATTGGCGGATTTTCTTCAGGTATTATCCGTGCCACCTCACTCGTTCGAGTGTCTGGCAAGTTTCTTGTGACATTCCAGGGTGTCGTGGTACAGAACGATGGCGTCAATGCCTACATCTTCTCCAAGGCGGACTGGAATGCCGGCAACCTGGATTCCGGTGTGATGCTCAGTAACTGGTACGCCGGCTCGAACACTATCGAGTCGTTCCAGGCCAACAACGGAGATACCTTCACCATCACCTGACAGCCAAGTGTCGCCCGTTGCGTCGAGGGCGGCCAGCCCTTGCCGCTGCCGGCTACCCGCCGCCGATATTTTGTCTCGCGCGCGCCGGGCTTTTCAGCAAGGGCCCCGTAAACCGGGGTCTTTGCCGTTTATAGGGTAGTTGGCGCGAAACTTGCTCAACGCTTGCCACAGCCACGGCGACCGGCAATCGATCGCCCGTGCAGCGGAGGATGACTGTGGACAAGATGCTTTACGTGGCCATGACCGGCGCCAGCCAGAACGCGCTGGCGCAGAAGGCCCATGCCAACAACCTGGCGAACGTTTCCACCAACGGTTTCCAGCGCGACCTGGAGCAGGCGCGCTCGATGCCGGTGTTTGGTGACAGCTTTCCGGCGCGTGCTTTCGCCATGAGCGAACGCCCGGCCACCGATTTCAGTGCCGGCCCGTTGGTTGAAACCGGTCGTGAACTGGATGTGGCGGTCACCGGTGATGGATTCATTGCCGTGCAGGCGCCCGACGGCAGCGAAGCGTATGTGCGTACCGGCAGCCTGAACATTGACGCGCTCGGCGTGCTGCGGGCCGGCAATGGCATGGCGGTTATCGGCAACGGCGGCCCTATCGCCATTCCACCAGAGCAGAAGGTCGAGGTCGGTGACGACGGCACCATCAGCATCCGCGCCATGGGCGAAGACCCGCGGGTAATGGCCGAAGTGGACCGTATCAAGCTGGTCAACCCGGACACCAAGGGCATGACCAAGGGGCTGGATGGTCTGATCCATACCGCCAGCGGCCAACCCGCAGACGCCGATGTGAATGTGCGTGTGGTGTCGGGTTTCCTCGAGGGCAGCAACGTCAATGCCGTCGGCGAGATGACTTCGATGCTGGCGCTGTCCCGTCAATTCGAACTGCACGTCAAGATGATGAGCGCGGCCAAGGAAGGCGACGAAGCCATGGCGCGTGTTTTGCAAATCGGCTAATCACATTTGAACGAGTGCCGTAAAACAGGCGCACGAGGAGAACACTAAATGCTTCCGGCTCTTTGGGTCGCTAAAACCGGCCTGTCCGCCCAGGACACCAACCTGACGGTCATCTCCAACAACTTGGCCAACGTTTCGACCACCGGCTTCAAGCGTGATCGCGCCGAGTTCCAGGACCTGCTGTACCAGATCAAACGCCAGCCTGGCGCGCAGTCCACCCAGGACAGCGAGCTGCCTTCGGGCCTGCAGGTCGGTACCGGTGTGCGTGTGGTCGGCACCCAGAAGAACTTCCAGACTGGCGGGTTGCAGAACACCGAGAACCCGCTGGACATGGCGATCAATGGCCGCGGTTTCTTCCAGGTGCTCCAGCCTGATGGCACCGTGTCGTACACCCGTGACGGCACCTTCCACCTGAACTCCGATGGCCAGGTGGTCACCGCCAACGGTTTCGCGCTGGAACCTGCCATTGTCGTGCCGCCGGATGCCCAGACCTTCACCGTGGGCCAGGACGGCACCGTGTCGATCACCACTCAGGGCAACCCGGCTGCGCAGATCATCGGTAATATCCAGACCGCCGATTTCATCAACCCGGCCGGCCTGCAGGCCATGGGCAACAACCTGTTCCTCGAAACCGCCGCCAGCGGTGCGCCACAGGTCGGTACCCCGGGGCTGAACGGCTTCGGTCTCACGTTGCAGCAGACCCTGGAAAACTCCAACGTCAGCACGGTCGAGGAGATGGTGAACATGATCACCACCCAGCGCGCCTACGAGATGAACTCCAAGGTCATCTCCGCTGCAGACAAGATGCTGTCGTTCGTCACTCAGCAACTGTAAGTCCTGGCGGCCCAGCCACTTCGGGCCGCCGTTAAACCGCACGCTGCTACAGCGCCTGCTAGAGGTAAGTGTCATGTATCGTCTGTTGTCCGTTTTCGCCCTGGGGGGGGCGGTGTTGCTGGCTGGTTGCGTCGCACCGACGCCCAAGCCCAACGACCCGTACTACGCGCCGGTTCTGCCGCGCACCCCGCTGCCGGCAGCGGCCAATAACGGCTCGATCTACCAGGCCGGTTTCGAACAAGGCTTGTATACCGACCGCAAGGCGTTCCGGGTGGGTGACATCATCACCATCACCCTCAACGAGCGTACCTCGGCGAGCAAGAACGCAGGTTCCCAGATCCAGAAGAACAGCAAGGCCAATATTGGCCTCACCTCGCTGTTCGGTACCGTGCCCAACACCAACAACCCGCTGGGCAGCGGGGACCTCAGCCTTGACGCAGGCTACAGCGGCGATCGCAGCACCAAGGGCGACAGCAAGGCCACCCAGGGCAACACGCTCACCGGTTCGATCACCGTTACCGTGGCCGAAGTGCTGCCCAACGGCATCATTGCCGTGCGTGGCGAAAAATGGATGACCCTGAACACCGGCGAAGAGCTGGTGCGCATTGCCGGCCTGGTACGTGCCGATGACATCGCCACCGACAACACCGTGCCGTCCACCCGTGTGGCCGATGCGCGCATCACCTATTCGGGCACCGGCTCCTTCGCCGATGCCAGCCAGCCCGGTTGGCTGGACCGTTTCTTCATCAGCCCGCTCTGGCCCTTTTGAGTACGGATGACCATGTTCAACGCTAGGCGGTTGATTGCCGCGACACTTCTTTTGTCCTGCGCGTTCGGCGCTCACGCCGAGCGCCTGAAAGACATCGCCAGCATTTCCGGCGTGCGTGCCAACCAGTTGATTGGCTACGGCCTGGTGGTCGGCTTGAATGGCACCGGTGACCAGACGACGCAAACGCCGTTCACCCTGCAGACGTTCAACAACATGCTGTCGCAGTTCGGCATCAAGGTGCCGCCTGGGTCTGGCAACGTGCAGCTGAAAAACGTGGCGGCGGTGTCGGTGCATGCCGACCTGCCGGCCTTCGCCAAACCTGGCCAGGTGGTCGACATTACCGTGTCGTCGATCGGTAACTCCAAGAGCCTGCGTGGCGGTAGCCTGTTGATGACTCCGCTCAAGGGGATTGATGGCAATGTCTACGCCATCGCCCAGGGCAACCTGGTTGTAGGTGGTTTCGATGCCGAGGGCCGTGACGGCTCGAAGATCACCGTCAATGTTCCGTCGGCGGGCCGCATCCCGGGTGGTGCGTCCGTCGAACGTGCCGTACCCAGCGGTTTCAACCAGGGCAACAGCCTTACCCTCAACCTCAACCGCCCAGACTTCACCACGGCCAAGCGGATCGTCGACAAGGTCAATGAGCTGCTCGGCCCTGGCGTGGCCCAGGCCCTTGATGGCGGTTCGGTACGGGTGACCGCGCCCATGGATCCAAGCCAGCGCGTCGATTACCTGTCGATCCTGGAGAACCTCGAAATCGATCCGGGCCAGGCAGTGGCCAAGGTCATCATCAATTCGCGTACCGGTACCATCGTCATCGGCCAAAACGTCAAGGTTTCGCCGGCGGCCGTCACCCACGGCAGCCTGACCGTGACCATCACCGAAGACCCTATCGTCAGCCAGCCGGGGCCATTCTCCAATGGCCAGACTGCGGTCGTGCCGCGTTCGCGGGTCAATGCCCAGCAGGAAGCCAAGCCGATGTTCAAGTTCGGCCCCGGTACCACGCTGGATGAAATCGTCCGTGCAGTAAACCAGGTGGGTGCGGCGCCAGGCGACCTGATGGCGATCCTCGAAGCCTTGAAGCAGGCCGGCGCATTGCAAGCCGACCTGATCGTGATCTAAGGGGGCGTCTGATGAATCCAAAAACTCAGGTGTCCAGCCAGATCGACAGCGGCGCCTACACCGACCTCAATCGCCTGAGCGCGCTCAAGCATGGTGATCGGGATAGCGAGGGCAATGTTCGCAAGGTAGCCCAGGAATTCGAGTCGATGTTCATCAGCGAGCTGCTCAAGGCATCGCGCAAGGCCACCGATGTCATGGCCGATGAAGACAGCCCGATGAACAGCGACACGGTCAAGCAGTATCGAGACATGTACGACCAGCAGCTGGCTGTGAGCATGTCCCGCGAGGGTGGCGGTATTGGCCTGCAGGACGTGCTGGTGCGCCAGTTGTCCAAGAACAAGGCCGCTTCTGTGAACACCAGCCCGTTTCCACGTATCGAAGGGCATGCCCCGGCGTTGTGGGCGTCGAAAGTCGCCGCGCCAGTGCATGCCGAGGCAGGCGCGGGTGTGCGCAATGACGTGGCGGCGCTCAATTCGCGGCGCCTTGCGCTGCCGGGCAAGCTCACCGATCGCCTGCTGGCCGGCATCGTGCCGTCTGCCGGCAGCCCGGCCGCAGCGACCAACACGGCGGCGTTGCCGCGCCGTGGCGACATCCCGGTCGGTGGCGTTGCAACTGGCGACTGGGAGCCGGCCAGGGCGTTCGCGGCTCCGAGCGGCAACCTGCAGATTCTCGGGCGCGCTGTGGCTCAGCCCCCGCTGGCACCGAAAAAGGCTTTCGCCGACAGCGACGCCTTCGTTGAGACCATGCTGCCGATGGCCGAACAGGCTGCCAAGCGCATTGGCATCGACCCGCGCTACCTGGTGGCGCAGGCAGCGCTGGAAACCGGCTGGGGCAAATCGGTCATGCGTAATGCCGATGGCAGCAGCAGCCACAACCTGTTTGGCATCAAGGCTACTGGCAGTTGGCAGGGTGGTGAGGCGCGTGCGATCACCAGCGAGTTCCGCAATGGTGCGTTCGTCAAGGAGACGGCTGCGTTCCGTTCCTATGACAGCTATCAGGAAAGTTTTCACGACCTGGTAACTTTGCTGCAGAGCAATTCACGCTATCAAGATGCCGTGAGCGCCGCCGATAAACCAGAACAGTTTGTGCGAGAGCTGCAAAAGGCCGGTTACGCCACCGACCCCAATTACGCCAGCAAGATCTCGCAGATCGCCAAGCAGATGAAGTCGCAGCAGAGCTACGCAATGCTCGGTACCAGTACACAACTTTAAGGGCAGGGAACCATGGCGAGTTTGATCAATATCGGTATGTCGGGGCTGGGTGCCGCCCAGTCCGGGATGTACGTCCTGGGTAACAACATCGCCAACGCCGATGTTGAAAGTTACTCTCGCCAACAAATGGTGCAAAAGACCAAGGGTGCCCAGCAGGTTGGCCAGGTATTCATGGGTACCGGCACCACCCTGGCCGATGTGCGACGGGTGTACAACGCCTTCATCGAGAACCAGTTGCGTACCACCACGTCGCTCTCCAGTGACGCCAACACTTATCTTAATCAGATCGGCCCGCTCAACACTGCCCTGTCGGGCGCCGACACCGGTATCACTGCCGCACTCAAAAGCTTCTTCAGCGCCATGCAGGATGCTTCTGCCAAGCCCACCGAAGATGCCTCGCGCCAGTTGCTGCTGACCAGCGCACAATCACTTGCCAAGCGTTTCAATACGCTGTCGGCGCAGTTCACCCAGCAGAACGCCAACATCAACGGCAGTCTGGGGTCGATGGCCGAACAGGTGAACAACATCACCAAGACCATCGCCGACCTCAACCAGCAGATCGCCAAGCTCGGTGTTGTCAATGGTCAGCCCAATGACTTGCTTGACCAGCGTGATGGCGCGGTGCGCGAGCTGAACAAGCTTGTCGGCGTGGACGTGGTGGAGCGCGAGGGCAGCTACGACATCTATCTGAAAAATGGCCAGTCCCTGGTGCTGGGCAACTCCACCCAGACGCTGGGTGTGGAACCCGCCCCGACCGACCCGACGCGCATGAACCTGGTGCTCAACCGCGGTTCGACCAAAATGGACATCACCGACAGCACTACCGGTGGCGAAATCGGTGGCTTGTTGCGCTACCGCAAGGACACCCTCGACCCTGCGCTCAACGAGCTGGGCCGTGTGGCGCTGGTGGTCGCCGATGCGATCAACAGCCAGCTGGCCCAGGGTATCGACAAGAATGGCCAGTTCGGTGCGACCCTCTTTGGCGATATCAACAGCGCAGCGGCCGTTGCCGGGCGCAGCATCCCCAAGCTGGGCAACAGTGCCGGCTCCGGCAACCTCGATGTGCACATCAAGGACAGCGGCAAGCTCACCACCAACGACTATCAAGTCGTCTTCACCAGCGCCACCGAGTATTCCGTGCGCCGGCTGCCCGATAATTCCGAGATGGGTACCTTCGATATCACGGCCGACCCACCTCCTGTGATCGACGGTTTCACGCTCAACCTCAATGGTGGCACCCCGGTTGCCGGCGACAGCTTCAAGATCACCCCGACCCGCAACGCGGCGGCCAGCATGGAAACCGTGCTGACCGACCCGAGCCGCCTGGCCATGGCCAGCCCGCTGAACGCCACCAGCGGTTCGGGCAACAAGGGGACCGGGCAGATCTCCCAGCCCACCTTGACGTCCAAGCTGGATATCTACGACGCCAAGCAACGCTCGGACATGCAGACGGGGCTGAAGTATTCGACCCCGGTCAAGCTGGTGTTTGGCGACGATTCCGTATCGCCTCAGGCGTACACCATGTACGACTCCAAAGGTAACCCGCTTGGCAGCGGTACGGTCATCCCTGGCCAGGAAAACAAGCTGCAGCTGTCTGTGCCAATGGTCGATGGCAGCGGCAACCCGATCAATGACGCCAGTGGCGCTCAAATGAACTTCTCGTTCGAGATGAGCATATCCGGTGCGCCCAAGAATGGTGACAACTACACCGTATCGCTGACCAAGGCCGGTTCTGCAGACAACCGCAATGCACAGTCGGTGATCGACCTGCAAACCAAACCCACGGTCAATACCGGCGATGGCAGCAAGGGCATCAGCTTCACCGATGCCTACGCCAAGCTGGTATCCAATGTCGGCGGCAAGACCAACCAGGCATCGATGGACAGCGACGCCACCAACGCGCTGCATGGCTCCGCGCTGACCAGCCGCAACTCCAGCTCGGGGGTGTCGGTGGATGAAGAGGTCGGCAACCTGGTCAAGTTCCAGCAGTACTACACCGCGTCGTCGCAGATCATCAAGGCGGCCCAGGAAACCTTCGCAACCTTGATCAACAGCCTTTAAGGAGCCGTAGGCCATGCGCATCTCCACTCCGCAGTTCTACGCCAGCAGCAGCGCCAACTACGAGCGTACTTTTGGCAATCTCAACAAGACCCAGCAAGAAGCCAGCGACTTCATCCGCGTGCGCACCGCCGCCGATGATCCGGTTGGCTATGCGCGTCTGTTGCAGCTCGAACAGCAGCAGAACATGCTCGACCAGTTCAAGGGCAACATCACCAACGTGCGCAACGCGCTGGGCTCCAGCGAAAGCGCGCTCAATGCCATTGGCGCGGTGCTGCAGCGGGTCAACGAGCTGGCCATGAGTTCCGGCAACGGCAAGTTCACCGACGCTGATCGCAAGGCCAACGCCGAAGAACTGGCATCGCTGGAAGACCAACTTTTCTCGCTGATGAACAGCAGAGATGAGAACGGTAAGTACCTGTTCTCGGGTTCCAAGGGCGACACCCAGCCCTATGTGCGCAACTCTGATGGCACCTACAGCTATCAAGGCGACCAGAGCAATCTCATGCTGCAAGTGGGTGACATGCTCAGCCTGGCGGCCAACGAGACTGGCTACAGCGCCTTCGAGCAAGCGCTCAACACCAGCCGCAGCGAAACCAGGCAGACTGCCCCGCTGCCCAATGACGGCCGTGTCAGCCTGTCCAACGGCCAGGTGTCCGGTAGCGCAACCTACAACGACCGTTTCCGCAGCGGCGAGCCCTACAGCATCGAGTTCACCAGCAGTACCGAGTTCAAGATCCTCGACGCTGCTGGCAACGATGTCACCCTGGAAGCCAGCCAAGGGGGCAAGTTCGACCCTAAAGGGGAGAACAGCAGCATCAGTTTCCGCGGTGTGGATCTGCGCTTGAAGATCGATTTCAAGCCTGGGGATGAAGCCAACCCGGACGCAGCCATCGCTGGCCATACCTTCAGCCTCAGCTCCAAGGCCGACTCGATCTCCGGTAGCCGGAGTCCGGGCAACACGTCGTCGTCGCAGGTCACCGATGCCAAGATCACCGACCCGACCGCCTACAAGGCCGCGTTCCCGGGTGGTGGTGCCGTGCTCAAGTTTACCAGCGCTACCGACTTTGAACTGTACGCCGCGCCAATGACTGCCGACAGTCGCCCGGTTTCCTCGGGGACCCTCAGCGGGACCACGGCCACCGCAGCCGGTGTGAGCTTCGAGCTGTCCGGCCCGCCGAGTGCAGGTGATTCGTTCGGCATCAAGGTGGATACCCACCAGAACCAGAACGTCCTCAATACCATCAGCCAGTTGCGCACTGCGCTGAACACGCCGCAGGACAATGACCCGGCTGCGCGCCAAGCCTTCCTGGCCTCGTTGGACTCTGCGATAGGTAATATCGCCAGTGCCACCAACCAGGTGTCGTCCTCCATTTCGGCGATCGGTGGTCGCGGTCAGGCCCTTGATGTACAGGCTGAAACCAACGAGGCGCTGGGTATCGAGAACACCAAGACCCAGGGCTCGATCCGCGACAGCGACATCGGTGAAGTGATGATGCGTCTGGAGATGCAGAAGAACCAGCTGACAGCTTCGATGCAGTCTTTTGCCAAGATTTCCAGCCTGTCGCTGGTCAACTACATCTGATCGCTATGCCACAAGGCGGCTTGCTTTTGCTGCCGCCTTGCTCTCTGCCTGGCGCGATGCCGGGCAACGGGCCGGTCCAGGCCCGTGCCCTGGCCTTGCGGACCTGCCTGGCAATTCGAACCATCGCTTGAGTGACTTTCTGTGAACGCACAACCCCTCGTCAGTATCGCCATCCCAGCGTTCAACCCCGACTTCTTCCGCACCACGCTGAACAGCGCGTTGACCCAAGATTATCCCAATCTGGAAATCGTGGTCTGCGATGACAGTGCTGGAGGTGAAATCGAGGCGATCTGCCAGGAGCTGGGTGAGGGTTCGAGTAAGCCCCTGCATTACGTGCGCAACCCTCGCAGGCTTGGATTTGCCTGCAACCTGATGGCGTGTCTGGAGCGCTCGTCTGGAGACTTCATCAAGTTCCTTTGCGATGACGATACGTTGCTTGGGTATTGCATCAGCTTGCAGGTCAAGGCAATGGAAGGCCGGCCGGGGGTCAGCATGGTTACGGGCCAGCGGCTGATCTGCGCCGCAGACGATGTGCTCCTGCCATCGCGCCCGCTCAACTTCATCATCTCGCCCGAAAGCGCGGTACTCAAAGGGACTGACCTGCTCGACAGCATCGCCGATAACGTCCCCAACCTGTTTGGTGGTATCAGCCATGCGTTGTTTCGCAGGGCACAGGTCGAGGAGTACCTGCCTACGCTGGTGCAGGATGGACAAGGCTTCGTAGCGCGCCTTGATCTGGCACTTTTCAGCTGCCTGCTGCGCCGTGGCGATTTGTGCAGCCTTGAGCAGATTCTCAGCCTTGAGCGCGTTTACCCCGGGCGCCTGAGTCATCAGTCCACCATCATCGAGGCGGCCAAGGTCGAAACCGAGTGGCTGCGCCAGATGCTTGCGGCCCGTACAGGCGAGGCGGCGCCCTCTGCAGGTTGGGTGCGTTACCTTCCGCTGGCCTCTTATGCGGGAGGGGAGGGGCAGACGTGGGAAGAGGTGGACATGCGAGCCGCTTTTTCCAAGCAGATGGCCAACTACAACCAGCAAGTCGGTACTTACAGCCTTGATTTCACCGAGCTGTATGAGCAGTGGCTCGCGCACCGTGAGCTGTCGCCTGGCCAGGTGCGCTTGCTGCCCAAGCGTCTGGAGCAATGGCCTGCCATGCCGCGTATCGTTGTCGTCGTGTCGTGCAGCGAGGGCGAAGAGGACGCATTGCGTACCACTTTGGATAGCCTGGCAGTGCAGTCCTATGCGGCGAGTCGCATCCTGGTGGTCGCTGCGGCGGATGTCGAAGGGCTGGCGACAGAAGTGCAGTTCATCCGACCGCGTGGGCATGGGTTTGCCGAGCTTGAGCAATGGCTTGACGCTAACGATCAGGCAGAGTGGGTCTACCTGCTGCGTGCCGGTGATCGACTGCATCCTCACGCGCTGGTGATCATGGCTGAGCGTATGGCGCTGCGTGCCGAATGTGCCTGCTTGTACAGCGACGAAGGTAGCCATGATGGTCTGGCGCCTTCCCACCCGATCCTGAAGCCTGATTTCAACCTCGACCTGATGCGTAGCCTGCCCTATGTGGGGCGGATGTTGGCCTTCAGATGTTCGACGTTGCGTGCCTTGGGTGGTTTTGATGAGCGTTTCGCCGCACTTGCGCCACATGACCTGTTGTGGCGTGTGGTCGAGCAGCAGGGGCTGCAGGCCGTGGAGCACATTGCCGAGGTGCTGGTTCATTGCAAGCACACTTACGCCGACTGGCTGGGTGATGAACAGTGGCGAGAGCAGGCTGTCGGTGTGGTGCAGACGCATCTGCAGCGCCTTGGGGTCGGGGCGCAGGTGGACGCAATTGCGGGGGGGATGGTGTCCCGTGTCACCTACCAGCACGACCATGCTGCGAGCGTATCTATCCTGATCCATGCCGGGGCGTCGCTGCCGGTGTTGACCCGTTGCGTCGAGTCGCTGCTGGCCAATACCGCCTATGGTAGCTTCGAAGTGTTGCTGGTGGCGGACGAGCAGACGCCGGTTGATGTGCTTGCCTGGCTGTCGGCAATGGCTGGCATGGGTAGCGATCAGTTGCGTGTGGTTCAGGTGGCCGGCCACGGCCGGGCATCTGGCCTGAACCTTGCCAGCCAGCAGGCGCGCGGCGACTATCTGTTGTTGCTCGACAGCGACTGCGTGTTGTTCGACCGGCAATGGCTGCAGGAGTTGATGCAGCACGCCCAGCGTCCGGAAGTCGGCGTGGTAGGCCCCAAGCTCTTTTCCAATGATGGCAACGTTGTTTCTGCGGGCCTCGTGCTGGGACTCAACGGCCTGGTCGGCAGTGCGTTCGTTGGCTGTGGGGTGAATGCCGACAGCTACATGAACCGCTTGGGCATGGTCCAGAACTGGAGCGCCTTGAGCCTCGATTGCCTGGTTGTGCGCAGTGAGCTGTTTGCCGAGTTGGGCGGCCTGGATACGGCAGCCTTGCAGGCGTCCCTGTTCGATGCAGACCTATGCCTGAGAGCACGTGAAAAGGGGTATCTGGTTGTCTGGACACCATTTTCCAGGGTGGTCAAGTTCCCCTCGGCGGTGCCGGACGCGCAAGTGGCGCAACCCGGATCTTGCGATGGTGACGTCTTTTTTGACCGCTGGTTGCCCTGGATTGCCTGGGACCCGGCCTACAACCGGAACTTGAGCCTGAAGCTTGCGAACTTCAACTTCGAGCCTGGGTTGCGAACAGGGTGGGACCCGTTCATGGCCCGTGCCATGCCTTCGGTGCTTGGGTTGCCGAGCAATACCTCGGCCATTGGTCACTACCGCGTGGTCCAGCCGTTCACAGAGCTGGAACAACGCGGCTGGATTCAGGGGCGTATCAACTACAGCACGCCTGGCCTGATCGAGCTGGAGCGGGAGAAGCCTGATGTGCTTATCCTGCAATGTCGCTACATGCCGCACAGTATCAGGGAGTTGAGCCAGCTCAAGCGTTACTCGAATGCCCGGCGCATCTACGAACTCGATGACTATGTGATCGAGCCATCGCAGAAGAACGACCATGTGCGCAACTTGCCGACCAACATCCGCGAGCTGGTCAGTGAGGGCGTAGGCTTGTGCGATCGGGTCGTGGTGTCCACCGAGCCGTTGGCCGATGCGCTTTCGAGCATGCACCATGACATCAGGATCGTTCCCAACATGCTCTCGGCTTCCTTGTGGACGGGCCTGGCCAGCGAGCGCCAGACCAGCGCCAGGCCGCGTGTCGGTTGGGCCGGCGGAACCAGTCATCGCGGTGACCTCGAGTTGCTGCTGGAGGTCATCAAGACCCTGGCCAATGAAGTGGACTGGGTGTTCTTTGGTATGTGTCCGGAAATGCTGCGGCCCTACATCAAGGAGTTTCACCCGGGGATTTCGTTCGCCGAATACCCGCGCAAACTGGCCAGCCTGAATCTTGATCTCGCGCTGGCGCCGCTTGAGCAGAATCTGTTCAACGACTGCAAGAGCAACCTTCGCCTGCTGGAGTACGGTGCTTGCGGTTTCCCGGTGATCTGCACCGACACCAAAGCCTATGCCGGCTACCTGCCGTGTACGCGGGTGAAAGACAACAGTACGGCGCAGTGGCTGGAGGCGATTCGCATGCACCTCGCCGATCCGCAGGCCAGCTATCGACAGGGTGATGCCCTGCGTGAGGTGGTGCTGCGAGACTACTTATTGACATCGCACCACCTGCAGCATTGGGCCAATGCCTGGTTGGCGGACTGAGTCTGGTAGCAGCCCGATACCCGGGCTGCAAAACGAAATTTTTGAAGAGGGCGCTATGGCCGAAATCACAACCGCACCATGCACCGAGGTGACTGTCATACTGCTGGGGCAGGGGCTGGCGGACTACCGGGCCCGTGCGCGCCATCATTACCAGCGGGCCGGTGTCCCGTGCCTGGCGCTCGACGCGTTGCAGCATTACCGCGAGCACCTTGTGCGGTTGCTGCAACAGGTCACTACGCCCTACGTGGTGCTCACCCATGAGGCTGACTTCGCGCTGCCGCCGGCCTTGCAGCGTGCTGCCACTTGCCTGGGCGAGCAACCCCAGGTTTGTGCAGCTCAGGGCCATGCCCTGGGTTTCGATGTGGGTAATGCCCAACTGACCTACCACAAGCTGGGTGGTGCGATGCCTGCGCGGGAAGGTGAGGGAGGGCTGGCCCGCTTGCGCCAGTATGGCCTTGCCGGCCGTCAGGCGTGGCGTGCAGTCACGCGCCTGCCAGCCCTGCAGGCTGCCCTGATGCAGGCGCCGGCTGATGCCGATCTGGCTGATTTTTGCCTTGGGTTGTCTTATGCGATCCTCGCTCAGGGAGAGGTTGCTGCCCTCGAGCAGACCGATGTGCTGTGCGCAATGCAGACTGAGGGTCGCGAGCAGGTGCAGCGCGAGGAGCGCCTGAACCGGGCGCTGTTCGACCTGCGCCAGCGGGATGCCCAAGGGGAGGCGTTGTGCGTTGGCGACGCGGAGTTCGCCGTGCTCCATCGCTTTGTTCGTGAGACCTACGACCAGGGGGACGCACCGTTGCTGTTCACCTCCACCTGGACCAGCGTGATCGATGACCCGGAGCGGCTTTTCGAGCCCCGCCAGTACGTCGAGATGCCTTACTACAACAGCGCCCTGTTCACTCAGCTGGTGGCGCTGGAGTTTCTTTGCCATGCGTTGCCGGCAGGCAAGGCGCAGCATGCGGCGCTGGAAGGGAGTTGGGTGCGTCAGCGGGACCTGGTGCAAGTACATCCTAATGACACGCCTGCAAGCCTTCAGTTACGTTACATGCAGGCGTTGGCGCTCGGCTTGTTCGATCCGCAGCTTTGCCACAAGCTCGTGGAATCGATGGGGGCAGAGCACGATAGTGATCAGGTCCGCGAAATGCGCAATTGGCTGGAGCGCTTGCAGCAGGTGTCGGGTATCGACCTTCAGCCGCGGCTGCAGGCCACCGCTTCCGGGCAGTTGCTGGCAAGCCTGGCGCAGGCGACACCGGACACTGCAGCACGCGAGCAGGTGCTGAAGTACCTGTCCGCTCACCCCGCAGGGCAGATTGCGTTCGTGGTGCTGGACCTGAAGAACGACGACGCGGCGTTGCAAGCCACCTTCGACAGTCTCCTGGCCAGCGGTATCCGTGACTTCAAACTGGTAGTGCTCAAGGGTGGCAAGCCTCCGGTCATCACTACGGCGCGCGACACCTTGCACTTCGTTCAGGTCAACGACGGTAACTGGTTGGCGCACCTGAACCAGGTGGTACGTCAGCTGCCGAGCGAATGGCTGATGCTCCTGCAGGCCGGCGACGAACTGCAGGCCGGTGGGTTGCTGCACTTGCTGGTGGAGTTGGCCGAGTCGCCTGCCTGTCAGGCGATCTGTGCCAATGAGGTACAGCGAGACGAGGAGGGGCGGTTGCACGCGGTGGTGCGCCCCGGTGCGGATCTGAACCTGTTGCGCAGCCAGCCTGGCCTGATGTCCCGGCACTGGTTGCTGCGCCGCCAGGCAGTCATCGAGCTGGGAGGTTACAGTGAGGCTCACCAGCAGGCACTGGAGTTCGACCTGTTGCTGCGTCTTGTCGAGTCGCACGGCGTTGGCTGCATGGCGCACCTGGATGACTATCTGGTTGTCGCGCAGCAGGCCTCGGCGGCGTTGATGCAGGCATCCCAAGGGGCGCTCAATCGTCATCTCGCCCAGTTGGGCTATCGTGCCCAGTTGAGCGAGCAGCAAGGCGAAGGGCAGCGTATCGATTTCCGACATGCGGCAACGCCGATGGTGAGCATTCTGCTCGCCAGCACAGGTGATCATGCCCAGCTCGACGCATGCCTGACCAGCGTGCTGCAGCGTACGCGATACCCTCGTTACGAAGTGCTGGTGGTATGCGCTGAAGAGGAAGTGGGTGCCTTGCAGCACCTGGGTGGACGTGTCCAGGTGCTGGTGGGCGAGCCTGGCGTGTCGCGCAATGCCTGGCTGAACCAGGCGGCGGAGCAGGCGCGGGGCGAGTACCTGGTGCTGCTCTCGGCGCAATGCCAGGTAATCGCGCCTGCCTGGATCGAAGGGTTGCTCAATGAAGCGCAGCGCCCCGAGGTGGGGGTAACCGGGGCGGCCTTGTATGCGCCCGATGGCACCCTGGCACATGGCGGATACGCCCTTCTGGAAGGTCCGCAGGTGGTAGCGCCATGGCAGGGGCTGTCGGCAGAGGAGTGCCGCATTGCCCGTTGGCCAGAGGCCGTGCGTGGTTGTGCGGCCGTCTCGGCAGATTGCCTGATGGTGCGTCAGGATGTCTTCGCCCATTGTGGCGGCCTGCAGATGGCGGAGGGGGCGGACCTTGATCTGTGCCTTGCAGCCGCGCAAGCCGGGCAACTTGTGGTGTGGACGCCTCAGGCGCAGTTGCAGGTGAGCGCGCAGCCGGTGCTGGGCGAGCGCCTGGCGCTTGACCTGCAGACTCGTTGGCCGTCGGCGTTCTGCGGCCGCAGCCTGCAGGCCCCCGCCATGGCCTGGCTCGAGCAGGTCCGCCAAGCTCGGTAAGTCAGGCGATTTATTGACGGGTTGCGGCGCCAGTCGTCGCAACCCTGCTTTGCCCCCCCCTTTCCCTTCCGCATGCGTCATGCCTTGCCGTGCGGTCCGCACTTCCCGCCCATCGCCCAAATGAGCCAAAAACACTGGCGTAACCGAGCGCTTGCGAAATTGGCAATCTTTTTGCTTTGAAAGCCCAAGTTGCTGAATTGGTCAGTATTTTGTCAGCCCGTCCGGGGCAGCGGCCTCTCAAGGTAAGTCGACAATGAAAACAGTCATCCTGGCCGGCGGCCTGGGTACACGCATCAGCGAAGAGTCCCATCTTCGTCCCAAGCCAATGATCGAGATCGGCGGCAAGCCCATCATCTGGCACATCATGAAGATCTACTCGCACTACGGGATCAACGACTTCGTGATCTGCCTCGGTTACAAGGGCTACGTGATCAAGGAATACTTCGCCAACTATTTCCTGCACATGTCCGATGTCACCTTCGACATGTCGGAAAACCGTATGCATATCCACAACCGCAACGCCGAGCCCTGGCGCGTAACCTTGGTGGATACCGGCGAGAACACCGCGACTGGCGGGCGGATCAAGCGTGTGCGCGACTATGTGGGCGACGAGACCTTCTGCCTGACTTATGGCGATGGAGTGGCCAATGTCGACATCGGCGCACTGGTCGACTTCCACAAGCATCACGGCAAGCTATCGACGGTCACGGCCGTGCAACCACCAGGGCGCTATGGCGCACTCGACGTGCGTGGCGAGCAGGTGCATGGCTTCCAGGAAAAACCATTGGGTGACGGTGGCTGGATCAATGGTGGCTTCTTTGTACTTGAGCCTGGCATTTTCGATTTCATCGAGGGCGACGACACCACCTGGGAATATGAGCCGATGCGCGCGCTGGCCCAGAGCGGCCAGCTGATGAGCCATACCCACCGTGGATTCTGGCAGGCGATGGACACCCTGCGTGATCGCAATTACCTGGAAGAGCGCTGGAAGTCGGGAGAGGCGCAATGGCGGGTATGGTCGTAAGCCGCAGCTTCTGGAGCGGGCGTCGGGTCTTCTTGACCGGGCACAGCGGCTTCAAGGGCGGTTGGCTGGGGTTGTGGCTGAGCGAGCTGGGCGCCCAGGTGTATGGCTACTCCCTGGCGCCGGGCACATCGCCGGCGTTGCATGACTGCCTGGGATTGAGCGAGCGGATGGCTGGCGAGTTTGCGGACATCCGTGACGCGGCACAGTTGGCGCGCAGCCTGGCGGCGTTCCGTCCGGATGTGGTGCTGCACCTTGCTGCACAGCCGTTGGTGCGTGAGTCCTACCGCACTCCGGCCGAAACCTATGCGACCAATGTGACCGGTACCCTGAACCTGCTTGAGGCGGTGCGTCAGTGCGACAGCGTGCAAGCGGTACTGGTGGTGACCAGTGACAAGTGCTACGAAAACCGTGAATGGCAGTGGCCCTATCGCGAGCAGGATGCCCTTGGCGGGCATGACCCCTACAGCAGCAGCAAAGCCTGTGTCGAGCTGCTGTGCGCCTCGTGGCGCGATTCATTCTTGCGCGAGCGTGGTGTTGCACTGGCAACGGTCCGTGCTGGCAACGTGATCGGCGGCGGCGACTGGTCGGCCGATCGCCTGTTGCCCGACATCCTGCGTGCCTGGGATGCCAATGAGTCGCTGGTGCTGCGCTATCCGGGCGCGGTGCGTCCCTGGCAGCACGTCCTTGACCCGTTGCAGGGCTATCTGCTGCTGGCTCAGGCGCTGGTGGAGCAAGGCCAGGCCATGGCTCGGGCGTGGAACTTCGGCCCCGACAGCGAAGGCACCGCCACCGTCGGCGAGGTGGTGCAGACCATGGCCACGTTGTGGCCAGGCGAGGCGCGCTGGTCGGTGGAGGCACTTGCACAGCCGCACGAGGCCGGCCTGCTCACCCTTGACTCCTCCAGGGCCCGCCAGCTTTTGGGCTGGCGCCCGGTCTGGGGGTTACAGCAAGCCTTGCACCAGACCCTTGAATGGCATCGTGCCTGGCGCGATGGCCAAGACATGCAGCACTACAGCCGCGCGCAGATCGCGGCTCATGAAGGCGAAATCCAATGACTGATCAAACGGCGCAGCAGTTGCGTCAGCAAATTGCCGAGCTCGTAGGCCGTTATGCCGAGCTTGAGCTCACCGCGCCATCGTTCGTGCCAGGGCAGCATGCCGTGCCGCCATCGGGCAAGGTTATCGGAGCGCCCGAGCTTCAGGCCATGACCGAGGCGGTGCTCGATGGCTGGCTGACCACTGGGCGCTTCAATCAGGCGTTCGAAAAGCGCCTGGCGCGCTACCTTGGACGGCGCGGCGTGCTGACGGCCAACTCCGGCTCTTCCGCCAACCTGTTGGCGTTCTCGGCCCTGACCTCGCCACGATTGGGCGACCGGGCGATCATGAAGGGCGATGAGGTCATCGGCGTAGCTGCGGGCTTCCCCACCACGGTCAACCCGATCCTGCAGTTCGGTGCGGTGCCGGTGTTCGTCGATATCGAGATGGGCACCTACAACATCAACCCGGACTTGATTGAAGCCGCGATCGGCCCGCGCACCAAGGCGATCATGCTCGCTCACACCCTGGGTAACCCGTTCAACCTCAAGGTCGTGCGGGAGCTGTGTGACCGCTACGGGTTGTGGTTGATCGAGGATTGCTGCGATGCCCTGGGTGCCACCTACGATGGCCGTCAGGTCGGCAGCTTTGGTGACCTTGGCACACTCAGTTTCTATCCCGCGCACCACATCACCATGGGGGAGGGTGGGGCGGTGTTCACCGATTCGCCGCTGCTCAAGCGTATCGTCGAGTCGTTCCGGGACTGGGGGCGCGACTGCTATTGCGGCCCAGGCGAAGACAATACCTGCCACAAGCGTTTCTGCTGGCAACTCGGCGACCTGCCCCAGGGGTATGATCACAAGTACACCTACTCGCACCTGGGCTACAACCTGAAGATCACCGACATGCAGGCTGCCTGCGCGCTGGCGCAGATGGACCGGGTGGATGACTTCATCGCCGCGCGCAAGCGTAACTTCGCCTGGCTCAGCGATCGCCTGGCCGGGTGCACCGAGCAACTGATCCTGCCCCACGCCACCCCCGGCAGCGACCCCTCGTGGTTTGGTTTTCCGTTGACTCTGCGCGATGGCTGTGGCGTAGAACGCCTGAACCTGTTGCGCCACCTCGATGCGCAGAATGTCGGCACACGCTTGCTGTTTGCTGGCAACCTGACCCGCCAGCCGTACATGAAAGACCAGCAATACCGGGTAGCCAGTGACCTGAGCGTGACCGACAAGGTCATGAAGGACACGTTCTGGATCGGCCTGTGGCCGGGTTTGGGCGAGGCGCACCTGGAGCATGCGGCAAGCAGCATCGAAAGCTACGTGCGGAGACTGCGCTGATGCGCGCCTACGTGCTGTGTGGCGGCTTTGGCACGCGCCTGCAGAGTGTGACCCAGGGCGGTCAGAAAGCCCTGGTGCCGGTGCATGGCGCACCGTTTCTGCAGGCGGTCCTGTGCCAGTTGGCGCAGGCGGGCGTGACCGAGGCGGTGCTGTGCGCACATTTTCGTGCCGACCAGATGGCCGAGCAGCTCAGCGTGTTGGCAACGGCCAGTGGCCTGTCGCTGCATCTGGTGGTCGAAGCCCAGCCACTGGGCACCGGTGGGGCGTTGCTCAATGCATTGCAGGAGCAGCCCGCGCAGGCCCGTTATCTGGTGCTCAACGCCGATACCTACCTGGATGCGCCGGCCTATCGCCAGGCGCTGCAGGCCGACGGCAATTGTGTGGTCGGGGTCAAGGTCGCTGACCGCAGCCGCTACGGTAGCCTGGCGCTCGACAGCGAAGGTGGCTTGCGTGCGATAGAAGAAAAAGGGCCGGCTGGCCCGGGCCTGATCAACGCGGGGGTTTACGCCTTTGTTGCCACGGCATTTGCCGGTGCCACCGTGCAGGCATGTTCACTGGAGCGCGACCTGCTGCCCTCGCTGCTGCAACGGGCAACGGTGGGCGTAGGTGAATACGAGGGGCGCTTCATCGATATCGGCACGCCGGAGTCGTTCGCCCGTTATGCCAGTGAATTCCAGGGGGGCACTGCACCATGAACTCACTCGTCCAGACCCTGAGCATCAGCGCGCGGCGCAGCATTCTCGATGCCATCGAACATATCGAGGCCGGTGCCTTGCAGATCGCCTTCGTTGTCGACGATGGCGGTTGCCTGGTGGGTGTGGTGACCAATGGTGATGTGCGTCGACACCTGCTGCAGGGGGGGCAGACCGACGCCCCCGTCACTACCTGCATGAACCGCCAGTTCAGGGCGGTAGCTGTCGGCACTTCGCGAGAAGAGCTGCTGAAACTGTTCGACCTTGGCTACATTGCCATCCCAGGGGTAGATGCTGAGCAGCGCTTGGCTGAAGTCTACACCCGCCAGTTGGCCGCAAGTGCCGAGGTGCCGGTGCTGGCGCGGGCTCGAGCGCCGGTGCGCATGAGCTTCTGTGGAGGCGGTACCGACCTTACCTATTTCTTCATCGACCACCCGGCGGCGGTGCTCAGTTGCACGGTCGGTTTGTATGCCCATGCCACGCTGGTGCCACGCAAGGACCAGCAGATCAGCATTCATGCTGAAGACCTGGCGCGCGAGGAGCACTTCCATTCGCTGGCTGACCTGTTGGCAGCCCCTGAGAAAAGCCTGCTGGCCACCATCATTGCGGTGATCAAGCCTGACTACGGGTTTGACCTGTTCCTGCGTTCGGACTTCCCGGTGGGCTCTGGCCTTGGCGGGTCTTCGGCGGCCACCACGGCGACCATTGCAGTGTTCAACGAGCTGCGCCAGGACCGCTGGAGCACCTACGAGATCGCCGAGCTCGCCTTCCAGGCCGAGCGCCTGTGCTTTGGCATTGCGGGGGGCTGGCAGGATCAGTACGCCTCTGCGTTCGGCGGTTTCAACCTGATCGAGTTCGAGAACCAACGCAACCTGGTGCACCCGATTCGCCTGGAAGACGCGATCCGCAACGAATTCGAATCATGCCTGCTGCTGTGCAATACCGGCATCTCCCACGATTCGGGGCGCCTGCACGAACAACAGCGCGAAGAGATCGAAGCCCAGGACTCGCAAACCGAACTGCTGCACGCCAGCGTGGCGTTGTGCCGGCGGATGCATCGCCACCTTATCCGTGGCGAACTGCGCGGTGTCGGGGTTTGCCTCGATGAGGCCTGGCGCCTGAAGAAGCGCTTCTCAACTGCGATCAGCCACGGTCGGCTCGACGATATCTATGAAGCGGCCATCGCCGCTGGCGCGGTGGGCGGCAAGTTGCTGGGCGCAGGCGGCGGCGGCTTCTTCCTGTTCTATGTCCAGCCACAGCTACGTCAGCGGGTGATCCGCGTGTTGTCCGAGCTTGGCTGCGAAACCCAGAATTTCCGATTTGAATCCAGCGGCGTAACCTCATGGCGAGCGAAAATCCAATGACCCCCATTCTTCTTGACGGCACCCCGCTGGGCGGCGAGCACGTCTATGTCATCGCCGAGGTGGGCAACAACCACAACGGCTCCCTGGAGCTGGCCCTGCGCCTGGTCGATGCCTCCATCGAAGCCGGTGCCGACTGCGTCAAGTTCCAGTTGCGCAACCGTGAGGCCCTGTATCGACGCAAGGCCGATGGTTCGCGAGCCGAAGACTTGGGCGTCGAGTACATCCAGGACCTGCTGGACAAGGTCGAGCTGAGCCTGGACGAGCATCGCAAGGTACGTGACTACTGCGCCCAGAAGGGCATTACCTACCTGTGCACGCCCTGGGACGAGCCTAGTGTCGATGCGCTGGCGACCTTCGATGTGGCGGCGCTGAAAATCGCATCGGCCGACCTGTGCAACCCGTATCTCATCGCCAAGGCCGCCAGCCTGGGCAAGCCGTTGATTCTGTCCACCGGCATGTCGTTCGAGCACGAAATCATCCGTGCAATCGAGCAGCTCAACGCGCTCGGCACGCCATTCGCGCTGCTGCATTGCAACAGCGCCTACCCGGCACCGGAGTCCGATATTCAGCTGGGCTATCTGCGCCGTTTGCAGGAGCTGCACGGGCTGGTTGGCTACTCCGGCCATGAGCGAGGCATCGCCATCACCCTGGGCGCTGTGGCGCTGGGTGCCAAGCTGGTGGAGCGGCACATCACCCTGGATCGCGACATGGAAGGGCCGGACCACCTGGCCAGCCTTGAGCCGACCGAGTTCCGCCAACTGGTCGACGGTATTCGCCAACTGCAACTGGCCTTGCCGTGGCAAGGGCCTGGGCGTCATGCCAGCCAGGGTGAATTGCTCAACCGCGAGAACCTGGCTAAAAGCGTCATCGCTGCCCGCGATATCAGCCGAGGCACCCTCATCAGCGCCGATATGCTGCGGGTGGCCAGCCCCGGCCAGGGCCTGGCGCCGTATCGCCTCGAAGAGCTGCTGGGCAAACCGGCAAACCGTGATATCAGCCAAGGCGATTTCCTGTTCGACAGCGACCTGCAAGAGCAGCAGGCGAGCCAGCCTTTGACGTTCAACCTCCCCGTACGCTGGGGCGTACCAGTTCGGTACCACGACTTCGCCGATTATCATCGCCGCATTACCCCCGACCTGTTCGAGTTCCATCTCTCGTACCGTGACCTGAGCCTGGCACCGGCGCCTTTCCTGGCGCGCACCGAGTGTTCGCGGCTGGTCGTCCACGCCCCGGAGCTGTTCGAGAACAGCGAACTGCTGGACCTGGTGGCCGATGACCCGGCGTATCGTCAGCGCTCGATCGACAATCTGCAGCGGGTGGTGGATGCCACCTTGCAGATTGGTGAGTTCTTCCCCCACGCCGATGCCCGGTTGATCGTCGCCAACATCGGAGGTTTCTCTGCCGACCAGCCGCGACCGCTGGCCATGCGTGGCGAGCTTTACGAGCGCTTCCACGAGGCCTGTGCGCGGGTCGACTTTGCCGGGACCGAATTGATCCCGCAGAACATGGCGCCGTTCCCTTGGCACTTCGGTGGCCAGCGTCACCAGAACATCTTCATGATGCCCGACGAGCTGGCCGAGCAGGCACGCACCCATGGCTTGCGCCTGTGCCTGGACTTGTCCCACCTGCAGATGACCTGCTTCCACTTCGGCCTCGACTTCCAGGCTGCGCTGCACAAGCTGCTGCCGTACTCGGCGCACCTGCATGTGGCCGATGCCAAGGGCACCAACGGTGAAGGTGTGCTGATGGGCACCGGCGACATCGATTGGCCTGCCAGTTGGGCACAGATTGCACAAAACACCCATGCCAGCTTCATCCCTGAAGTCTGGCAGGGCCACAAGGACCACGGTGCCGGCTTCTGGTCGGCGTTGCGTTTCCTCGAATCATTGTGAGGCGCCATTGATGACTGTTGAACATCTGAACGACCGCCTGGAGCGCTTGCTGAGCGAGCCCGTGGAAGCCATCCGCCAGCGCCAGCACGAAACGCTTGATCACCTGCTCGGCGGCCTGGACAAGCCCTTCATCCTGTTTGGCGCCGGCAACCTGGGGCGCAAGGCTGTCAAGGTCCTGCAAGGCATGGGGCTGCGCCCCGAGGCGTTCATCGACAACAATCCGGCTCTCTGGGGCAGCGAGGTTCAGGGCGTCCCGGTGTTCAAGCCAGCAGACTACGTGGCGCAGCACCAGGGCGAGCTGCCAGGCATGATCGCCACTATCTGGTGCGGCGAAGCGACCGATCGCATGCAGGATCGCCTTGAGCCCTTGCTGGCCTTGGGCTTCCAACGCATCGCGCTGTTCGGGCACCTGGCATGGCGTTACCACGAGAGCTTCCTGCCGCACTATTCGCTGGACCTCCCGGAAAAGGTGGTTGCCCAAGCCGAGCGCATTCGCCAGGCTTATGCCTTGCTGGGCGACGACGCATCGCGCCAGTTGTTCGTCGATCACGTGCAATGGCGTCTGTTCCTCGACTACGACCTGCTGCCGCCTGCTTCGCCACGTGCAATCTACTTCGATGCAGCGTTCAGCAACACCAGGGCTGACGAGGTGGTCTACGACATTGGCGCGTTCAATGGCGATTCTGTCGAAGGGTATCTGCACAGCGGCCGCCCGTTCAGCCAGATTCATTCGTTCGAGCCATCGTCGGCCAACCACGCGGCGTTGCGTGCCACGCTGGCGGCATTGGAGGGCAGCGAGCGCTTCCATGCCCACCAGAAGGCTGTCGGCGACAGCAGCGGTGAAATCTTCATGGAAGCCACTGGTGGCCCTGCTGCCCGTGTTGGCAGCGGCAGTGAGCGCGTGCAGGTGACAACCCTCGATGAGCTGGCCGAAACCATCGCCTCCCCGACGTTCATCAAGATCGATATCGAAGGGTTCGAACCGCAGTGCCTGGCTGGCGGCAAGCGCCTGATCAGCGAGCGCCAGCCGCTTATCGCCGTGTGCGTGTACCACGAGCAAGACCACCTTTGGAGCATCTTGCTGCAACTGCACGGTTACTACCCGGGCTACCACTTCAGCCTCGGGCCGCACCTGGCAGAAGGCTGGGACCTGGTGCTGTACGCCGTGCCTGCCGACCGTCTTCCCACTTTGAATCGTGCCGAGTAAAGCCCCCATGCGCGTTGCCGACTATATCTTCCAGTTCATCGCCGACCAGGGCATCGGGCATGTGTTCTTCCTGCCTGGCGGTGGTGCCATGCACCTGAACAATGCCTTGCTGCGCCAGCCGCGTCTCAGTGCGGTCAGCATGCTTCACGAGCAAGGCGCGGCCATCGCTGCCGAAGGCTATGCCCGTACCTCGGGGCGCTTCGGCGCCTGCCTGGTCACCTCCGGCCCTGGGGCCACCAACGCTATTACCGGCCTGGCCGGTGGCTGGTTCGAATCCACGCCGATGTTCTTCGTGTCGGGCCAGGTCAAGCGTGCCGATCTCAAGGGCGAGACTGGCCTGCGCCAGTTGGGGACCCAGGAGCTGGATATCGTCAGCGTGGTCAGCCCGCTGAGCAAGTACGCTGTGTGCCTGCTCGACCCCCTGCGCGTGCGGTACGAGCTGGAAAAGGCTGCCTACCTGATGCTGAACGGGCGCAAAGGCCCGGTGTGGCTGGATGTGCCCCTGGATGTTCAGGCTACCGAGATCGACCCTGGCCAGTTGGAAGGCTTCGAGCCGCCCGAAGATGACGCCCACTTGCCCGACGCGGCTGCGTTGCAGCGTTTGGCTCAGCGTTTGAAAGAGGCACAGCGCCCGGTACTGCTGGTTGGCAATGGTGTGCACTGTGCCTCGGCTGAAACCAGCCTGCGTCAGCTGGTCGAGCAACTGGGTATTCCGACCCTGACCACCTGGATCGGTGCCGACCTGCTGGAATTCGATCACCCGCTCTACTTCGGGCGTTGTGGTACGGTTGCCGCCCGTGGGGCCAACTTCACTGTGCAGAATGCCGACCTGGTACTGGCCATCGGTTGCCGCATGGATTTCTCCATCACCGGTTTCAACCGCGCGCATTTCGCCCGTGCTGCCGACATCGTGGTGGTAGACATCGATGCGGCCGAAATCGACAAGCTCGGTGATATGCCTGACGAGCGCTTCGTCTGCGATGCCAAGGCGTTCATCGACGGCCTGAGCCAGGCCACCGCGCAGGGAGACCATGCCTATCCTGCCTGGATCGAGCGTTGCACGGCGTGGAAGCACAGCTACCCGGTGGTGCTGCCGGAGTACCGTAAGCCGAGCCCTTACGTGAATACCTATGTGTTTGCCGAAACCCTGTCGGCAGCCATGGCCGAAGGCGACCAGATCATTCCGGGAAGTTCCGGTGCGGCGCTGGACACCTTCTGGCTGGCCGTGCGCCTCAAGCGTGGCCAGCGCGCGGTGGCCACAGGCGGCCTCGGTTCGATGGGCTATGGCCTGCCAGCGTCCATTGGCGGCTGCCTGGGCAGCGGACGGCGGCGGACCATTTCGGTGGATGGTGACGGTGGTTTCGTCATGAACATTCAGGAGCTTGAAGTGGTACGCCGCCTGCGCCTGCCGATCAAGTACTTCATCCTGAACAATAACGGTTATGCCTCGATCCGCGCTTCCCAGGGCGGGTATTTCAAGGAAACCATCGGGTGTGATCCGGATTCCGGGCTGACCCTGCCGGATATCAGCGCCCTGGCTGCCGCCTTTGGCCTGGCGACCGTGCGTATCACCGGTGAGGATGACCTGCGTGCCAGCCTGGACAAGGTATTGGCCCAGGAAGGCCCGGTGCTCTGTGAACTGATGGTCGAGCCTGACCAGGCCATTGGCCCGCGGGTGACCTCGCGCATCGGCCAGAACGGCGCAATGGTTTCAAGGCCACTGGAGGACTTGTTCCCCTTCCTTGAGCCAGAAGAGTTGCAGGCCAACATGCTGATTCCGCTGGTGGAGCAATGACATGAGCGATTACCTGAGCCAGTACGCCGACGCCGGCCTGTACACCATGCAAGGCCGGTTGGGGGCGCCCGAGGGCGGGCGCTTCCAGTCCTTCCCCCGCGATGGCTGGATGCGCGAAATCGAGAATGCCCGCAAAGCCGGGCTGCGTGGTATCGAGTGGATCTACGACCTGTATGGCGAAGGGGCCAACCCGCTGGAAACCCCGGAAGGCCGCGAGCAACTGCGCCAGGCGCTGAACGCCCACGAGGTTTCGGTGGTATCGATCTGCGCCGATTACTTCATGGATCGCCCGCTGCTGCGCTGCAGCGAAGCCGAGCATCAGCAGTTGCTTGAACGCCTGCAGTGGCTGTTGGGCATCTGCCCGGAAATGGGCGTTACCCGCGTGGTATTGCCGTTTGTCGATGCTTCCAGCATGCGTACCGTGGATGAGTGCGAGCAGGTCGTCAAGGCGCTGACCAAAGTGCTGCCCGAAGCCGAGCGCTTTGGGGTGGAACTGCACCTGGAGACCGACCTGGGGCCTCAGGATTTTGCGGCATTCCTGGCACGTCTGGACCACCCGATGGTGTGGGTGAACTACGACGCGGGCAACAGTGCATCGCTGGGGTTCCGCCCAGCAGATGAGTTTGCTGCCTACGGCAAGCGCATTGGCAGTTTCCACATCAAGGACCGGCGCCAGGGCAGTACTACCGTGCCCCTGGGGCAGGGGGATGCTGATTTTGCCGAGCTGCTCGAACAACTGCGCCGTTATGACTACCGCGGCGATTTCGTGCTGCAGGTGGCGCGCGGTGAGCCGGGTGATGAAGTGCGCTGGCTGGCGCAGATGGCGACGCTTGCCTGTGAGTGGCTGCGTGGCAACGCCTTGAGCGAGAAAAAGGGAGCAAACCTGTGAAAGTGCTGTTCTGTGGCCTGGGTGGGATTGGCCAGCGTCATTTGCGCAACCTGCGCCAGTTGCTGGGCGAGCGCCTTGAGGTGCACGCCTATCGAGTACGTGGCCAGAAGATCAAGCTGCGCGACAACCTGACCATCGATGAAGGCGCTGACCTGGAAACCGACTACGGAATTACCGTGCACCGGGACCTGGACGCGGCGCTGGCGGTGGCGCCGGACGCTGCGTTCATCTGCAATCCAAATGCGCTGCACGTACCGGTAGCGCTGGCCTGCGTCAAGGCCAACGTACCGGTATTCATGGAAAAGCCCCTGGCCAGCGACCTGCACGGTGTGTCCGAGTTGCTGGAGGAGGTTCGCCAGCGCCGCCTGGTGTTCCACGTGGGCTACCAGTTCCGCTTCCACCCTGGCCTGCAGCGCATGAAAGCCCTGCTCGACAGCGGCTTCTTCGGCCGCCTGATCAGTGTGCGTGCCGAAATAGGCGAGTACTTGCCCAATTGGCATCGTTATGAAGATTACCGGCAGATGTATGCGGCCCGTGCCGACCAAGGTGGCGGCGTGGTGCTTTCGCAGATCCATGAAATGGACTTGCTCTATTGGTTCTTCGGCCTGCCGCAGGGTATCACCAGCCATGGCGGCCAGTTGAGTGGCCTGGAAATCGACGTCGAAGACAGTGTGTCTTCGTTGCTGCGTTATGACAGTTCCGCCGGGCGCTTCCCGGTGATGCTGCATCAGGACTACCTGCAGCGGCCGCCGGTGCGTGTGTTCAAGATCGCAGGCGATGCCGGTGTGGCTGAGATGGACCTGCTGGCCAACCGCCTGCGGGTGTATGACACCCAGGGTGAGTTGTGCGAGCAGGATGCCTTTGAAGGTTTTGCGCGCAACGACATGTTCCTTGCCCAGGCCGGGCATTTCCTGGAATGCGTGTCCAGTGGCGAGCGGCCGGTCGTGGACTTGCATGATGGCTTGCAGAGCCTGCGCCTGGCCCTGGCTGCCCTGCGTTCGCTGAAAGATCAGCGCGAAATCCGCCTTGATGAGGTTCAGGTCGATGAATGACGTGCAGGCACTGTTTGATCTGAGCGGCCGCGTGGCAGTGATCACCGGTGGTGCCGGCTTGCTGGGTTACCAGCATGCCGCCACCATTGCCGGTCTGGGCGGCACGCCAGTTTTGCTGGATATCGACGCTGCTGGTCTTGAGCGCAATGCCGCGAAACTTCAGGAAACCTATCCCTGCAAGCCCCTTGCCCTGGTCGCCGACATCACCGACCTGGCTGCCGTGAAAGATGCCGCCGATCAAGTGCAGGCTGCGTTCGGCAAGGTCGATATCCTGATCAACAACGCTGCCCGCAACCCCAAGGTCGAAAACACCGACGGCCAGGATTTCTCGCGGCTCGAGCATTTCCCCTGGGAGCAGTGGCGCCTGGATATCGACGTGGGGCTGGGGGGCGCTTTCAATTGCGCCAAGATATTTGGCAGCCAGATGGCGAGCCAAGGGCGTGGGGTGATCATCAACATTGCCTCTGATCTTGGCGTCATTGCGCCGGACCAGCGTCTGTACCGGGTCGATGGCCGAGAGGCGGACAACCAGCCGGTGAAGCCTGTGACCTACTCGGTGGTCAAGCATGGCCTGATTGGCCTGACCAAGTACCTGGCCACTTACTGGTGCGAGCAGGGCGTACGTTGCAACGCCTTGTCTCCAGGGGGTGTTTTCGCTGGGCAGAACGATGTGTTTCTCAGCCGCCTGACCCAGCTCATTCCGCTGGGGCGCATGGCCGAGGCTGACGAGTACCGGGGGGCGATAGCCTTCCTGTGCTCGGATGCCAGCACTTACATGAACGGTACGAACCTGGTGGTCGACGGGGGGCGCAGCACATGGTGACCTCGCCTGGGGACTTCATTGCCCGCGCCTGCATCTGTTGTGCCAGCGAGCAGTTGGACAAGTCCGGCGCGGTGCTGATGCCCTTCGTGGCCAAGCGGGTCTTTGATCACGACCCTGTCGAGATCACTGTCGAATGGGGCCTGCGCGACCTGCGTGTTGGCATGGCCTACACCCTGTGCAATTCGGTGCAGTGCCAGGTGTGTGGCGCGCTGTTTCTCGACTACCGCTTCACGGATACGCAGATGGCCGCGTTGTATGCAGGTTATCGGGACGAAGCCTACACCCGCCAGCGCGACCACTACGAACCCGGCTATGCCGCCGTGGCCGCGCATTACCACGGGCGTGAGGACTATATCGCCGACGTCGAGCACTGGCTGGCAAGGCATGTCCCCAGGCAGCCTGCGGTGCTCGACTGGGGAGGTGGCAGCGGCCTGAACACGCCGTTCCGGGGGCAGCATTCGCTGCTGCACGTGCATGACATATCGGCGGTAGAGCTGGCCGATGGGGCTGAGTCGATCAGCCCGGACCAATTGGTGCGTGGCCGCTACGATCTGGTGACATGCTGCCAGGTGCTGGAACATGTCTCATCGCCAAGGTCGCTCCTCGAGCAGATCCTCCCAGCGATGGGTCGCGACACTTTGCTTTATCTCGAAGTGCCTCATGAGGCGCTGATGCGCGAGCATCCGGATAGCCTGACCCTCGCCAGGGCCAAGAAGCACTGGCACGAACACATCAACTTCTTTACCCAGCAAGCACTCCATCGGCTGGTAGAGGGTGCCGGGCTGAGGGTGGTCGATAGCCACCTGTTGCCGGTTGACCTCGGCTGGCGCAAAGCCGAGGTGATGGGCGTGCTGGCGAGGTTGGCATGATGTTCGAGGCGTTCGACCCGCGTAGCGATGGCCAGGTTGGCGAGGAGCTACGGCGCCTGCCCGTGCTGGCTGAGTTGCATGAAGCGTTGGCCGGCAAGCACTTGTTGGTGACCGGGGGAACCGGCTTCTTCGGGCGCTGGCTGCTGGCGCTGGTCAATCAGCTCAACCGCGTAGGGGCTGACATCGAGGTGACGCTGGTCTCGCGGGATCCGGCTGCTTTCCTGGCGGCAATGCCGGGCTATCGCGAATGTGCCTGGCTGCGTTGGCAGGTCACCGACATTCGCCGCTTGGGCGCGCTGCCCGGGCGGCCTGCGCAGTTGATCGTGCATGCAGCAGCAGATACTTCGGCCGCTGCTCATGCGCAGCCCTTGGCGTTGTTCGAAACAATTGTCGAAGGCGCCCGTCGGGTGTTTGACCTGGCTGTGCAAAGCGGTTGCGAGCGCGTGCTAATTACAGGCTCTGGCGCCCAGTACGGCGACTTGCCTAGTGACCGTGGGGTGCCAGAGCAGCATGCCGGTGCCTGCCCAAGCAACCAGGCCGGCAGCGCGTACGGCGAAGGCAAGCGGGCGCAGGAAACCCTGGCCGCCCTCTATGCCCAGGCCCATGGCCTGCCGGTAGTGATGACCCGCTGCTTTGCTTTTGCAGGCCCCGGCCTGCCACTGGATGCACACTTCGCTATCGGCAACTTTGTGCGCGATGCCCTGTTCGCCGACGAAATCGTACTCAATTCAAGCGGCGAGGCTGTGCGCAGCTACCTGCATGGTGCCGACCTGGCTGCTTGGCTACTGCTGTTGCTGGTGCGCGGCGAACCTGGGCAGGCCTACAACGTCGGCTCCGACCAGCCAGTGACTATCGCCGAGCTGGCTGAGCGGGTCATTGCCCGTGTCGCGCCGCACAAGCCGCTGCGCATCCTGGGGCGGCCAGAGGGCGCAGCGCGCTCTTTCTACGTGCCCGATACAAACCGTGCCAAGGCACTGGGGCTGCAAACCTGGACTTCGCTGGACGGCTGCATCGACAGCATGGCCCGTTGGGCCCATGCACTGCCGCGTTCGGCCTGAGCTTCAGTGCCATCGATCCGGGGCTGTAGCCCCGGCGACCTTCCATTTCTTGCTCAAGGTGTGACGCTGATGCGTGAACTCTTTTCCAGGCGGCCTCAGCCCTATTACATCTATGTGTCGGAATACCGGCGCAGCTCTGCAGGCATTCGCGTTTTGCACATGCTCTGCGACGCGCTGAACCGTTCTGGCCAGGAGGCCTACATTGTCACTGTCCAAGGCCAGCCAGAATTGGTGACGCCCTTTCTCAGTGACGACATCAAGCGCCGCCATGAAGCGTTGGGGCTGGAGCCCATTGCCGTTTACCCAGAGGTCATCGACGGCAACCCCTTGAACGCCAATATCGTGGTGCGCTATCTGCTGAATCAGCCAGGGTTCATCAGAACCACCGCAGACTTCGGCGATAACGACATCTTTTATGCCTACACCCGTGACCTGGTGCAGCCAGGCATGCCGGCCGACCGCGTGATGTTCCTCCCGGCGTTCGATCTGAGCGTTTTCCGTCCCAGCGATGACCCCAGCAAGCGGGTTGCGGGCAAAGTTTGCTACTACCTGGGGCGTAGCCAGCAGGCCACGATCGATCCGTCACTGCTGCCGGCAGACGCTGTCGAGATCACGCCGCACTGGCCAGACAGCTGGGAGGCACTGAGCGTTTTGTTCCAGCAGTGCGAGTACTTCTACTGCGGTGAGTCCTCGGGGCTGGCCGCCGAGGCAGTGCTGTGTGGTTGCCTGGCTGTGGTTCTGCCGAGCCGCTGGGCACCCAACAAGATTGCCCAGCACGAAAGCAAAAGCCATGGCGTAGCCTGGAGCCTTGAGCCGGATGAGCTCGAGCGGGCCAGAAGCACGATTGGCATGCTGCGTGAGCGCCTGTTGATGCAGCAGCGTGAGTTTTGGGAGGCTCTGGATCGCTTTATCGAAACGACCCAGGCAGCTGCGCGCATGCTACTGGCGACGGCCCCTGCGCGCTCGCTGCCTGCCTGGCTGCAGGGGCGCCACAGCATGGCGCAGCGACGTTTGGCATCGACCGATGCCAGCCTGCGCCCGGCAACGGCAACTCTCGACATACGGGTGCTCGCTGATGGCGCTGTTGGCTCTGCAGCATTGGCTCGTACGCTGCAAAGCCTGGAGGGCTGCCCGCTCGATACGCTTCAGGTGACGGTGCTTGCCCCCTCGCAGGTGGTGCCTGGCGTGGAGCATGTGTTCTGGGACGGCAACCAGACGGCCAGTGTAGTCAATGCCCTGGTGCAGCGGTCGACGGCGCGCTGGCAGTTGATCGTGCGGGCGGGGGTGGTCTTTAGTCATGATGCGTTGCTGGTCATCGGTCGTGAGCTGGCGGTGCTGCCCGATGAATGTGTGGCGCTGTATGCCGATGAGGTCAGTCGCGCCGCGGATGGCAGCCTTGGCGAGGTGCTGCGCCCCGATCTGAACCTTGACCTGTTGCTGGGAGACCCGGGCGGGCTCGGTGGGCACTGGTTGTTGCGCCAGGACGCGTTGCTGCAACTGGGCGGTTTCGATGGCGCTTATGGGCAAGCCTTCGAACTTGACTACCAGCTGCGCCTGATCGAGCATTTTGGCCTTGGTTGCGTTGCTCATGTGGCTACGCCCTTGCTGGTCAAGGATTTGGCGCAACGCCAGGCGTGCCCTCACGAGCAGGCCGCTATTGCTCGGCATCTCAACGCCCGTGGCTATGATCTGGGGAAGGTGACGACCCTGCCTTCAGGGCGCTACCGCATCGCCTATGGCCAGGCCTCGCAGGCCTCGGTAAGCATTCTCATACCGCTGCGAGGAACATTGACGCAGTTCCAACGTTGCATCACTTCGCTGCTGGAACGCACTCGCCATGAAGTGCTGGAGGTGCTGCTGATTGCACCTACCGACCTCGACGAAGAGGTTCACGCCTGGCTCGCGGCCGTTGAACAGATTGCAGGTGGGCTATTGCGTGTCCTGTCGTTCAAGGCGGGTCTGCCCTGGGTGTACCTGTGCAACCAGGCTGCCCAGCAGGCCAGCGGTGAGTATCTGGTCTGGCTGGAAGGCGCCACGACGGAACTTGGGCAGGACTGGTTAGGCCTGCTTCTGGAGCACGCCCGGCGCCCGGAAGTAGGGGCGGTGGGCGGCAAGCTGCTGACACCGGCAGGCGACATTTTCAGTGCGGGCATGGTGCTGGGGCTAGAGGGGGT